>NZ_JBMIQH010000022.1:0-159636 GCF_056155635.1 Paraburkholderia sp. BR10141 | reverse complement strand
GCGAAAGACCGGAATTCTAGTCACGCAGATGACATCTTGCAAGCGGTTTTTTGACTCGCGTGAAAATCGGAAAAGCGCGGGAGCGCAATCGCCTCAAACGTGGCGTTGCATGACGCGTTCGACGAGATGTAGATAGTGGTCGAGATCCGGCGTCGGTTTGCCCGCCACCTTCGCGAGATCGTCCCAGCGGCGCAGGCGCACCGCGTCTTCGGCGTGGGGGCGTGCAGCGAAATCGCGCGCCTCATCTTCATTGAAGATGCCACCCTGCAATTCGAGGCTGCGCACCGAGTCTGCGGAGAGGCAGCCGAAATACGCTTCATCGACGGCACAGAGGTAGCGCTTCGCATCCACATGCAGGCGGATAGGTTCCAGCACGCTATCGGGCAACACGGGCCGCAGGAACGGCAACGCATAGTACTGGTGCAGATCGTCGATGCCGCGTTCGGTCGGCGTTTCGCCCTGACGATTGAGCAGGTGACCCAGATCATGCAGGAACGCCGCGGCGGTCAGTTCTTCGGTCGCGCCATCTTCTTCTGCCAGCGCACCGCTTTGCAGCGCGTGTTCGAGTTGCGTGACCGGTTCGCCGCTATAGGCCAACGCACCATACGTCTCGAACAGCGCACGAATATCCGCGAGGTTCAGTGCCATCTTCTTCAACTCCTCTATGACGTGAATTCGGCGACGGCCCACACCTGAGCGCCGTCCATCGTTCCTTCCGCTCTCAGTCGCCGCAGGACTCGCGCATGCGCCTGGCCGATTCGTCGGCGTCGCGCGATGCGAGCGCGCTCAACAGCGCGCGATGCCCTGCATACGATGCATCCATTGCGCTGTGCGTCGGTGCTGCACGCTGCGAAGAGAGCCGCAATTCGCTCACGGTCCGCTCATAGGTCTCGCGCAGCCTGGCGTTGCCCGCCGCTGCCAAGAGCGACGCGCGAAACGCGTCGCGCGCTTGCAGAAACGCCTCACCCTTCTCGGCGACCACCGCGTCGCGCATCGCGTTGAGATGCTCGCGCAACTCCGCGACCTGCGCCGCGTCGATGCGCGGCGCCAGCATCCGGCACGCCGCTTCGCGCAACGCTGCGCACACTACGCCCAGTTCCTGAGCCTCAGCCGCGCCGACACTGCGCACGAACACACCGCGATGTTTCTCGTTGCGCACGAGACCTGCCTGCTCCAGCGCGCGAAACGCTTCGCGCACCGGCCCGCGCGAGACGGCGAGGCGTGCCGCCCAGTCGGCTTCATTGAGTTTGTCGCCGGGTGCGAGCACGCCCGCCGCGATGCGTCGCTCGATCTCGTCGCGCACCAGGGCAGTCAGCGAATGCTGGCGCACCATGGCAAGCGGCGTCATGTCGGACAACGCCTCAGGATCGCCCGCGTTGCCGCTACTCGCACGCTCGTCGCTCATCGGATCTTGCATGCCCTGCCTTGGCCGTCTGTTGCGCGCCTGCGGCGCATCGAACCGCATGGCATCCATCCGCTCAGTCCGCTCGCCGGCGCGGCACACGCGCCGCGATCAGCAGCAGCGCCCCCAGCGAGACGAGCAACAAGACCAGTGATAGTGCCGATGCCGGCAGGTAATAACCGCGCTCGACTGCGCCCACCACGACGATCGGCACCGTCGCAAACCCCGGCGGATACACCGTGAGCGTCGCGCCCAGTTCGCCCAGCGACAGCGCGAAGCCCAGCGCGAGACTCGCGCGGATGGCCGGCACGAGCTGCGGCAGCACCACGCGGCGCAGCACCATCGAAGGCGGCGCACCGAGACTCGCTGCCGCTTCGCGCAGCACGGTCAGCTCGGGACGCAGCGCAGCCGAAGCGCATCGATAGCAAAACGGCAGCACCAGAGCCAGCTGCACGAACACGACGATCGCAGCAGAACTGGACAGATCCACAGGCGCCTTGTGATAGGCGATCAACACTGCGAGGCCGAGCACCACGCTTGGCACGCCGTTGGGCACCATCGCGAGCGTGTCGACGACCGCGCCCAGACCGCGCCGGTCGCGTCCTTCGAGCGCGAGTGCGAGCCACAGACCCAGCGCGGTGCCGAGCACCGCCACGCCGAAGCCCACTTCGAGACTCGTTGCGAGCGCATCGAAGTCGGTAGAGCCGAGGCGCTCGAACCAGCGCGTGCTGAAACCGTCGGGCAAGATCGTGCCCGACCAGTGCGACGCGACGCTCGACAGCGCGACGACGATCACCGGCAACACGAAGAGCCAGAAGCACAGCAGCGCCGCGAAGCCAAGCAGTGTCGCGCTGGCAATGCGCGAGAAGAGGCTGCGCTCGACGGGCTGCGCGCGAAGATGCTTGGGCGGCAGCGCGATACGGTCGGAACCGGCGACGGGATTAGTTGACATTGCGCGCGCCTCCATGACTGCGTCGATTCACGCGCCGATACAGCGCATACAGGGAAAGCGACATCGCGAGCATGACCACGGCGCCTGCGGCGGCCGTCGGCAGATCGAGGTCGACCGTGGCCGAACTGTAGATTGCCACCGGCAGCGTGATGAGGTGCGCGCTGCCGAGCACGAGCAGAATGCCGAACTCGTTGAACGTCAGCAGAAAACACAGGATCGTGCCCGCCGCGATACCCGGCCAAGCGAGCGGCAGGATCACGCGCAGGGCGACCATGCGGCTGTTCGCACCGAGACTGCGTGCGGCTTCGATCAGGCGCATGTCGAGCAGCGCGAACGCGGCGAGCGTCGGACGCACGACGAACGGCGCGTAGAACACCACTTCCGCGAGTACCACCCCGCCGATGCCGAACAGGAAGTCGAGCGGGGGTGCCTGCAAATGAAAGAGCCGTTGCAGCCCGATGCTCACGGAGCCCTGCGAGCCGTACAGAAAGATCAGCGTGAACGCGACGAGAAACGACGGGAACGCCACGAACAGTTCCAGAAAACGCGTGACGAGCTGTGCGCCCGGAAACGGTTTGAAGAACAGCAGCGCGGCGAGCGCGACACCCAGCACGGAAGCCAGACCCGCACTCAGGAACAGGATCCACAGCGTCGTGGCGATCACGCCGCGCGAATCGGGATTGCCGAAGAACGTCTCGTACGCGTGGAAGCTCAAGCCATGCGAGCCAGAAAGACTCAGCAGCACGAGCCGCACGAGCGGATAGACGACCAGCGGCCCGAGCACGAACACGAGCAGAAACGCGATATGCCATTGCGCACGCCGTTCGCGGCGGCGCACGGCGGCCGCGTGCGCATCGGCGCCGGGCAGAGCCTGGGCGGAATCAGGGGTTGATAAGGACGACATCGTCAGCCTCGTAACGCAGGGACACACGCATGCCTTTCGCCGGCGTCATGCCGTGGCCGCGCTGCATGGTGACGAGCACCGGTTCGTTCGGCATCGCGTCGAGCAGCACCGGCACCGACAGCACCGAGCCATACCACTCGACCGATTCGATCGTGCCGTGCAGCGAGCCTTCGCCGAGCGGCACGATGCGCAGGCTTTCGGGACGCAGGCATGCGAGCTTGTCGCGCACGTCGTGACGCGCATCGCCCACCGGGAACGCGACGTTCGGTGGCAGCAGGTTCGCCGCGCCCAGATAACGGGCCACGTAGGCGTCGTTGGGCGTGTCGTAGAGTTCCTGCGGCGTGCCCAGCTGCGCGATGTGGCCATCGCGCATGAGCAGCGTACGGTCGGAGAGCACGAGCGCGTCGTCCTGATCGTGCGTCACACAGACGATCGTCAGGTCGGGCAGCCGCTCGTGCAGCGCCTTCAATTCGGAGCGCACCGAGGCGCGCAGATTGGCGTCGAGCGCCGAGAGCGGCTCGTCGAGCAGGAGCACGTCCGGCTCGATCACGAGCGCACGCGCGAGCGCCACGCGCTGCTGCATGCCGCCCGAGAGCTGCGCGGGCATGATGTGCCCCGCGTCGCCGAGCTGCACGAGCTTGAGCGCGTCGGCCACGCGCCGCGCGATGTCGCGCGACGGTACGCGGCGCGCCTTCAACCCGAACGCGACGTTCTCGAACACCGAGAGATGCGGAAAGAGCGCATAGCTTTGGAACAGCAAACCCAGGTTGCGCTGATGCGGCGGCACATGGGTCAGATCGTGGCCCGCCACGGTGAGCGTGCCCGCGAGTCCGTCGGCTTCGATGAACCCCGCGATGAAACGCAGCAAGGTCGTCTTGCCGCAGCCGCTGCGGCCCAGCACGGTCAACAGTTCGCCGCGTCGGATCGTGAGCGACAGATCGTCGAGGACAGTACGCGCGCCGAAGCGCACGCTCAGGTGGTCGATCTGCACGCCCGCAGCGCCGGAGGCGTCCGTGGCGTCAGTCAGTCCGGACACATCCGGCAGCGCGCGGGCCATGCCGGCCGGCGCGAGGCTTGCGGTATTCACCGGGTTCATCTCCTATCGACCGGAGTGGGCGCTTTAACTGTCGACCAGAGTTGGCGCTTTAGCTGTCGACCAGAGTTGGCGCTTTAGCGCTTACTCTGGTCCCATGCAAAGCTCCTTACTCCGGTCCCATGCAAAGCGCCTGACTCTGGTCCTATGCAAAGCTGTCGATGGGACCTGGCGCGGAAGCACCAGGTCCCATCCCATACAAAATTACAAATTGCTGCTGCTTACTTCGGCTTCACGACTTCGAGCTGCTTGCCCGACGAGCCGATCACTTCGGTCTTCCAGCGCGTCGTCCAGTCGGCCTTCTTCGCCATCACCTGGTTCCAGTCCACCGGGATCAGCTTCACGCCCTGGATGGCCTGCTTGACGGCTTCGCCGTTCTTGCCCTTGAGCGCCACGTCGGTGCGGCCCGGAATACCGAAGATGTCCGGCACCTTCGACTGCACGTCCGTCGACATCAGGTAGTCGATCAGCTTCTTGCCTTCAGCCTGGTTCGGGCCGTTCTTGATCAGGCCGATAGCGTACGGCAGCTGGAACGTCGTGGGATGACCGCCAGCGTCGGCCGCGAGGAAAATCGGCTTGAGCGAGAGGCCGCCGTTGGCTGCGTCGTCGAGATCCATCTGCAGGTCGCCGTTGGCCACCGCGATTTCGTTGCGCGAGAGCAGCACGTCGAGGTAGCCCGTGCCCTTGGTGTGGAACTTCGCGCTCTGCTCGAGCTTCTTGAGGTAGTCGAACGCCTTGTCTTCGCCCATCAGCGAGGTCGTGAGGATGATCACGGCCATGCCGTCGCCAGCCGTGGCCGGGTTCGAGTACGCGACCTTGCCCGAGTAGTCCGGGTGCAGCAGGTCAGCAAACGTCTTCGGCTCGTTCTTCACGACATCGGGATTGATCGCGAACGAGAAGTAGTTGTTCACGAACGTCGCCCACGAACCGTCGGTCGCCTTCGCGATCGTCGGCACGTTCTTGTAGTTCACGCTCTGGTACGGCTGGAGCAGGCCGCTCTGCTGCGCCGTCTGGATGAACGGCGGCAGCGTGACGATCACGTCGGCCTTCGGCGAGTCCTTCTCGACGTTCGCGCGGTTCACCACTTCGCCGCTGCCCGCCGTGACGATGTTGACCTTGACGCCTTCCTTCTTCTCGAAGGCCGGCAGCACGTCCTTGTAGAGATTTTCGAGGCCGTCGGCCGTGTACAGCACGACGGCGTCGGCGGCATGCGCGCTCGCTGCAGCGCCCAGAAGCGCCGCGGCGGCCGCGATCGGCAGCAGCTTGCGTGCAAAACCCGCGCGATGGGAATTCGTGTGGTTCATGTCACTCTCCGAAGGCAAAACCAGGTGCTCGGGATACCCGATGCGTTTGTTGAATGGATCGAACTGAGCTGAACAATCCGAACTTCGGCGGACTGCGCCGCCTGTCATTGCCCGCCTCGCGGTGGTCTCGTATCGCGATTGCAGATTGTCTACAATCCGACACTTTCCACCTGAACCAGCCGGCCAGGCGAAGCCGCGGAATTGCCGCTCGCCTCGCTGACCGGCCCATCTGGACGGGCCCCGCAAGAATCACAGGTTTTGATGACACGCGCATGACGATTGTGGCGTTTGTCAAAAAATTCCACAATTCGCCAATATTCGACAAGCCACATAGGCGTGCTGATTCTGCCGGGAAGGTGCTGACGGCAGCCATGCAGGCGTGTAGACGGGCAAGCGCAGCGCGCGCCACGCCGCGCCGCAGGGAGAGTCAGGCGATGACGAGTTCGGGCCCACGTGCCGTAATCGCGCGCGCGATGCTCTTTTCGGGCGCAAGCTCGGTGATGACGTAGCGCGCCTGCTCGAAGCCGTTGATGCGCACGGGCGTGACGCGCCCGAATTTCGAATGGTCGGCGACGACGATCGCGCAGGCCGTGGCCGCGAGCATGCGGCTGCGTACCTCGGCGACCATGCGCGAGTAGTCGGTGAGCCAGCCGTCGGCGGTGATGCCGCCCGCGCCGACGAACGCGAAATCGGCGTGGTATTGGGCAAGCTGCTGCACGGTGTCGAGGCCGAAGGTGGCTTCCTCGTGGTCGGACAGCTCGCCGCCCAGCAGCGTGACGCGGTTCTCGTTGCGGCGGCCGAGCAACAGCGCGATGCGCCAGTCGTTGGTATACACCGTGAGCCGATGGCGGTCCGTGAGCGCGCGCGCGAGCGCATGCGTGGTGCTGCCCGAATCGATGATGACCGAGGCGCCGTCGGGCACGAACTCCGCCGCACGTTCGCCGATTGCGCGCTTGGCGCTCGCGTTGGCGGCTTCGCGCACGTCGAGATCGGGCTCCCGGCGGTCGCTCGAGAGCGCGCCGCCGTGGGTCGTGACGAGCAGCCCTCGCTCTGCGAGCGTATTGAGGTCGCGCCGGATCGTCTCGCGCGAGACGCGCAGTTCGCGCACGAGATCCGCCACGGAAAGCGCGCCTGTCCGGTTCACTTGCGAGAGGATGTATTGGTGACGTTGTTCTGCGAGCATCTCGGTGGGCGCGGGTCGTGCGTGGAAAAAACGCTGGGAATGATGTGAGTCCGACGTGAATGCGGAAAAGCCGCCGTATTGTATTACGCATGCGCAGAACGAGCCTGCCCTGCCATCGCGTCCCCATCCCTGCTAATCTCGTGGGGACCGCGCGCTCACGCGATGACCCTTGAAATTCATGCGTTCACGACTTCGTCAATTGCGTCTGCTGTTTTGTGCACTGCGTTATGGCTTCAGGCTGATCTGGCTCGCCGCGCCCGAGCATCACAAGCTGCACTGGTTCCTCACGCTCGCCTCGAACCTGCACGGCGACCCGCGCCTTGCCTCGCGCCTGCACGGTTCGCTGCCGCGTCTCGCGCCGCTTGCCGCGGCCTTCGCGCAAACGCTCGCCACACGCCCCGAACTCGCGGGCGCGACCTTGCACGACGCGATCGACGCCATCGAGCATTTCGAAGAGCCCCTCGCGGGCGAGGCGCTCGATACCACGCTGCGCGCCGCGCTCGGCAAGCCGCCCCAAACGGTGTTCACGTGGATCGACCCCAAGCCGGCCCATAACGGCTGGTGCGAGCAGACGCACATCGCGCGGCTCGCGCTGCCGGTGAACGGCCACCAGACGATCACGCTGCGCGTGCTGCGCGCCAAACAGGTTCAGGAAGTCGACGACGAGGCCGCGCTCCTGTGCGCCGTGGCCCGCTGGATAGAGCGCTTTTCGCGTGCCGCGCGCAAGCTGCAGTTGCACACGCTCGCGCAGGCGCTGCGCGACGACCTGCAGCACCGCTTCGACCTGCGCGCCCAGGCCGCGAACCTGAGCCAGAGCGGCCACCAGCTTGGCGACGATCCGCGCATCGTCGTGCCCGACGTGATCTGGGACCTCTGCACCCCCCAGACGATCGCGGTGCAGCACATCGACACCGTGCGCGCAACCGATATCGCCGGGCTTGCCGAACACCACATCAACGTCACGCAGGTGGCGGCCCATCTGATCGAAGTGGTCACGCGCCAGGCGTTCGAGCACGGGTTCTTCCATGCGGCCCTCGACGCCAGCCGGGTCGCGGTGAGCGTCGAACCCGAGACGCGCGGCCGCCTCGTGCTCGCGGGTGCGGCGCTGATGACGAGCCTTTCTTCGCCTGAACGCGAATTCTTCGTGCACGGTGCGACCGCGTTGTTCGAACAGGACTACGGCCGGCTCGCCACGCTGCATCACGTGGCCGGTCATGTGCCCACGCATGCACGCACCGAGCAGATCGAGGCCGAATTGCGCACGCGCAGCGAAGCGCATTTCGCGAGCGACACCGACGAGCGCAGCGCGGGTGCGCTGTTCCATCATCTGCTGCATTCGGTGCAGCCGTTCGGAGGTGAAGTCTCGCCGCGCCTCGTGGCGGCGCAGCGCGCGTTCGGCCAGGCCGAGCAGCTGGCCCGCTCGATTCATCCGGGCGTCGACGCATGGGGCATCGCACGGCACACGCTCGCCGACATCGCGCGGCGAGATCTCGGCCACCAGGGCTGGATCCGGCGACTCTCGCAGGAGTTGCCCCATCTTGCGCAAATCGCCCCGCGCGTGCCGCAGATGGTGTTCCGCTTCCTCGAGCATCAAGCGAAGGGCGGACACGGTCCCGCCGCGGGACAGGCCGCGCAGCAGGCCGCCTTGCTCGATGCCTGGCGCCGCGAGCATCGGCGCACGCGCGCGCTGCTGCTCGCCTGCGCGCTCTGCGGCGGCTTGATCGGCGTGACCGCGGTATTGTTTGGAAGCTAGCGGCCGCTAGTGTTTCCGCCTTGACGTCGTTTGCATTGGCTGGCGCGGCACGGGCTAGGCAGTTAGTTGCATTCAACTCATCTAGCGGCGCCGGCCCGGACCAGTGCAGTCCTGAACAAGACCGCCACCCGCACGTTGCGCGATACTCCGAGCCTTTCGTGTTTCTCCGCGCGCGGCGTCAGCGCGCGTCCACTTCGACACCGATGCTCGCCACCTTCGCACCCACCCTTTTCGTCTTCCTGTGGTCGACGGGTTTCGTCGTCGCGCGCGCCATTGCGCCCTACGCCGATCCCAACCTGTTCCTGCTCGCGCGCTTCGCAGGCACGGCGGCGCTGTTCACGATCGTCGCGCTGGTCATGCGCGCGCCCTGGCCGCGCGGACGCGAAATCGGCAAGCATCTCTTCGCCGGCGCGCTCCTGCAGGGCGTCTATCTGGGCGCGGGCTACTGGGCGGTCGCGCAAGGTTTGAGCGCGGGCGTGATGGCGCTCCTCGGCGCGCTCCAGCCGCTCCTGACGGCCGCCATCGCGGCACGCACGTTCGGCGAGCGCCTGCCGCCGCTGCGCTGGACCGGCATGTCGCTCGGGCTCGCCGGCGTCGTGCTCGTGCTGAGCCCGAAGCTGTACGCCGCGATGCACGCAGGCGGCGGCGCGATCGCGGACGCCGCTGCCGCGACCGCGCCCATGCACGCTCATGCGAATCCGCTGCTCGTGGTGGTGGTCGCGGTGGTATCGGTCGGATCGATCACGGCGGGAACGCTCTATCAGAAGACGTCGCTCGCGCAAGCCGACATCCGCAGCGCGAGCGCCGTGCAGAATCTGGGCGCGGCGATCGTCGCCGCCGTGCTCGCGCTCGTGCTCGGCGAGACGCGCTGGATCGCCACGCCGACCCTGTGGTTCTCGCTGGCGTGGGGCATCGCGATGCTCTCGGGCGTGGGCGTGACGCTGCTCGTATGGATGGTGCGCCACGGCGACGCCGCCCGCGCCACGGCGCTGCTCTTTCTCGCGCCGCCGCTTGCGGCGCTCGAAAGCTGGCTGCTGTTCGGCGAAACGCTCACGCCCGTGCAAATGGCGGGCTTCGGCGTCGCGCTAGCGGGCGTGCTGCTCGCGCGGCGCGCGTAGCGCATGCGCTGGCGCGACCGCCCGGATGACACGCTTAGTCAGCGGTGTCGGCGCCGGCCGGCACCTTCGCACGCGCCTTGCCGCCGGGTGCGGGCGACCACGCCGGACGCGTCTTGCGCTCCGAATCGACCACGACGACGAAGCGTCCCGCCCACGGTGTGATCTCGCGGTCCGAGTGGAGCACCCAGAGCGACTTGCCCGCATCGACCAGCGCCTGGTATTCGGCGTCGATGATGCCGTAGTGGTCGATGAACGCGTTGAGCGTCGCGGGTATCCGCACGCAGCCCTTCGAGTGGCGGATGCCGAGCAGCGGCTCGAGGCGGTCGGGGTCGGTGGCGTGCATCTGGAAGCGCATCTGCGAATAACCGCCCTTGCCCCAGCCGCGTTCGCCGTCCACCCAGCCGAAGTCATAGATGCGCATGTCGCGCCGGCCATAGCCGCGGATGTTGTTCTGGTTCATGGTGCCTTCCGCGCGGAAGTCCATGTTCAGCGGCGTGTGCTCGAACACGCCGAGCGGCGTGAGGAAGTGGTCATACTCGCCGGGGCGTCCCGTCGCGACCGGCGACGCGCCGATCATGAGCCACGGCTCGTCGGGCATCGCGCGGAAGTAGATGAAGAGCGCCTGCACATTCGCGCTGCGATCGACGAGGATAACGAACTCGCCCGCCAGCGCGCCGAGGTTCTTCTCGTCGAGCGCAGCCTGCAGGCGCTGGCCGTAGGCGCGCTGCTCGGCCAGCGGCACATGCAGCCGCCGGTTGACGTCGCGCGCGAAGCGCTTGCGCATTTCGAGCGCGCCGCGGGTTTCCTCTGCGGCTTCCTCCGGCGTGAGCATCCGGTGAACGGGCAGCACCAGCGCGGGAGGCGCGGAAGCGGCCAACGCGGCCGAGGCCGCGGAAGCCGGCTGTGCCGACGAAGCGGCAGACGCACTCGAAACGACCGAGGCCGCCGAAACAGGCTCGGGCGTGGAAGCAGCGGAAGCTGCCGACGCCGCTGTGGCAACCGGCCGAGCCGCCGGCGCGCCCGAAGCAGCCGATGCAACGGACGCGCCCGAAGCGGCCGGCTTCGACGCCGATTGCGCCGGCGCGCTGCGCACGGTGCCAGAGGTAACGTGAGCGCCGGAAGCCGTCGCGGCATCGGAGGCGTAAGCGGCGCTTGCCGCCCACGAAGCGCAAGACAAGGTGCAGAGTACGGTCGCTATTGCGCGGCGCGCCGGCGCGCCCAACCACCGCGTTCTATGATGGGGAAGTTTAGGGGCGTCGCCCCGGACGCCACCGCGTACGCGAGCGCTCATGCGCCGCGAAAAATTGTCGTTCATCGTGAGTCCGGCCGATTGTGCGTCTTGTCTGAAGTCGGATACGTCGGGCGCCGTGCCATGCGGCGTCACTGACAGCGCCACGACCACCCGACATTAGACCAGACAACGCAGACTGCGCGCGTATGTCGCGTGCGCAGCCAATTTGAGGAACCGCTCATGCTCCCCCAATCGGACGCCAACCCGGAAGCCGATCGCCTCGCCCGCCAGCACCGCATCATCGCCGAGCTGAACGTCGCCGCACACTTCGACGCACATGCCGAAATAGAGCAGCGCGTGCGCTTTCTCGGGCAGCGCCTCCTGGCGAGCGGGCTGCACACGCTCGTGCTGGGCATCAGCGGCGGCATCGACTCCGCGACGGCGGGGCGCCTCGCGCAACTGAGCGTGGAAAGCCTGCGCGCGCAGGGCCAGACGTCGGCACGTTTCATCGCGATGCGTCTGCCCTACGGCACCCAGCGCGACGAAGCGGACGCCGCCGCCGCGCTCGCCTTCATCGCGGCGGACGAAATTCTGACCGTCGACATGCGCCCCGCCGCCGACGCGATGCTCGCCTCGCTCGCGGCAAGCGGCCTCGCCTTCGCCGACGGAAGCGAGCAGGACAAGCTCCACGGCAACATCAAGGCACGCGAGCGGATGATCGCGCAGTACGCGGTGGCCGGCGCGCGAGCGGGACTGGTGATCGGCACGGATCACGCGGCGGAATCGCTAATGGGCTTTTTCACGAAGTTCGGCGACGGCGGCGCCGACGTGCTGCCGCTCGCGGGCCTGAACAAGCGCCGCGTGCGCGCGCTCGCGCGGGCGCTGGGCGTCCCGGCCACGCTGGTGGAGAAAACGCCGACTGCGGATCTGGAAACGTTGCGCCCGCTGCATCCTGACGAAGACGCCTACGGGATCGGCTACGACGAGATCGACGACTTTCTGGAAGGTAAGCCGGTGAGCGAACGCACGTACGAGACGATCTTTCGCTTTTACGAGTCGACGCGCCACAAGCGGGCGTTGCCCTATACACCGTACGACCGCGCCGACGACGGCCGCTGAAGCGCGGCGCGAACGGCTCAGTTGCGTTGCGGCGGCTCTTCGTCTTCGAACGGCGGCGCGCTCACCCTCAGCGCAACGCCTGCGAGGCGACGGGACTGAAGCTCGCGCGCCACGGCATCGGCCACGTAGGGCACTTCGGAATCGAGTTCGACGTCCGCGTGCGCGTTGGGCGTGCCCGCGTCATAAACGGTAATGCCCTTGGCGTACTTGCCGAGTTCGCGCTCGAAAAAGCTGCGCACGTCCTGCTCGCTGCAGGTTTCGGGAACATTCCAGACGGTCAGATGCATGACGGCCTACCTCGCGGGATTTTCGGACCCGACGTGCAGCGTTTAGCGGAACCGGCGCGGTTGCGTCGCGCGTACGCGCACGGGCTGCAGGCTCGCACGAGCGCGAGCACGGGTCCACGCCACCTGGCCCAGCACGGCAGCGACGCCAAGCAATAAAAGGCTGGACGTAAGCATTGTTGTGACTCCCTGTTGTTGATGAATGTCAGCATAGTCGCATTTGCTGAGCGGTGCGCTGCGGCATATTGTCTGGCGCCAGATGGCTAACCGTTGCCGCCCGATTGTCTGCTGCCCATGTGTGCTCTGGCCGCAATCAGCGTGCCCGAGGGAGGAAAAGTGCGCGCGAAACTGCGCTTCAGGACCCGTCGTCGCGGCTTGCCGAGGTCGTTTCGTCTGCCGACCCGCCGCACTCCATGCGGGTGAGGCGATCGTACTGGTGCACCCAGTTGCCGGTGATCGCGGCCTGCGCCTGGGCCAGCGTCATGCGCCCCGCGCACACGCAACGCTTCAGGCGCACCGTGAGCAGCGACTTGCGGCGCTCGCCGGCGTGGCCGCCCCATGGGATGAGATCGAAGTTGGCGGTGGCGTCCGGCGACCCGCCGAGGACGATCGGCACGTGCCGGTCGAGCGCGTAGCCCACACCGTCGTCGGCGTCGATGCCGCGCGCCGCGAGCATGCGATCCTTCAGTGCCATGGTCTCGTCGAACGGCGGCGCCACGGTGTCGGCGTAGCCTGGACGGCAGATCGTGTCCGTCACCGATTCCTGTGTGACGCGCGTATCGAGTAGCCGAGGATCCTGCGCGAATGCGGACTGTGCCGCGCTGCCAGTCGCGAGCGCCAGCAGCGAGACACGCAACACTCGCGCGCGCCAGCGCGACGCGCCAGTGCGACAAACACTGCCTTCTGCCATGCGGCGCGCGATGCGGCGTATTGCTGCCTTTTCTGCGTTCATGGTTGATCGCATCGTGCAGCACGATGCGCAATGGATGGTTGGTGCCGGGCTATTAAACCACAATCAAATATTGTCAGGGCAATTGCGCACATCGGCCCGTGGGCATGCTGTTCCGCACATCGCGCGCCAGCCCCCAGCGCCTCGCCGCAAGCGCTCGCAACCTCGAGGTTTGACAAGGAATTTTTGCTCTGTAATCCCAGGTAATCCATGCGCCCGCCCAGATGCCTGGCCGTCGCGCTCATGCTGGCCATTTGGCCGATGGCAGCACGCGACGCGATAGCGCATAATGGGCCGCCCGGTCAGCTCCAAAGCGGAGCGTATCGCGCGCATTCGAAGAAACGAGGAAACCCCATGTCCATTTCCATGTATCAAGCATCGGTGCCCGTGCTCGTGCGCGGCCTCACCAATCTGCAAAACATCATCGGCAAGGCGCAGGCGCACGCGGCGGAAAAGCAGATCGACCCCTCCGTGCTGACGGGCGCGCGGCTCTTCCCCGACATGCTGCCGCTCATGCGTCAGATCCACATCGCCACCGACACCGCAAAGGGCTGCGCGGCGCGCCTCGCCGGTGTGGATGCCCCGAAATTCGAGGACGTCGAGGTCACCTTCGACGAATTGCACGCCCGTATCCAGAAGACCATCGAGTATCTGAACACGTTCAAGCCGGAGCAGATCGACGGCACGGAAGCGCGCAGCATTACGCTCAAGATGCGCAGCGGCCCGATCGATTTCACGGGCCAGAGCTATCTGCTGGGCTTCGTGCTGCCCAACTTCTTCTTCCATGTCACCACGGCCTACGACATCCTGCGTCACAACGGCGTGGAACTCGGCAAGCTCGACTATCTTGGCGGGCGCTAACGCGCGCCGCGAAACACGAGCAATAAAAAAGCGTGCGGCGCCTCGCGCGCCGCACGCCTTCTTGCAACCGCCTTTGCCGGCGGCGGCTTCAATCGAGCGAAAGCCGCAGCGCGAAGCCGATCAACGCGGACGAAAACGCCCACTTCTGGACCGTCTGCGCGAGCGGATTGCCGCGCAGCCACACCGCGATGCGCACGGCGCCCAGCACATAGATCACGTCGAAGAGCGCGCACACGGCAACCAGCAGCACGCCCAGCACCGACACCTGCAGCCAGACCGAGCCCGCCTCCGGTCGGATGAACTGCGGCAGCAGCACCGAGCAGAACAGTAACGCCTTGGGGTTCAGCAGGTTCGTGAGCAGGCCCTTGGCGAAATCGGCGCGGCGCGGCCGCGCCACCGCCCCGCCCTCGTGTTCGGGCATCGCGAACGCCGGCGCGCGGAAGATCTGCACGGCGATCCACGTGAGATACGCTGCCCCCACGTAGCGCACGACTTCATAAAGCCACGGCGCGTTGCGCAGCAAGGCGGCGAGACCACAGGCCGACAGCGTCACGTGGGTCGCGCGCGCGAGCCCCAGGCCGCAGGCCGCCGCGAAGCCGCTGCGCGTGCCGCGGCTCATGCTGGTCTGCATCACGAGCGCCATGTCGGCGCCGGGCAGCGCGCAGACGATAATCAGCGCGACAATGAACATCAACAGCAGGTGGGCGGAAATCATGGTGGGCTCGCGTGAAAGAGGCTCTATCTTGCCGCTACACGCAGAGCGATTTCTGGCGATTTTCATACCACTTTCGCCAGATATTGGTGGAATGCGCTAAGATTTCGGAATCTGCACCAGAATTCCCCAGCCATCATGAGCGACCTCGACAAACTCGACCGGGCGATCCTCGGCGCGCTGCAAACCGATGGGCGCATGCCGAACGCACGCCTCGCCGAAACGGTGGGCCTGAGCGAAACGCCGTGCGCGCGGCGCCTCAAACGCCTCGAGCAGGAGGGCTATATCGAGCGTTACCGGGCCGTGCTGTCGCGCCGCGCGCTCGGCTATGGCGTGGTGGGATTCGTCTCGGTGCGCTTCGCCGTGCACGACCGCGCGCTCGCCGACCGCTTCGAGCGCGAGGTGCTGGCGATCGAGCGCATTCTGTCGTGCCACAACGTATCCGGCACGGCGGACTATATTTTGCAGGTGGTGGCCCGCGATCTCGACGACTATGGCACCTTCATGCGCGACCAGCTGCGCAGCTTGCCCGGTGTCACCTCGGTCGAATCGGCGCTGTCGCTGCGCGAAGTGAAGGCCGAGGGCGGACTGCCCCTGCCCTGAACGCACCCAACCCATTCACGCAATAACGGAGCTTTCGATGACCCCAGAACAGGCACGAGCCGAAGAAGCCGCCGCCATGGAGCGCGTCCTGACCGCGACCCAGCGCGTCAAGTCGGCGTTCACCTCGCTGCAATCGCAGTTTCCGCCGGAAGGCGACGGCAAGCCGTCGCAGTTCGCACTGCAGACCTTCGACATGGCGCTCCAGGAACTGGAAGACGCCCAGGCCGCCTTCGACGAGATGCTCAACGATCTTTTCGACGGCGAACGCTGAGCTTGCCCGCGTTTGCTGCGCGCCCGGCGAAAGACCCGCTAGCGCGTCGCGGCTGCGGCACGCTCCCGGACAAACGCCGCGATCCGCTCGCAGGCCTCGACGAGCCTCGCTTCGTCCACGACGAAACCCAGCCGCACATAGCCGTTTGCGGTCTCTCCGAACGCGCTCGCGTCGAGCACGGAAACCTTCTGCGCTTCGAACAGCTGCCAGGTGAACGCGTGCGTGTCGAGGCCTGTGCCGCGGATGTCGATCATCATGAACATGCCCGCTTCCGGCAACAGGCACTCGAGCCCCGGCACGCCCGCCAGCCGCGAGTAGACGATGTCGCGCCGGCGGCGATAGATCTCGCGCATTTCAACGACGATCTGCGCGCGGTTGTCGAGCGCCGTGATCGCCGCCTCCTGGATGAAACCGGGCAACCCGTAGAGCATGCAGAGCGCGAGCCGCGCCAGATGCGCAATCATCGTTTCCGGCGCGATCACCCAGCCGAGGCGCCAGCCCGGCATGGCATGCGACTTCGAGAGACTGCCGAGCGTGACCGTGCGCTCCGCCATGCCGTCGAGCGCGGCGATGCTGACGTGCTCGCGCTCGAACGTGAGGTCGGCGTAGACCTCGTCGGAGAGCACCCACAGGTCGTGCCGCTTCGCCAGTTGCGCGACGCGTTCGAGGTGCGCGCGCGGCATCACCGCGCCGGTGGGGTTGCACGGCGTGGCGAAGAAGATCGCGCGCGTGCGCGGCGTGACGGCTGCATCGAGCGCGTCACAGTCGAGATGAAAACCGTTCTCGGGATCGACGGGCACCGGCACGAGCGTTGCGCCCGAGGCGCGGATCGCGGCCTCGTAGGTCAGGTACATCGGCTCGGGCACGAGCACTTCGTCGCCGACCTCCAGCAAACAGAGCGACGATGCGAACAACCCGTTCTGCGCGCCCGCGCAGAGAATCACGTTGTGCGCCCCGACCACGCGCCCGCTTTGCTGCGTATGCTCGCGAGCAATTGCTTCGCGCAGCGGCTCGCGGCCCATGATGGCCGAGTAGTGCGTATCGCCCTCGCGCAGCGCGGCCACGGCGCGCTCGACGATGGGCGCGGGCGTGCCGAAGTCGGGGTCGCCCACGCTCAGCACGATCACGTCCTCGCCACGCGCAGCGGCCTGCACCGCCGCGTGATGGATCTCCCACGCTGTCGTGCGACGGCCCTGCAACCGCTCGACCAGATTCGAATACTTCATTTTTCGCGACTCTCCCGAACATGCGGCGCGCCTCGCGCACCATGGCGTTCAAACCGTTCCCGTTGATGCGTGTGTGCAACGATACCAAGGAACGATGCCGCTGAGAAATGTCGATGCGCTCATGCGCGCATCCAACGTGGTGTTAGTATTTCCAGCCTGTTGGATGATCTTTTGCCGGCAAACCCG
Organism: Paraburkholderia sp. BR10141; assembly: GCF_056155635.1. Classification (NCBI taxonomy): domain Bacteria; kingdom Pseudomonadati; phylum Pseudomonadota; class Betaproteobacteria; order Burkholderiales; family Burkholderiaceae; genus Paraburkholderia; species Paraburkholderia sp. BR10141. The sequence continues at coordinate 142,485 of NZ_JBMIQH010000022.1, read as the reverse complement.
GCACGCAGCTCCATGTCCTCACCCTACGAAGTCCCGGCGCTCCGGCGCATACACGATATTCTCGACTTGCTCGCGCACGCTCAAGGCCCGATGCGCGCGGCGGCAATCGCGCAGGCCACTGGCCTCTCGCGCAGCACGCTCTATCTGATGCTCGACTCGCTCGAGCGCCGCCGCTGGATCGAAAAGCGCGCCGACGGCTATATCGTCGGTCTCACGTTGTTCGAGCTAGGTAGCGCTTACGTGCGGCACGATCGGCTCCAGGAAGTATTCCGCCAGGAAGCGACCGTTTTCGTCGCGACGCATAACGAAGTGGTTCAGCTTGCGGTGCTGGACGGCGCGGAGGTCGTGTATCTCGCGCGCGAGGACCCCGCGCGACCCGTGCGTCTCGTCTCCGATCTCGGCTCGCGGCTGCCCGCGCACTGCAGCGCGCTGGGCAAGGCGCTGCTCGCCAGTCTTTCCGATGATGAGGTCAACGCCATCCTGCCGCGCCAACTGCCCGCTGTGACGGCCAACACCATCACGCGCAAGCAGGACCTCATTGCGGCGCTCGCGGCGATACGGCGCTCGGGCCTCGCGCACGAGCGGGAAGAAGTGACGGCGGGCATCGCGTGCTTCGCGGCGTTCGTCGGCGTGACGGCGCTCGGCAAGCGTGTGGCGGTCAGCGCGAGCCTGCCGCTGGAGCGGCTGGACGCGCGGCGCGAAAAACGGCTCGCCATCGCGGTGGTCGAGATGGCGCAGCGCATCGCCAAGGGACTTTAACGACGCGAGCGCTTGAGCACGCTCGCGTCGCGTGCTCAAGCGCTCTCGCGCGGCATGACGGCGTACTGGATGCGTGTCTTCAAGGGATGCGACGCGCTCGCGCCGTCCACTGCCGCGAGGGCCGCGACGATCGCCTCGCCTGTGCGCTGACCAATGCCGTAGGCATCGACCGAGATCGTGGTGATCGCCGGATGGCAGCACGCCGCGATCTCGAAGTTACCGAAGCCGGCAACCGCCATATCGCGGGGCACGCTGAGGCCGCGCCGCTGGCACTCCATGATCGCGCCGAACGCCGACATGTCGCTCACGCACATCACGGCCTGGGTGTCGGGCCAGCGCTCGAGCAGTTCCGCCATGGCGGGTGCGCCGTGGCTCATCGTGACCGGCGAGTCGCCGAGTTGCACGACGCGGTGCCTTTCGAACCCGAGCGCCTTCATCTCCATCTGAAAGCCCTTGAGGCGGTCGAGGCCGCGCCGGTCCAGGTCGCCCGCGCCGCCAAGAAAGCCGATGCGGCGATGACCTTTGTCCGCGAGATAGCGCACCATCTCGCGCGCGGCGCTCACGTTGGAAAAGCCCACGGCCATGTCGATCGGCTCCGTCGGCAGGTCCCACATTTCGACGACCGGTACGCCCGAGCGCTGCAGCAGCGTGCGCGTGGCGTCCGTATGCTGCGCGCCCGTGAGCGCGATGCAGCGCGGCTGGTGGCGCAGCATCTGGCGCACGAGACGCTCCTCGCGATCGAGGAAGTAGTCAGTGTCGCCGATCAGCAGTTCGAGCCCTTGCGGTTCGAGCACGGCGGTCAGGCCGCTCACAGTGTCCGAGAAGTTGGAGCTGGAAAGCGACGGCACGAGCACGGCGACGAACGACGAGCGTCCCGAGGAAAGCGCGCCGGCGGCCGCGTCGGCCACGTAGCCCAACTCGTCGATGGCGCGCTGCACGCGCTCGCGGGTCGCCTCCGACGCGCTGCGCCCCGCCATCACGCGGGACACCGTCATCTTCGAAACGCCCGCGAGACGGGCGACATCGGACATGCGGGGCGGCGTGGCTTTCGGAGCGCTGGTTTTGGACATTGCGGCTGGGCGGCAAAATAAAAAGAACGCATATCATAACGGCTGCGCCCTTCTTTTCCTCGTTTCGCGCCTTTGCATGCCATCGCCTTCGTAGGCGTTCATTTAATTCGCCATCCTTATCTTCACCGAAATCGCGGCGCAGGCGAACGCCGTTCGATTCGGGAATCCAGGAATTCGGTCACAATCGGTGACGGGCGCCAGAGAATACGCACGCCTGCGCAGACACCCCGCCGCCCACCCACGAGCCAGGAGGAAACTTGCCATGTCAGGACCCGCCCGCACCATCGCCGAGAAACGCGCCGAGTTTCGTGCGCTGCACGCCGCCGGTTGCTTCGTGCTGCCGAACCCGTGGGACGTGGGCAGCGCGCGTTATCTCCAGAGTCTCGGCTTCAAGGCGCTCGCGACTACCAGTTCCGGGTTCGCCTGGTCGCGCGGCCACGCCGACAACACCTTGCCGCGCGACGCGATCCTCGCGCACCTGCGTGAGATCGTCGCGGCAACCGACCTGCCCGTGAACGCCGACTTCGAAAGCGGCTTTGGCGCCGATCCCGCAGGCGTCGAAGCAAGCGTCGGCCTCGCCGTCGAGACCGGCGTCGCCGGGCTTTCCGTGGAAGATTCGACTGGCGACGACGCAGCGCCGCTGCTGCCGATCGAGATCGCCGTCGAGCGCATGCGGGCGGCGCGCCACGCCATCGACGCGCGCGGCGGCGACACCGTGCTCGTCGGCCGCGCGGAGAACTTCGTGGCGGGCGTGCCCGATCTCGACGACGCCATCGCTCGCCTGCAGGCGTACGCGCAGGCAGGCGCGAATTGCCTCTATGCGCCCGGCATCCAGACACGAGAGCAGATCGTGGCCGTCGTCACCGCTGTCGCGCCGAAGCCGGTGAACGTGCTGATCGGCGCGAAGTCGGCCTTCACGCTCGACGATCTCGCCGCGCTGGGCGTGCGCCGTGTGAGCGTGGGCGGCGCGCTCGCCCGCACCGCATGGGGCGGCTTCATGCACGCGGCGCAACGGCTCACCGAAGGGCGTTTCGACGGCTTCGAAGGCGCGGCCCCCGGCGCGACGCTCAATGCCGCCTTCCGTCGCGAGAGCTAATCACGCTATGTGCGTCCGGTGCGCGGCTTGCGCGCCGAACGACGAACGAGCGGGGACGCAGGCGCCCGCGCGCCGGCGACGCTGCCCGCTTCGCCAAAGCACGCCAGCGCCCACGCCACGAACGCGCGCTGCTTGGGAGCCTGCGCGCGGCGATCCGCGTAAAGCAGATGCATGGGCCGTACCGGCGCGGCATACGCCTCGAGCAGCGGCACGAGCCGCCCCGCCGCCACCGAAGGCGCGAGGTTCGGCTCGCCCGCCAGCACGATTCCCACTCCCGCCTCCGCCGCCGAGACCAACGCGCGGGTGTCGTTGCTGCGCAGCTGGCCGCGCGGCTCGACTTCGATCTGCGTGTCGCCGTCCTTGAAGATCCACGTTTGGGGCGCCGGAAAGCTGTCGAATGCGTAATCGAGGCACACGTGCTGCGCGAGTTCGCGCGGATGCGCCGGCGTTCCGTGCGCGGCGAGATAGGCCGGCGCGGCACACGGCACGAGCCGATAGGGCGCGAGCGGCCGCGCGACCAGTTGCGAGTCGGGCAGCGCGCCGATACGAAACGCGACATCGAAACCATCTTGCAAGAGGTCGAATTGCCGATCGCTCAGCACGAGATCGACTTTCACGTCCGGGCAATCCGAGAGAAAAGCCTTGATTTCATGCGCAAGCCGGAAAGCGCCGAACGAGACGGGCGCCGTCACGCGCAGCGTGCCTTGCGGGTGGCCGGTCTGCGCGAGCGCGACGGCCTCCGCGGCGGCCGCCTCTTCGAGCACACGGCGGCAGGCTTCGAAATAGGCGCGGCCGGCCTCTGTGAGCGCGTGCTTGCGCGTCGAGCGCTGCAGCAGCCGCACGCCTAGCGTCTTTTCCAGCGCGTCGACGTGCTTGCCCGCCATCTGCGGCGTCATTGCGAGCATGCGTGCCGCCGCCGTGAACGATCCGGATTCGGCGGTCTTCACGAACACGGTCATGCTGGTCAATTTGTCCACGATTGGAAATCCGACGTTTCAAGTGTTTCACCCGGGTGTCCGATTATCGCATGACAGTTTCGGCGCTACGCTGGAGGCTCCATTGCAAACCACGGGGCTTCCCATGAACGAACATCGATTGGCTGTCGGCATTCTCGGCGCGGGCGAGATCGGCTCGACGCTGGGCAAACTGCTCGCGCAGGCGGGGCATGAAGTGATGCTCTCGTCGCGTGATCCGAAGGCGCGCGCGGCAGAGGCGGCGGCGCTGGGCTGCGAAATCGGCACGCTGGAGCAAGCCGCGGCGTTCGGCGAAATCGTGATCGCGGCGCTGCCTCTGGCCGCGCTTGGCGAGATACCGGTCAAATCGCTCGCCGGCAAAGTCGTCATCGACACCATGAACTACTATCCGGCGCGCGACGGCGCCATTGCAGAGTTCGACGAACACCGCAAGGCGACGAGCGAGCACGTTGCACAGCAGCTCAATGGCGCACGGGTGGTCAAGGCGTTCAGCGCGATTCTTGCGTACGATCTGCCGCGCGAAGAGCGCCCGGCTGTCGAAGGCGGACGGCGCGCGCTACCCGTCGCGGCAGACGATGATGCGGCGAAGGCTGTCGTTGCCGCGCTGCACGCACAGCTCGATTTCGACGTGCTCGACGCGGGTTCGCTTGCCGACAGCTGGCGCTTCGAGCGCGCGAAACCGGCCTATTGCATTCCACTGAACCAAACGCAACTGCGCGCCGCGCTCACCGCGGCCGAGCGAGACAAGGAACTGCCACATGGCTCGTGGCGCCGCAAACCGCGACAGGATTGACGTTCACCGATACCGGGGAAATCGCCTGGCATACCGAATCAAACAGCACGAAGCCAACGCGGCCAGGCACCCGGATGCGGTCTAGCATAAGCAGGGAGGGAGTTGCGCGCGGGCCAGAACGGCCCGGCGAGTGCCGCGGGATACAGCGGCGCGAAATGACGAGGCGCAGCGGCGCTTAGCCGTTGCGCCCGGCAAGCTGTGCTTAGTCGTAGTGACGGTGCTTGTGGTGCTTGCCGTGATAGCCGCGCGAATAGTCGTCGGCGTACGAGTTCGATCGCGAGACATTGCCGCCGAGCGCCGAACCCGCGCCGCCGCCCACGGCCGCGCCGATCAGGCCGCCGGTGCGGCCACCCATGGCATTGCCCGCGGCAGTGCCAGCGCCGCCGCCGAGCGCGCCGCCGATGATGGCGCCCGTGCGTTCGCGACGATTCGAGGTGACCGCGCCACCCGCGCCGCCGCCCACCGCGCCGCCGATCACCGCGCCGGTGCTGCCGCCCACGGCGCCGCCCAGAGCCGCGCCGGCGACGCCGCCCAGCGCGCCACCCAGTGCGTTGTTCATATCGCCGGCGAGCGCCGGCAGCGAGGCTGCAGCAGTCAGCGCAGCAACGGCAACCATCTGGATGATTTTCTTCGACATAGTTGTTCTCTTACGTTTTTGAGACGGAACCGAGTATAGCGGCCAACGTGAAAGGGCTTTGTAACGCCGGAGGCCAAGCGCCGTAAGAGGTGTAACAAAATGGTCTGCTTCGGGGTCGCGCCCCGAAAACGCGTCGCGACGCCGCTCAATCCAGTCTGAACACCTTGACCGCGCTGGCGAGCAAGGCCGTCTGGCGATGCTGCTGCTCGACCTGCTCGACCGTGTCGGCGACATGCGCCGCGTTTTCGCGTATCGCCGCGTCGATGTGGGCGATGTTCTCGCCCATCTGGTCGATGCCCGCGCGCTGCGCGCCGGTGGCCGTCGCCATTTCGTGAACGATGGCCGACAGGCGCGTGACGCTTTCGAGCACCTCGCCCACCGTATTGCCCGCGCTTTCGACGAGACCGTTGCCCGTGCGTGCGCGCTCGACCGACTCCCCGATCAGCGCCCGGATCTCCTTCGCAGCCGAGGCGCTGCGCTGGGCCAGCGTGCGGACCTCCTCCGCCACCACGCCGAATCCCCGCCCCTGATCGCCCGCGCGCGCGGCCTCGACCGACGCATTGAGCGCGAGAATGTTGGTCTGGAACGCGATGCCGTCGATCACGCCGATGATGTCGGTAATGCGTTCGCACGAACGATAAATGTCGCCCATCGTATCGATCACCGCCTTGATCGCCCCGCGCCCCTGGGTCGCGACTTCGCTCGCGGAGCCCGCCAGCTCGCTCGCCGCCATTGCGTGATCGACGCTCTCATGCACGCTTTGCTTGAGCTGCTCCATCGCCGCGACCATGCCTTCCAGAGAATGGCGCTGTTGCTCGGTCCGCTCGGAAAGGACGGCGTTACGCGCGCTGGTTCCTGCTACGGACTCCGAAACTTCACTCACGCTGTCGCGCACCTGCAGCAGCGTTTTACGCACGGCAGCGAGCGTGGCGTGGAATGCGCCGGCCACATCGCTCGCGGGCCGGCTCGTTTGCTCGCCCAGCGTGATGTAACCCGAGGCCTGGCCGATCCCCTCCGACATGGCCGCGAGTTCGCCCGCGATGTTTGCGTCGCGCTCCTGGCGCGCCGAAATCGCCGCGATGAACAAGGTTTGCAGCCAGAGAAACGCCCAGTGCTGCGCCACGACGTCGAAGCCCGTCTGCGAATAGACCCTGACCGGCCAGCCCCAAGCCTGAAAATAGTTGAACGCGAGTTGCTGGATGGAGATGAAGCCGGTAGCGAGCAGCACCACCTGCACGTCGCGATAGGCGAGCAGCAGCGAGAGCAGGATGAACACGACGAAGTGAAACTCGTCCTGCCCGCCTCCCACGTCGATCAGTAGGGCCGCGCCGCCCATGAAGGTGAGCGCGGAACCCATTCTGGTGATCTTGAGCCCCGGCAACGCAAGCGCGAGCGCCGTGGAAACGAGCGCTAGCGGCAACCCGACGACGAGCACGGGCGTGAGCGCGTCGAAGTGCAAGCCGATCCCCAAGGCGCCCGCCAGAAGAATCCAGTTGACCAGCGCGCAAGCCCTGTCGGCTCGTTTGCGCGCGTTCATGAGCGGGCTTTCGACGGCCGCTACCCGTCGAGCGGCATTGGCTGGGGCGTAGGCCTCGCCAAACGGGGCTTCTGCGAAATTGCTGGGCATGGAATTCTCGACTCCTGATTGACAATGCAACTTATGGCCAGAGTGAGGCAGGACAGGCCGAATCACATTACGCAGTTATCGGCAGGCGTACCGGCAGCTAGATAAGGGAAATCCATTGAGGAATTATGGTTGACTTATCATCCAATGTCATTTTGGCGCCAGCCGTTGTAACGGGACCTAACAAAACTGCATCGCCCGGGGATGTTCCGCAGTGCTGTTTTTGTGGCAGGCTAGGTCAATTCGATCGCGAAAAGGCCCTCTACCATGTCCCGAAGCCCGCAATCCGTTTCTGCGTTGTCGTTCGCACGTCCCACCTATGGCTTGACGCTGCGCGTGCTGCACTGGCTGAGCGCGCTATGCATGTTCGTAGTGATCCCGGTCGCGTGGTACATGACGACGATGGACCGTCATGACCCGTCGCACGGCAGTTGGGTGAATTTCCACAAATCGATTGGCCTGACCGTCCTGCTGCTCACGCTGATCCGCGTGGTGACGCGGCTTGCGGGCAATGCGCCGCCGCTGCCGCAACGCATTCCGGCGTTCGAGCAGAAGCTCGCGCATATCGGCCATGGCCTGCTGTATCTGATTCTCTTTGCCATGCCGATCAGTGGATATATCAACTCGTATGGCGGCGGCCATCCGGTGAACTGGTTCTGGCTGTATCAGGTCCCCGCCGTCGTGCCGGCAGACAAGGCGCTCGGCCATCTCGGCTCGAAGATCCACTATTGGCTGGCGTACCTGACGTACGTACTGATCGCCGGGCACGTGCTCGCGGTGATCTACCATCAACTGGTGCAGCGCGTGGACATCCTGGGACGCATGACGGGGCGCGCGGGCAAGCGCTGAGGCGCCGGTCCTTCACAACGCCCGTTCGATCGCACCGATCAGCGCCCTCAGCACCCCTTCGATGGGGCGTGAAAGCCGCCGGTCGCGCATCGTCATCACACACAGGTTGCGCTGGTTGAGCGTCGGTTCGTCGAAGCGCTTCGCCACCAGCGAAAGATCGTCCGCGAGTCCCGACAGCGAGAGCCGGCTGCCGAGCGTGATCGCGCCCGCCAGCGCAGCGAACGCGTGCAGCGCGCTCGAATTGTTGCTCGTGAGAAGGGGTTCGAGCTTGATGCCGTGCCGCGCGCAGCATTCGTCGAATAGCTGGCGCGCCGTGTTGCCGCGTTCGAGCAGCGCGACGGGATAGTCGCGCAGGTCCGCGAGCGTGAGCGAGCGGCGCTGCGCCAGCGGATGCCCCGGATCGAGCAGTGCGCAGACCGGCGCCTGTGCGCTGTACTGCACGTAGACCTTCGCGGGGTCTCCGCTCGAAAACGCCAGCCCCAGGTCCGCCTCGCCCGTGGCCACCCACTGCTCGACCTGCGAAGGCGTACCCGAGCGCAGATTGAAATGCACGTGCGGCGCGGCGGCGTGATGCTGCGCGAGCACGTGGGGCAGAAACGAGCGCGTAAAGCCCTCCGTGCAGCCGATTCGGACGATGCCGTGCCCGAGCGCCTTGGCCGTGGCGATTTCGGCGAGCACCGCGTCACCCTCCAGCAGCGCGCGCCGCGCGTGCTCGGCCAGCCGCTCGCCCGATTCGGTCAGCACCATCCCACGCGGCATGCGCTCGAAGAGCGCCGTCCCCACGTCCTCCTCCAGCTTGCTGATTTGCCGGCTGATCGCCGAGACGGCGACGTGCAGGTTCTCCGAGGCCGCGGCTAGCGACCCGGTGCGCGCGACCTCGACGAAGTAGCGCAAGGCGATTCCATGAAGCATCGGCTTATCCGTTCAGTGGGCGCTCAGTGGGCGTTGTTTGTGTTGCCGTTTCGGCAATGCTATCCGCAAATTTTGAAATTGTTGCGAATTTTTGGCATTCCTAGACTGCTTTCATTCCCTGCACCCAGGCATGAGAGGAGCCCTTTTGAACGAGACCCGACAAACCGCCATCGACCGCGCCGCGCTCGCCGCGGTGCTGGACGCGCGCGGCGGCAAGCTCGGCTACAACGTGAAGGTGATCTTCGAAACCGGCGAGGAAATCGGCTCGCCGGGCCTCGACGCCGTGTGCGCCGCCCATCGCGACACACTTGCGGCGGACGTGTTCATCGCCTCCGACGGCCCCCGCGTGCTGGCCGAACGCCCCACGTTGTTCCTCGGCTCGCGCGGCGGCGTGACGTTCGACTGCTCGTCGATCTGCGCCGCGGTGCGCATCACTCGGGCAACTGGGGCGGCGCGCTGCGCAATCCAGCCATCGTGCTGTCGCACGCGATCGCGAGCCTCGTCGACCGGCGCGGCGCCATCGCCGTGGACGGGCTGCGTCCGCCGCCCGTGTCCGCAAGCGTGCGCGAGGCGCTTGCCGACATCGTGCTCGGCGGCGACGACGACGCCCCCGCGATCGATCCCGACTGGGGCGAGCCCGGCCTCACGCCCACCGAGCGCGTGATCGCCTGGAACACGCTCGAAGTGCTCGCGTTCAAGACCGGCAACCCCGACGCGCCCGTCAACGCGATCCCGCCCACGGCCAAGGCCACTTGCCAGTTGCGCTTCGTGGTGGGCACGGACGCCGCGCGCGTGGGCGAGCATCTCGAAGCGCACTTCGCGCGGCTCGGCTTTGACGATGTGCAGGTGCGCGTCACGCAGACGTCCGCCGCGACGCGGCTCGACCCCGACGATGCCTGGGTGCACTGGGCGCTCGATTCGCTGCGCGCGTCGACCGGAAAGAAGCCGGCGCTGTTGCCGAACCTCGGCGGCACGGTGCCGAACGACGTATTCGCGTACACGCTCGGCCTGCCGACGCTCTGGGTTCCGCACTCGTATCCGGCCTGCGCGCAGCACGCGCCGAACGAACACCTGCTCGGCTCCGTCGCACGCGAGGCGCTCGCCGTGATGGCCGGACTCTGGTGGGACCTCGGCGACGACGCCGCGCGTCTCGCCGCAAGCCGCGCATCGGCGCAAGCGCAAGCACGCGCGACGCAACCCGCCGACGCCTTCGCCTGACGACCCAATAAAGGTGCATGCCGCCATGTCCGCAAAACAACCCGTGAGCCTTGCGAGGCTCGTCATCGCCACCTCCGCCGGCAACGCGCTCGAATGGTTCGACATCGCCATTTACGGGTTCTTCGCGGTGTACATCGGCAAGCACTTCTTTCCGGCGGTCAACGAGACCGTTTCGATGCTGCTCACGTTCGGCACCTTCGGCGCATCGTATCTCGTGCGGCCGCTCGGCGGCGCGGTACTGGGCGCCTATGCCGACCGTAGCGGACGCAAGGCCGCGCTGATGCTCTCGGTCAGCCTCATGATGGTCGGCACGGCGATCATCGCGCTGATTCCCGACTACGCGACGATAGGCCTTGCCGCGCCGCTCGCGGTGTTCGCCGCGCGGCTCATCCAGGGCTTTTCGGCGGGCGGCGAGTTCGGTGCGTCCACGGCCATGCTGATCGAGCATGCGCCGCACCGTCGCGGTTTTCTCGCGAGCTGGCAGTTCGCGACGCAAGGCCTCGCCACGCTGCTCGCGGCCTCGTTCGGCTATGGACTCGCCCGCCTCATGGCGCCCGCCGATCTCGCCGCCTGGGGCTGGCGTCTGCCGTTTTTCTTCGGATTACTGATTGGTCCGGTGGGCCTCTATCTGCGCCGCTTCATTGAAGACGCCGAGGACTTCAAACGCAGCGCGCGTACCGAAACGCCCGTGCGCGAAGTGCTGGGCCAGCAAAAGCGGCTCGTGCTCACGGCGATCGGCCTGCTGACTGTCTCGACGGCGGTCAACTATCTGCTGCAATACATTCCCACGTTCGCGATCCGCCAGTTGCATCTGCCTGCGGCAACCGGCTTCGCGGCGACGATGGCGGGCGGCGTGATCCTCACCGTCGTCACGCCGTTCGCGGGGCATCTGTCCGACCGCATCGGGCGGCGCACGCAGATGACTTGTGTCGCGCTGCTCTTCCTCGCGAGCGCGTACCCGGGCTTCGCCTGGGCGACCGGCCATACGAGTGCGGTTGCGCTCTTCGTGCTGATTGCGTGGCTCGCGCTGCTGAAGTCGATCTATTTCGGCGCCCTGCCCGCGCTCATGGCCGAGATCTTCCCGGCCGCGACGCGCGCCACCGGCATGTCGATCGGCTACAACATCGGCGTGACCGTGTTCGGCGGCTTTACCCCAGCCATCGTCACGTGGATGCTGAGCGCCACCGGCGAGAAGAGCGCGCCGAGCTACTGGCTGATTGCGACCGCCATGATCAGTTTGTCCGCGCTGGCGTATGTGAGCCGCGTGCGCGTCACGACCAGGGTTGCGCAGCAGGCGACGGCTTGAATCGAATGCGTGTGGGTCGCTGCTAACGCAGCGGTGATCCACGCGATGCAATGGGCTCGGGCCGGCGAATTTACCGACTGCCAGGCGTTGTTTCCCGGTGTTTTGCATCGCGCTAGACCACGCGAAAGCGGGGAGGGAACGCGAGATGTACGGATATTGGCGTACAAAAAAGTGCACACCCACAAATCCCCTGAACTCGCGGCTTAGTGGCGCCCACAGCGCGAGGAAATGTTGCCGGAGAGTCCGCACTTCTTGTCGCCCTATGTTTCGGCACATCAAATGGCGGACGGATGTTCGCACTCGGGCCGTCCAGCAGGGCATCCCCGCCCCAAAAAAATAAGGGGCGCAACACAACTACTGGCACCATCTCGAAACCCACAACACGCGCCCCTCAACCTGCGCAACCCACGCCTGACATTGGATGAGCCAAATAGAGGTGTGAGCAGCCAGGTCTGTCCGAAGATTTGCACCGCGACTTCACATACAAGGTCGCTTTCCTTCCAGACACCCGCTCGCAACGGGGTTGATTGCTAACCCCCCCGGTTACCATCGTTGTGCGAGTAGGACGCGTGGCGAAGCCGCCGCCGAAGAAGAGAGTCATGTTGAGCCGGTTTGGATTTCCACTTTGCCGCTGCCGCCGTCGAGCAGGGAACCACGCGAGGGTTTTAAAGGAGCATATCGTGCGTTGCAACTCATGCTCGCGAGCTGAATTGCCACCCGATTGGATACGAAACATTGAGGTGAGACACGCGATTCGCTTCGTCGTACCCGTTAGGAGCCGTTTCGACCAAGCTGAGGTATTCATTTGCTAGCATTTCGCCGAACAATAGCAATGTCCGAAATACCCCGTGGATCGAACAGATTCTCCCATCAGCGACGTCAGCACGCTGGCGAGCGTCGTTTGAGCGGAGCGTGTCGCTCAAGGGCTTACGCGCGACGACCTTGTCAACGTGCCCGGTCTGTCAACCAAGTCTATTTCGCATGTGAGGCCAGGAAGCCGACGCCACAAATAGGCAAAGTGCTCTTCCTACTTTCCGAGCTGGGTATCATTTCGCGCGCCCAGGCACCCGTTACCATTTCATCGAAGACTTCAGAGCGCACTCGCCGCAAACGCAGGAACCCTTCTCCTAGATAAACCGTTGTATTGATTGCGAGCGAATGGTGGTTGGGGAGGAACGCAATGACATCTGGTAGTTCGCCTCTTACGCGCAATGACTCACTCAAGGAATGCGTTTCTTCTGTCATCCTCATTCCATCGGGCGCAAAAGTGCTTCATCGACGGATTTAGTCGCTACCCTATACAGCAGTCTTTCGACAGTCCGCTGCTTGATGAGGGACATGCACGCAGCGCTCACCCATGAGGCCAAGATCGACCGCACAACGAGAGGCAAATGAACTTGGGATGCCGCACATGGACATTCGATGCTCACTTTCCTTTGCTCCTCAAGCGGCGTGGAAGTAGCACTTCTGCGTCTATTAGAATCTTCTCAACCGAGCTCTCTGGCATTGAAAGACGGCTGGCAATCTTTGAGATTTTCATGCCGCGCCTGCCCAGCCTCCTCACTTCATTTTTGTATAGATCTCCCCATCTAGTAACAGATATTGTAGGCCCCGCATTCGGTACAGCACGATATATCACTCTCATGCCACAACTGCATCGCCCTCGGCAACTCCCTCTCAGCCAACGCCAGTTATCGATGAAGTGGCCGCTGCCGTGTTCGGCCAATGTGCTCGGACACACGCAGGATGGGATAGCCCGACTACGTGCCCAATACGAACGCGGCCGAACGGACTCAGGTGATACGCCTCCATACAGATCTCCGAAATCCAGATTGGCAATCAATTCCGCATCGGATTCGATCAGCAAAACCAAAGCAGCAGCCGCCACGAAACGCAGCGCAAAAACTCCCCCAACTCCATCGCGAGGCCTAAAATAGCGCATACTCAAATCTAAAGAATGGGAATCAACATAAGATCGCCCAAAAGCATTCTCAACGACCCTCATCAAACATTGATCTCGACGTATCCCACCAAGATATGCGGATTTTGATCTTATATATTCCTCAAAATGTTTGAAGAATATTTTTGGATCAATCGCTACTTTCCCATTCAACAGATCACAGGAAATTTTAGCCACCTGCAGGAGTGCCCCACGCTGCCTCTCAGAGATTATCAACTGGATCGGTTTCCCGAGATTCAGACTTGGAGACACGAATCCGAGACCGGGATTCGCATATTCCCATTCCCAAAGTAGTTCTCCATGCCATACGCAAACCACTACTCCTGCCAGCTGATGGGAGCGCCGCCAATGCATGGGTTCGCCAGCAAGTCTGTCAGCTTCCAAACAAGACCGGCAATAACGATGTCTATAACGCTGGACTTCAAGAAGTCTCACATGCCCGCGCGGCCCACGGTATACCGGCCCCAGATTTCCCGTAACACAATCGAGCATGTCCTTCGCTCGATCTTCGGGAACAAAGGCTGCGAAATAGCGGAACATCGTCATGCGCTCGGCGATTTCTTCCGCGGACATTCCCCAGCAAACCTGGGTTTCGGACGCAACCCTGTCCGTATGAGAACCAAGGTTTGCCGCCTGCATATATCGCTTTCCGAACAGCCTCTTCAGGACACAAATCGAATTCGTACCCGGCACGCGCTCAAGATACCGTGCTACAACGCCAAACAATGGTTCGTCACTGCACGGCTCGTCCAAATATGTGGCCATCGCGAATTCCCCACGAAAAGCACTCAGCCTGCTCCGTCCAAGCACAAGCGACTAGCCCTCTGAATCGTATGCCCTATCGCTCTCCGCGAACTCGTCGTTCGTTCCCGAAGGTTTTCGCCTTGCAAGGAATCACTGAAGCAGGAAGCACCTCGACGAGTCTACCCAGCGAATGAAATAAATGCGCGCGACTTGCGTATGCCCCGTCTGCACAGCCACAACTGATAACGTGTTCGATCCACCGCACAAGCCCTCTCGCTCGCTCTGTTCTTCGGCTCCAGCACCGGATCTCCAGTCGACTATCTGCTAGCTGATTGATCGCCGGAACCGTCAGTCCCAACGTTTGCGCTAGCGTTCGCACTGAGTGCGATCTTTCCAGCAGGAGCTTCGCGGCCAGTGCTACGTCCGGCCCTTCCTGCGTGAGCTCAATGCTGACGCCCTGCTCCCCACGAACTAAGACAAATGAAAGTCCACATATACAGAGATAATGAGGTCCCTGATCGCGATTTGCCCATTCAGTTACACGATGCCTACCATCATGGTGATCCTGACTTCCCGGACAATCTGGCGCGTCCGAGCGTGATAAGCGGACAACGACGTCAGTTAATATATAACCAACCAACAATGCACAAAGAGGGCCACATACACGGACGTCAGGCAAAGTTATCGCCCGCAGCAGTTCTAACGATACATCGCTTGTTGACGTGAGCGCATCAAAATATCCGGCACCGAGCCGCGCAATCAAGTCTCTTGCCATTCTCCCTGCATCCACCTTGCGTCCAACGACATATCCGCATCTTTGAGTTACATTCATGCGCGAGCGTTGCAACGCAAACTGGGACCATGAAGACTCACCTCGCAGCAACTTGCCAGCAAGGATCGCCACATCCGCCCACGCTTCCGACTCTCGCACAGATCCAACAACAACAGGAAAACCCATCCCACGCATAGCGGCGTCATCGAGGAGAGACCGCGCATACGACGAACGCTGACCGAAGAGAACATGCCGATGCTCAGTACACACAACAACCCCAGGCAGTTGGTGTGCGCGCCTCCAGTAACGAGGATAGCCATTCTTGTCGTCTTCCCTCCAGCAGGCTTCACAATATCGAATCCCGGGCTTCCCGGGCTCCACAAATCCGGACCATGACGTACAGCGTTGTCTTCTCCCTACCGCTTCCATACGCCCATAACCCGGGAAGATCGCCGAATAAAATGGAAATAAAGTCAGCCTTCCTCGTATCTCCCCCGCATTCATTCCCCATGCCCGAAATGTCTGGTCAGCAAGCTGCTCGAAATTATCACTTCTCGCACGTTCTTCCCCGAATAAAATCTTGAGGAATTGAGAAGTATTCTTGATACCGGAACTCTCGACATATCTCGCGATAACACTAAAAAGAATCTCGTCTGGCAAAGGCGCATCCAGATAGACTGTCATTCCGCCATCCTCCCTGACCCGCAAAGGAAATTCTTCAACGATTAACCCGGTTGCTCAGCTAACACCTCGCTACGTTCCAGGGCTACTTTCAAGCGCCATACGCAAGATATGCTCCACAGTAAGAGAAGCATCGGCCAGCAGTTTCTCCCTCACAAACTTTTCTGCCGCCGTCTCTGGCCACTTAAGATTCAGCAAGACTTGGACGCAACTGGAGAACAACTCCGCCGCTTCATCCCTGCATGGATCCAGTTTCATGTTCCTTCTCTTTCTTTCCAACGCTATCTTCTTGCGAATCGCAATCATCTGCTCCTCAGCGACATCCCGATAGCCGTCCAGGGCGACGACGTCCCTATTGCGCAGTGCCTCAAGAAGCCCCTTGACGAGAGAGAACGGTTTTCTCACCGCGCTTTTTATGAGCGCGGGAGTTACCTTCTTTTTATTTGCTCGCTCGCCCATATACTGCGTGTGCTCCCACGCAAGCTTCATGAATGCTGGCGAGCTCGCACCGACGTCGATGAGCGTCGCGATGATTTCGTCCAGGTTGTCGGGTTTCTCTGGCATGAAGTCGATGGCGACAATGTTGCTCGCCAGACGCTTTGCATCTGCAGGCTCCGGAAAATGTTCCAGTGGAATATATGTCCGACTCACCACGCGCCTCAGATTGCGTATCGTTTCTTTTATCACCTCGCCAGCGTCAGGTGTACCAACCAGCACGAACAGGCACTGACCGTCGTTAAGCAGGGTCGTGATAAAGCCCACCAGATCAGCCCTCTCCGCAGATCGAACGGCGAACTGTATTTCGTCGATAATCAGCATGCCAACGTGATGCTTCTTAATTTTATCGACAATAAACTTGATCAAATCTCCGGAGTTTGCTCGACTACCCGCTTCCTGTACGTAATGTGTACCAAGATTTTCATCGAACCAATACAAAATCCCCTTGAGCAAGGTAAGTACCGACCCGTTCGGCGGGCAGGACACCATCATCCAGACGACCTGAGTGAATCGTGCCTTGAGGCCGCGGAACTCTGTATGTTCGATAATCATCGGAAACATGCAGAGCACCATCTTCATCATAGTTGTCTTCCCGGCGCCGGATATGCCCAGCACGGAAATGCAGTCAGCATGGGACGGATCCGGAGTATAGATCGCTCGTGGCCTGCCTCGCTGAGTTTCCCTGTAGTTGCGTTGAGCCATACTTCTCAGCGCGCGAACTGGCACGAGCCCTCTATAACGGTGGCGGAGTGAAATATGCATCCAGTCCAAAAGCTGGAAATGAGAATCTGTGAGCGTGAGTACTCGCGAAATCCGCTCGATTCCAAGCAATCGCAATTGACTCGAAAGTTTTCTGGCGTCGTCAGAATGCGGTACGGCAAAGCTGATTCTCATGGCCTTCGAGAATCGGTCTCGCGTTTCAAATCGAGGAAGCGCTAATATTAATGGATTGTCTGAATTCTCATTCAATTCCAATGCGTCGTCATGGTATACCGCCTCTACTGATGGACACATTCGCTGCAGAATTGCATCATTCTTTACATCAACTGGAACCTTCCTGTACCGCTCTTCCTTTCCGAATTCCAACTTGGAATAATCAGATTTAGTTGATGTGGAGGCCATGTTCAATCATTCCCAATGGGCGACATAAATTTTCCAAACATCTGATCACTCGCCGTCAATAACCTTCCTGCTATTCTCATAGGCTGCGCGAAGAATCTCGTCCTGCTCTTCAATATCTGAGCCGGGAACGTTGTTGCGCATCACCGGATCGCGTCCGCCTTTCCCCGTATCACCCTTCTCGACCTTGAATTTTCCGAAGCCGGCAACATCTGACCTCCCGCTCATCTGTCTATTGTTGACAGCCGATCTGCGTAACGCTGTCGGATGTGCGAGTCCGGCTGCTTTCAACGCTGCCTTCTGCTCAGCGTCCGCTGCCCGACTTTCGTCGGTATTGTTGAGAAGATCCATCACTCGCTGCGACTCAAGCGCGACATGTTTCTCCCGATCTATTCGCCGATGCTGATCGTTAAAGATTTCCCATTCCATCAACGTCCATCCCGACGGCTTTTTCACGTTGGTGTCGGCCAGCTGTCCATATTCCAGGCCATGCTCACCTGGCAAGAGAATCTGCGCTGGATCATTCGGGTTGAACCGGATCGGCACCTCCCTCCTTGCGCTCCTCGCCCCGCAATGTATGAGATTAGACTCAACGAATGGCGAGGTGTAGTACATACCGCGCCATTCAAGTCCAGATCGAGTCGGTTTAGCCATTTCTGTCGGCCAGGTGGCACAGCGAATTTCATCAATCGAGTGCCTTCTCAACGATCCAGTCACGTTGTCGATCCCCCAGTTCCATAGGTTCAGCGGTGTATTAGCGAGTCCTTCAGCTACCAGCTCTGGCATGGCGCTGCGTCGCCCGATTGGCGTCTGGTTGTACCTTAAGATCGCGCGAATCAGTCTCTTCACAAACTCCGTAATCGTCAGTCTTGCGTCCCACGGATATTTTGGAGCTCCCCGTGTTGCGCTGTCAGCCTCAACAACACCGAAACTTGCCCTTTGAAACATAGCTGGGATGATCCCGAATCGTCTTTCCATAAAGGCACGAAGTGTAGGGTCCCACGCCTTGGCATTACTGATGGCTACAGATAGCGCCTGGTTAACCTCCATCCATGCAGCGCATTTCATAAAATCACCACCTCGGTCCGCTACAAAATCTGACGAAGGTAGATACTCACACGGCCAGATATCTCGAGCGATTTGTATTCCGTATCTCGCACATAGCTCAACTTTCGGTGTGGCAATATTCTCAAGCATCAAGGCGACGCTATCGAACGACGGTGGGTCGAAGCTAACATGAAACCCCACGATCATTCGACTCCAAAGATCCATCGCGAGATAGACAGTCGGACGTCCAACCACTACAGTCCTGTCATAGGCAAGCACGAGGTAAATGTCGGCGATCGTCGCGTCGATCATGTACTGCATGCCTGGCCCAAGCGAGTGTTGCAAGCCATGGCCGCGTATTGGTCGATGTTGAGCGGAGTATTTTTTTGGCCCTACGCTCCGAATGTTTCTCACTTCAATCGGAACACGTGTTTTGTAGTAGTAAGTCAGTTGGCGATGACTTACGATGCCAAAGGGCGCCAGCTCAAGTTCAATCACCTGACCATTGGTATCACGTACCATCCGAACACATCGGCAGACCCAATTCAGGTGATCGACCAGGTCTTGCCACACTGACCGCCTTCTCTTTCCAGCCTGTTTGTCAGACGGTCTTGGCCATCGCTTCTTCCGAGATTTCGCTGTCTTCTTTTTTCGTCGTCGCTTCGTAGAGGGAAAAATCGCTTCACTATTGAAACGTCGAATCTCGGCCATCAACTCATCACTGACGTCGACCTCCCACGGACCGAACTTGCTGGTGATATAAATATCTATGTATTGTTCAAACAGGCGCTCAAGAGCCTCTGTTCTGACTGCATGCTGACCAGAGCGGGATGGTTTTCTCCCGGGTCTGTTCTCATATTTTCTCGCTGCAATCGTCGGCGCGGCGTTCTCCCCTTCCTCGTACCTAGGCGGCTGATGCCGCCTCCCACAACGCCATAGCTCGGCTGCCACCGCGTTTTTGTTCATCCCTCGCTGCATATATAGACGGTGCAACCTTCGAATTCGCTGCAGACTCACACCAGCGTCATCTGCAAGGTCCTGAAGAATATTCTTCCGGTCTGCTCCACTTGAAAGAGTCCGATAAAATTTCGTTCTGTCATTCACCAATGGTTCGATACGCTTCCAATTTTCAATGCTTTTATCTTCGTTGGCTGGTGTATCCCAATGGATTTTTCGAAGTATTCCGTAGGGATCATCCACCGGCTTGACGTAGGCTAAACGCCCTTCCCCCCCGTACTCGGGCATACGGCGCGCAAAAAACTGGCGAAGATAGAGAAACTGAATATCGAGGTGGGTTCCAAATATGTTGCATAGAACGACCACCGTCTCATCCCAATCAGACGCCTTTCCCCGCTCGACGTACACGACTCTAAATATCTTCCTGCTCGACTCATCCCTGAATAGTTCTCTTACAGCTGGCATTTCTTGTACTTTCCTAGCCATATTTCGCATTCCAAATAAATTCACATGGTTTCCTCCATCATTCGCGCATCTCACCTTCCTTCTTTCGACAGAACATCTCTTTCCATTTACTCAGGGTGTCAGGTGTTTTCTCTGTCGCCCTGCTGGAGCGCATCTCGTTGTCGGGCCTGCTGCTTTCAACGCAGATACGTGAACCACTGCGCGGCTGCGCGAGCAGAACGGGAACGTCGAGCGAACATTCGATCATGCGCAGCGCGATCAAGCGTCTCATGGCCGCCACACAGTCGGCACGCGGTATGCCACGTGCGTATGCTGCTTCACGACAGACATCCAAGAGTGTTGCGTCCTTGCGCACCTTGAAGCGCCTGAGAACTGCGTCCTGCGCTTCCCGCTCATCGTTCGTCAACCCGCGAACCAGAACTCTTTCTCTTACATTGAATAAATCCCAGAAGTGCTTCGCCCGGTGACTATTGAGTCCATCGGAATATACGATCCGATACGATACGCCTGCCTGCCGCCAGAACTCCGCCTTGATCTGGCGGCTTGCCGAAAGAACATCGCGTTGCCCAGAACGCGATGATGAGATATCAATCGCAGTCCATCCAAACTGATTATTCGTCTGCTTGCAGACAAGCAGGGTAGTAATTAGCAGGGCTGGACTTCCGTCCCGTAACGCAGGATGCCTTACACCTAACGACTTCGCGATTTGCAGGGTCTTCTCAACCTCCAGGTGGGGACAGTACTCCTTGATCTCACATGTCTCCGAATCCCACTCCTCTTCAAGAAACACAGCCAGAACTACGTCCGATGGCAGCACGATTTGACGCCGACCACACCGCGTGCAGGCAAATCGATGCAGGCGCCCTCCCCGGGCCATCTCCCTAAGGGCGCGGCCAGGTACATAGTCACGTCCGTCTCCGCGTCCCCGGTGCTCCTTTTGGAACAGCTGGCGTTGTCGTTCCGATTCTGTTCGCAAGCCCGACTTCATCACACCTCCCGGGTAGCAGTGGTTGGCTGCAGCACAATCATAAGCATTACGAAATAAATGAGTGACGCCCAGAGATTGGCTGGGTCGCCCCGTCGACTTGGGTTGACCGAACAAGTGCAACTGTGTGCCAGAATTCCGGACGGCCTTGGGGGCTCGATCAGCATCGCAGGTGCGAACGCAGTCGCCTCGCGGCGATGCGCTACCGCATCCCCCGCTAGCGCCGTAAAATGCATTGTTGAATCTTCAACAGTTTCCGATTACTTGCTGCTTTAAGCAGATTACTATCGGCACGAAAATGTCACATATGGCGACATATTGTTGTAATTAGAGTTAACCCTTTCTTTGTATAGATATATCACTGCATTCAGAGAGATAGTATGCAATCCAAGCACAAGGTGCAAGGTGCGATGAGCGGGGCTGCAGCAATCGCGACGTTTGACGATACGGAGACGGCGAGGCAAGCGCTCAAGACGATTTTGATGCACCGCAACATTACGTACGCCCAATTGGCCAATTTGATGGTCGCGCAGGGCATCCAAGAAACTGAGACGTCGATTGCTCAGAAGGTTCGTCGCGGCACATTTCAACTCGCATTCATGTATCAATGCATGCGCGCGATCGGCGTCTCTGAGGTAACCCTTACGGTGCCGACTCGGCACACGCCCGGCATTGCGAAGGCCTGAGACTTCCCGGCAACGGCGCCGGAGGATAGGAGCCGAATGTCGATCCGTGCGTTAGCCCCGGCGACTAGCCGGATAGCGGCGGGCAGGCGCGTACAGATATCTATCCCGACACGCGGGACGGCGATTGTCCAATGCGTGCCGTTTTGTAAGAACCGACACACACCCTCGCTTTTCCGGACCCGCGCTAGCGGCATACAGCCATGTGAGCCGCCGACCCCGCCCGCCGAAACCGCGCTCCCGGGTGACGAATTGCAGCGAGACGGCAAGATCCCCCACACACGGGGGAAAGCCTTTTCGCAGATTTCGCACTGTCGTGCGCACGTACCGCGTGTCGCAGCGCGACTGCAGCCGACAGTGGCGAACGGCTGACTGCGCAGCAACGTCATCCTCGCCCGGCCACCAGGGCCGGGGGTTGCGGCGCATCGATTGCGTAGTCGTCCAGCCACCTGTCCGTGCTGGCCGCGATAACGCCGCTTATCACGGCCATGCTGCACACCCCGCGCACCGACCCTGACCGGTAAACCGCGGCGACGCAGGACGCGTACGACCGGTGGCCACGCCCCTCGGCTCTCCAGTCGCGGCGCCCGTTGTGCCGGACTGAACCGGCGGCGATCCCGGGGGTGCGGTAAGATACGGCGTCTGCGTGACTGGCGAAAACGGATGGAGCACCATCGGGGAGCGTAGACGTAGCGCCGCCGTTCGCCTGGGCATCTGATCGTCCGTTCTGGAGACCTCCCATGATCAATGCCTGCATCGCCGTTTTATGCCTGCCTTCTCCGCCGTGTGAACCACGCTCACCGGCTTTCCCGACCTTCGGATGCGTTGCCCTGCATGCGCCTGTTTCCGGACAGGCGGTGACTGGATTTCCGCAGCGGGAGGTCGCATGACGACCTTGCTTGACGGCAGGAAACTGGCCGCGCTCCACGAATGCGAACTGTCGGATCGCGTCGCTGCGCTCAAGAGGAGGAACGGCGGCCAGCCACCGGTACTGGCAACGATCCTCGTGGGCGATGACCCTTCGTCGGCGACCTATGTGCGCATGAAGGGCAATGCATGCCGCCGGGTCGGCATGGCCTCGCGAGCGATCACGCTGCCCTCCTCCGCGACAACCGACGACGTCCTCTCAGAAATCGACCAGCTGAACACTGATCCGGAGGTGCACGGCATCCTGCTCCAGCATCCGGTGCCGGGTCATGTCGACGAACGCGCCTGCTTCGACCGGATCGCTGTTGCGAAAGACGTCGATGGCGTGACCAGCCACGGCTTCGGGTTGATGGCGCTCGGCGAGCCCGCTTTCGGGTCTGCCACGCCAGCCGGAATCATGCGTCTGCTTTCACACTACCGGATTGATGTGTCAGGCAGGCGCGCCGTTATCGTGGGGCGCAGCCCGATCCTCGGAAAGCCGATGGCCCTGATGTTGTCCAATGCCAACGCGACGGTGACGTTGTGCCACTCGAAGACCGTCAGTCTTGAAGCGGAGGTTCGGCGCGCAGAACTCATCGTTGGCGCGGTAGGAAAGCCCGGATTCATTCGGGGAGAGTGGCTCAGTGACGGGGCTATCGTCATCGATGCGGGATACCACGTCGGCGGCATGGGGGACATTGACGCCGGCGGCCTGCTTGGTCGATGTGCTGCGGTGACTCCCGTTCCGGGGGGCGTCGGCCCGATGACGATCTCAACGCTCATCTCACAGACGGTAACCGCAGCCGAGCACGCGGCAGGAAGCGCCTGAAGGTCCGCTCGGGGAAGCTCGGGCAACCGCCTGGGGGTCGGCTACGGCTCATTGCATCGGGCAGTTGTCGGGCCAGCAACGGCCCGTAACCGTTGAAAACTTGTCGCCCCAAAGCAGCCACTCGCGAACGAGGGATTTCTTACAACTTCAGGGCTCAGCTTCAGCCGTCGCGCGGCGAATCGAGCGCGCCGAGCAACTCGTACGCCTTTCCCCGAACCGTATCGTATGGATGGATAGAACGTTGAGGGACGGTACACTTCTGAGTGTTCATCTTCGGGGATAGCACATGCCGTTCTTTGGTCAGTTCTTTGGCGTTTTACATAGCCCGCACGGAATGGTGCCGCCGCAGGAAGCACACTTTGTGTTGAACGTCGATAGAAACCGGCCGGATCGTGGGCTGATGCTTGTGGGACGCCCGATGAACGGGGGCACCCCGTTTGGCATGGTCGTGAAATTCGAGTCTATCGATCCCGAGTTCGTCGCCCAAGCTGAGGCCATGTACCATCGCAACGACATAGGAATCCCGTTTCTTGTGTCATTCCCAATACAAGACTATCAGCCGTTAAGTTTTGGCTTATGCGGACGCTTTGACGAAGAAACCCGTACTTTTATTGGCGAGTGGTGGGCCAGCAATGGTGTTAAAGGGCGAGCCGGATTCGGGCGAGTCCTAACGCCTCATGGGCTCGGCGACGTGCCCTCATGTCACACATGGAGCGATTACAAGACTTGGGCTGCGACTATCCGGGAGAGCGACAAGCGCGCCGCCGCATTTCGAGGCCACGCCGACCGTCGCTGGCAGCTTGAAACGTCGTATCACCGAACGGGCAGAAGTGATCTTTGGTACTACAACGCTCGCACGGTCACAGAACTTCATCAGCATTTAGAGGCTTTCGGTCTTGTACTACAGCGCGGCGACCCCAGTGATTTTGCTCGGCTAATTGCGATTGCGCAGCATCACGGGTTCCCTACGCCGCTTCTCGATTGGACGCAGTCACCATACATCGCCGCTTATTTCGCCTTTTCGGATGCGCTTGAGCGTCGACAAACATCAGACGCCACGCACGTTCGTGTCTATGCGCTAACTGAGAACTTCGCCACAAAGTACGCGCCTCCCATTATAGGATTGACAGAACTCGAACCGGGCATTGCGTTTTTGAAGGTGTCGGCGCGCGACAACCCACGTTTACTCGCACAGCAGGGACTATTTACGTTATCAACAGTCAAAGATATTGAACACTATTTGACCGCCCGTGTAGTGACACCGAATAACGACCTACTGCTAGCGGTTGATATCCCAATCTCGGAAGCCGAGAAAGCACTCAGCGACCTCTCTTACATGGGCATAACCGCCGCTACCCTATTTCCGGGAATTGACGGGGTTTGCCGCAAACTCAGGCATGAGATGCTTATAGGACGAATCTAGGCGAAGCCGCAACCGTCGAGTTCAAGATATGCGTAGATGTAGATCGCATGACGACGGCGTAGCGGCCGCCCTCGGTACGCAAGCCCGCTCCGCTATTGTGCGGAGGGGCATGGTGGAATGATTGGAGCATTACTGCCGTGTTTCAGCAGGCTACCCCAAACCGGACTGTCGCCAGTGACTGCTAGGGGTCGATTTCGGGCGGTCACATCGGTCAGTAGTGATCTTATCCACGTTCCATGACACATTTCGCAGAGCTAGTATGTTCCTTTTAGGGTGTCCAAAGCGCGCCAACCCCGCAAGGTCGCGGCGTTGGATTAGCGTTTCGCGATGATGGCCCGCACAGCCGCGATTGCTGCATGTAGTCAGTCGAATGGCGGTTACGTATTGCATACGGCCGTTGCCGGCGAAACGCGCTAACGGCTGGTGGGTCTCATTGGCGGATTTGACGGCCCGAGTGCCTGATAGTGGCCATGCAGCCGACAATCCCCGGGAACGTCCGCGACGCTGTGTGCGCTACCGCACAGATCTCACGAGTGTGAAACTGTGCGCAACGTAATTGGCCTATAACTTCACGAGGAACGCGAGATTCTAAACGGCCATGACGCCAGTACGGGGATCTATTTGCCGCCAGGAGTTTGGCATGCACTTGTCGCTTTACCCTGCGAACCCCAAAGTGGCAGCGACTTGGTTAAAGCGCGCCGGCCTTTCCGGTACGGCGGTCGTCGGCGGTGGGGTAATAGCAGCAATTCTCAAATACTCACAGAAGGTCCTCCCAGCGGGCTCCGTCGATACGACGTATTTTTACATTGCAATGACGCTGGCGGTCGTCACTGCGCTTCCACTACTCCTTCAGCCGATTGTCCTGTCCGTCGGTATCGCACAACTCGGAATGGCAGCGTCATATGTGTACGTGGTTTACGCATTTCGACCGCTTTTCCCGCTTCCATTGCTCCGGATGGTGCTGATCGCCGTTGTCGCCATCTTGTTGATCGCTTTTACTTTCATCTTTGCCGCAGGCGCTTCCTTTACTTTTCGACACGGTACCAGGGTGGATCGCGCAACGGTTTGTGCCTTGGCGGCAGTCTTTTACTTCATTGCGCTCGCGCCGTTCACGTCGTTGCTGAGGTGAGCTATGGCTAGCTTTTTCGACGCTTGTCCGAACTGTGGCGCTTCAACCATTGCCCGCGAGCAGCGGGATGGCGCGTGGGTGGAAAGCTGCACGACCTGCATGTTCATCTCGCGCTATGTGATCTTTTCGTGCAAGCACTGCAACCCAGACGTTTTCCAGATTTGTCCGCGAAAGGCCTGCTCCGGAATGGTACGGAGTACCCCCTGTATTCCGGATTGAAAGGGGGCTAACAGCCTGATGAGTCCAGCAGTAGGCGCGCCTGTCGTCGAGGTCGGCGCCGTGTAACCGCGCTTTCGAACTGCGCACGAAAGAAAGCCCCCGTATTTCTCGTGCACTTGTCTTGTTTCAGTAATCAGCCCCTGCGTTGCTCGGCGGCCGCTGCCAGCGCCGACTTAGGGGGCGACAACGCAACGCCTCAGTGCGAAGGTTCGGTCATCGCCCAGCCCGGTCACTCAGAGCCCATCACGTTCTATAGGTATTTGTGGATCCTCGTGGTCTCAAAAAAAGTCAAAATAAACCCATTGATACTATCGATATTTATTTGAGGATTAAATCCGCCAGAAACGAGTCGCTGATTCTGGACATCCAGCTGCTTAAAGTATTTCGTTATGGCTTTGCGCATCCGTTCGCGCTCCTGCTG
Organism: Paraburkholderia sp. BR10141; assembly: GCF_056155635.1. Classification (NCBI taxonomy): domain Bacteria; kingdom Pseudomonadati; phylum Pseudomonadota; class Betaproteobacteria; order Burkholderiales; family Burkholderiaceae; genus Paraburkholderia; species Paraburkholderia sp. BR10141. Next base: position 116,409 of record NZ_JBMIQH010000022.1, on the reverse strand, counting down.
TATTATTGCCTGCTGCGCCGGGTCTGTCTTGAATGCTGGATGACGCTCCCAAGGTATAAATGCGCGCGACCAGCGACTGTATAGCGTCACTGGATCCGTGACCGCCTGATTTCTAGGGACTCTGAGTACATCAGCAGCCTCCTTGCGCAGTCTCTCCATCAAGTCCGGCGGCGCATCGAGTGGCAAGTCGTAAAACAAAAGGTGATCTGATAGGGTAAATCTCGAGGCGTTTTGTGGTCTGCCTGCTTTCACGTGCACGTCAGCGGTGGTCAGCGCTCCAAGATATGCGACCAACCGGTTCACAAACAACTTAAAGCGACCCCAGTCCTTCGTCCAGCCTTCTCGTATCTCGAACCCGAGTCTATTATTTCCATAGAGATCTCGAAGGCCCACGAAGTTATATTTTTGAGGTCCACCCATTTGTCCCGGGGTGAGCTCCTTGTCAAGCCGCACATTAAAATCAAGCATGCCTGCGACGTCATTCGGCTTATTGGGGGAGTTGCCAACCAATCGATTGGTGAAATTCTCATTTCGATTGGCAGCATCCTTCATCGCAGCGTAGTCGTTCATTAGCGTGAACAGGGACGCAATATATCCGTTCCACCCAAGTACAGCTTCGCGTGAGCCGGCCGGCTTATCAAACACCACGTGAATGTGAAAACCAACCACCTGAGCACGTTGATCAATGTCAGCCAGCAGATTGCGAGCCACATCAAGTTGTGTCGAAAAAAGCTGGTCTACCGTGATGTTTCCGGTGGGGGTCGCATTGACTTCCCACGTTCGCGGGTCCGCCTCCTCTTTCAGGTTTTGTTGAATATAGGCAGGCGCATCCACGCGCCGAACGAAGTTGCTCCATCGGAGTGGATCAGTTCCCCATCCAGGACTCGCTGTTAGTGAGGCAACTATCCGAGACTGCTCTTCGAACGTGAGCGCGCGCCACTGATCGCGCCTTAGCTGGATCGTGTTGAGAACGCTATCACCTGGCTCATACCACTTCAGGACATTGGTCCTGGTTCCTTCGAGTTCCCAGCCAAAAGTGATGGGGGCACCCCATTGCGTGTTTGGCATATCAACTCCGCTTTTTCGTCCGCACATGATGTCGCATGTGCCAATGACCAAAGGAACTGAACTTCGCTCACCATTCAGATGCGGCCGGTCTGACAAGATGTCGTCCGTCAGGGAGCACTACGCATCATGACAAACTTGGCTTCCCGCCGAAAGTGCGGTGCAGGTGGCGTATGCGGGATGCATCGAGAACCACTTGCGGTAAAGCGCTGGAGCGAGAAGGTGGAAGATAGTAACGGCCAGAAAGGGCGGCCAGCTGCCGTTCTGATTTGATCAGGCCCGATGCAATGAGGGCCCGTTATGTGGTGTGCTGTCGTGCGCGGGTCGAGGAACCCGCGCCACTTTCCCTGCTTAGTTTGCGACTTCCTCCTGGGCAGGGCGGTAACCCAGCCGTGCGGAGATGCCGACCGCATAGTGCATAACCGTGTCGCCCAGAGAGTGGACCTTTTTCTTGGTGACGCGACGCGTCGGGCCGCTCACGCTGATCGACGCGAAAACACGTCCGGAAAGTTTGCGGATCGGTGCGCCCACGCAACGCGTACCGGGCGACCGTTCCTCGTCGTCACCCGCATTGTCTGAATGGCCGAAATACAGATCGATCGCTGTATCTAGCTGCCGAGCGGCGGCTACCGTCTTGCCAATAGGCTTCATAGGTCGGTTTTATTTTCACGGAGCGGTACTACATGACGCCATCCTTGAGCATTTGCTTGCGAACGCGCTCGACGCATAAGCGTGCAGCTTCCTCGGGTGTATTGACGACCCACCCTGACAATTCCCATCCGCCCTTGTAATCGTAGTCTGCCGTATAGAGCCGTCGACCGCTCTTGTCGCGCACGACAACCAGAAGCGTGCTGTTTTGCCATGTGAACACACCGCCACTGCTCAAGGTGTTTGCTGTACCTGTGACCGAGGCAGAACCGTAGTATGTGTTTCCGGTATACCAGCCTGAGCTGTACGACTGGCCGGTCGAGGTCGTGGTCGAAGATCCGACAAAGGCGCTATCGCCATCGCTCGAGAACGTCACCTCGATGACACCCCTGCCAGGCTCTCGCTCAGCAATATCAAGAGATTTGCTGAACTGTTGGACTGCAAACTCGTAGACAACAGATGACAGAGTCGCCGACGGCGTTCGAACCTGGATCACGTAAGGCCCGAAATCACGAAGCCGCACTCCGTCACTGTTCGCTACGGTCGACTGCATCGACGAGCAAGCGGTGAGTGGGGCCAGCACAAAAAACGCCAGCGCGAATGTAACCCGTCTTTTCATCCTGTTGTTCTCGTTATCCTTGCTTGGTTGTTTCCTTGCCCTTGGATCGCCGGTGCAATGCAGAATCGGCATTTGGGCATCACTTGATTCATCGGCATCGATTTCGGGATTTTAACGGCTAGCGCGCGTATTGGCAGCCTTGCCACCCCTACCGACGTCCGGCACCAATAAAGGTTGTCGGTGTCTCTTCGATGGATTTTTGACAAAGAATGGCCAGATATATGCAAAACTCTTCTTTTCCGAACATCAGCTCGCAAATGTTGGCCTAGTCGCCACGCTCCTTCATGAGAGTGAGCCAAATGAGTCACCCGAACGTCTTATCGATTTCCATAGCAGTCTTCTGCAAGTTGTGGCTCGAACGACCGCAGTCGGCGCACCGTCGACATCGGATATAAGTTGAGTCTTGGCTGTAGCGCTGCGCGTCGGTTCCGTAGTGATGCCGGTTGCGCGTAATGAATTGATTGCAGGTCTTCGTACTGGCCCCGGCTGAGCGCGCTGTGAGCCCGCTAATCCGTTGATGGTTTTGTGGCTAATGCACATCATCCGTGAATGCACATAAATGTCGCGCCGGAGCGACAGCATACGATTATTTTGTCATTCGCCTGCGTTCGTCGATGAGCCGCACAACCCGACTATGTACATCGTCAAAGAAGGCGTCGAACATAGTGACGTCAGCGAGGCGATATTCGCTATGCGCCGATTCTATGGCCTTCAATGCTTCGTCAAGCCGGGTGGTTCCGCTCTCGCGCTCACCCAAGCTTAAGAGCGCACTTCCGAGGCTGCTTTGTGTCATCGCCCAATCCAGCGGGACGCGCTCACGCGAGATTTCTGCAAGCGCCGCGCTGTACGCCGCCACTGCTTCTTCCAGCCGCGCCGTGCCGCTCTCGCGCTCACCCAACCGCAGAAGCACATTGCCGAGGTTACTTTGCGTCCTCGCCCATTCCAGCGGGACACGCTCGCGTGTGGTTTCGGCAAGCGCCATTCGGTGCGCCACCACCGCATCTTCCAACCGCGCCGTGCCGGTCTCACGCTCCCCCAGCTTCCAGAGCGCGTTGCCAAGGTTGCTTTGCGTCATCGCCCACGCCAACGGGACGCGTTCGCGCGTGTGTTCAACCAGCGCGGCGCGGAGCACGTCCACCGCTTCTTCCAGCCGGGCTGTGCCACTCTCGCGCTCACCCAACTTCACAAGTGCACTTCCGAGGTTGTTCTGCGTCATCGCCCAATCCAGTGGGACGCGCTCGGGCGTTCGTTCGGCCAACGCCGCTCGGTACACCGTCACCGCTTCTTCCAGCCGGGCTGTGCCGCGCTCGCGCTCGCCCAGCCTCAGTAGCGCATTGCCGAGGTTGCTTTGCGTCATCGCCCATTCCAGCGGAACACGCTCGCGCGTTCGTTCGGTTAGCGCCGCTCGGTGCGCCGCCACCGATTCTTCCAGCCGCGCCGTGCCGCTCTCGCGCTCACCCAGCCTCCAGAGCGCGTTACCGAGGTTGCTTTGCGTCATTGCCCACGCCAAAGGGACGCGTTCGCGCGTGTATTCGGCCAGAGCAGCGCGGAGCACGTCCACCGCTTCTTCCAGTCGGGCTGTGCCGCTCTCGCGCTCACCCAGCCTCCAGAGCGTATGCCCGAGGCTGTTTTGCGTCATCGCCCAATCCAGCGGGACACGCTCGCGGGTGAGTTCGGTCAGCGCCGCGGAGTATGCCACGACCGCTTGTTCCAAGCGGACAGTGCCGCTTTCGCGCTCCCCCAGCCTCATGAGTGCATTGCCGAGATTGCTTTGCGTCGTCGCCCAGCCCAGAGGGACGCGTTCGCGCGTCATTTCGGCCAGCGCCGCGCGGTACGCTGCCACCGCTTCTTCGAGTCGCGCTGTGCCGCTCTCGCGCTCACCCAGCCGACAAAGCGCGTTGCCAAGATTGTTCTGCGCCTTCGCCCAATCCAGCGGGACGTGCTGGCGCGGACGGAGGCCCAACGCTTGGCGATATACACCGATCGCCTGCGACAGCGTTCCGTTATCGCCTTTCTCGCCCCCATGGCGAGACAGTGCTTCAGCGTATCGATCGAGATAGCTCGCTCGCAACCCGTCCTCGCCTTTTGGTAGCTGGTCTGCGGCAGCCTTAAAGTGTTGCGCCGCGTGCAGGTAGTCCAGGCGCGTCATACTCAGCTCGCCGCGCTCCATGCGGGTGCGTGCCGCATTGAGACGTCGCCTGTTGACTGCAGCCTGAGCCTCCTCGACCAGCGCTTCAGCACGCTGGATCGCGTGCAGATCCATTGCTTCCGCGTCTCCGAGCAGTTGGTCCGCCCTGCCATAGGCGGTCTCCGAATCGGCCCGGTCAATCACGCTGCGGGCTTCGTCTACGAGCGACTTGATGACTGGATCCCCAGGATCCAGGCTGTCAAGCCGTTTAAGCATCTCCCGGTGCCGCAGAGCGATCTCAGCGAGCGTAACCGCGAGTTTTTCGGGGGAAACCTCATTTACATCAAGGATACGGAAGAACCCGACAACGGCCTCCGTGCTGACGTTCAGTTGATCACCCAGATCCCTGAGCGCCTTCTCGCGCTCTGCATCCCTTCGCTGCTCGATTACCATCAAACCGAGCTGCTGCAGGGCCTCCGGCGTCCACCCAATGACGACGTTCGCTGTTCCACCGGCGGCGGCCTGAGCAATACCGTAACCGGTTGCCTCCTGCACGGATTGAGGTTCAGCCATCTTTCTTGTTCGCGTCCGTGCGCTTCCATCCAGTCACGTTGACGGTGGCAGTACCACCGTCACTGGCCTGCGCGATATTGCTACCTTCGGCTATCTGGACATGATGCATGCCGCCCGGCTGGCTCTTGATCTTCTCGAGGAGTTCGGCCGCGGCACCAAGTATCTCTGCGTCCGTGGGCGCCCCAGCCGCATTCAGTTCCTCCGACACCACTTGCTGGCGTCCAGCGGAATCAGGTTTGCTCTCCAGCTCGTCGACAGCCACCACGACGTCGCTGTCAGTTCCGAATTTCTCCTTCAGTAACGCCTTGAGGCCGTCGTAGCAGTCCGTAATGACTTTCTTTGCCACCTCATGGAATGCGTCGCTGGCATTAGCGGACAGGGCTGCAACGATAGCTGTCGTCACTGGGTCCATTGCGCGCTCCTAATGGACGGGACAAGTACAAAAATCCGGTTGGCGGGACTTGCCGCGATAACGCAGGCATATCGCTATTAATATAGAACGCGCGAGCACAAGATCTTCCTAAATCAAGGGGGCATTGATAGCAGGTGACAGGCAACTCGCAGCTTTTCACATAACACCTGCGGGCGTCGAAGGCCGTGAGCACAGCCGACTGTGGATTGGCGGCCTCCATTTGAGTCCAGGGGGCAAGAGTGGGCCCAAGCGGCCGCTCTGGAGCGAGGCACGGACATCCGCAGAAACTTGCCGAAGGGCCGGAACGGGTCGATAGTACCCATTCGACCGCAGTGACAACTGCCATTCGTGGTCGAGCGAGTGTGGATGGCCGACGAATGACCTGAGGCTGCTACCGGCAATCCTCACTGCCTGGCTCATTCATGCCCAGCTCTGCCTGAAAATTTCGTGGAGGCCGCCCCATCAGCCCGCCCCGCACTTCCACGGGCAGTAAGTATCGTGCGACGTGTCCTCTCGCCTCAGCGATGGCCACCGAAAGTCGAACCAGTCATGCGCATGAGCGCAGCCGTGATCGGGAATGCCCGAACCGGCGAGCTTCCGGTCGAAGAAGGTTCGGGTCGGCTCGGGAATCTCATCCAGACGCACGTAGCGAAGGCCTGCGTCGTTCGTATGAACCGTCACCTGCGGTTTCGCCGGCCGAGTTGGCAATGCTTCGGTATCCTGGTTCAGCGCGGCGGAAATACCGCGGGCCACGAGGTCCCACACGCTGCCCGCCCATCTGGGATAACTGCGCATGACGGCGCACTCGCCTACCTCACCGAGCACTGCATCTTCCAGGGTCACCCGGTAATCCGCGAGCGGCACGTCGCTCATCCGCGCGATATCCGCCGTCGCGAGGACGCGCTTTTCACTTTCCCGTCCCCCGGGAAACAACTCAATGGTGATTCGAAGCATCCGCCTCTCCTTTTTGGTGACCGTCTCATCATGCCCGGCGCTATCCATGCGCCGGGCCGACAACGTGATCCTTTGCTGCCGCGACGACTGCCCGGGAGTCCAGGGTCAGGGCCTCGCGAGGACGCCTGCCATGCAGCATGCCGCAGGTCGACTCAAACCACGCTGCAATCCGGAACGGGCTGTAGCCTGCAAAAACGCCCAGAATCTGTGCGACTTCGGGAATCGGGTTGCCGGTTTCGTCGAACAGGTAGGCGGGGTAAAGGGGCTGACCGGCAAGCTCGACGGCAAAAATCCTGGATTCCTGTTTCCACAGGTTCGCCACGGCCAGCGGATCGGCCGCTTCCGGCTCGTGTCGCTTGCCGACAGCTTGCGCCGTCAGCCATTGAGTTCCGTTGACGATCGCTGCGACGGCCTCCGCCGACGGAGCGATCGTATTCTTGCCGGTCCGATCGATGCCGCGTTGTGCTTTCAATCCGAATCCCTCGCCAGCTGCAGGTGCCCAGCCAGCATCCGACCTTCGAGGACGCGGCTGATGGCCTCACTTTCAGTAGCGGGACGCCGTCATCAGGCCGCCCCCGTGTCAGTACCGTGTACTTTGGCAAGCCAGTCCCGGATCCGTTGTTGTGCCTGCGCGTCGCCGATGCCGCGTCGGGAGTCGAGCAGGACGAGATGTGACTCCAGCGCGAGAAAGTCGGTACTCAGATCGCGTTCGCCGTAAACGGAATCATCGATCGCCAGCCAGTTCTTCAGGCGATGTTTGAACACGTACGTGCGAATGATATAGGTCCGCGCGATGCCAATCTTCCAGTCGCCGAAACGCGCCCTGTAGCCCTGCGTTGTGCCGACGACCCGATTCGCAAGTTGCGCCGGCAGGTATGAAACCACCTGTTCAACGGACAGTTTGCTGAGCCAGGAGGTAGTAAGTACGATTTTGACCTCGGGCCAGGGTTCGAGCAGGCTGACCAGCAGCGGCGCAAATTCGAATAGCGGGCTTCCTGTATCGAGGGATATCTCGCCGTTTTCGTCAAGCAATGCGTGGCCGCGATGCAGCGCTCCATCGTAGTCTACGAAGAGTGTTGGCACTGGCTCGTCCAGAACGGGCATTTGCGGCTTTGACTCGTTGCTCAAGCGTCGACCCCAGGCATCATGGATTCGGTTCTCAAATGGTCGCAGGGGCGTGCACGGCTTCGCGGGGCAAAAGATGGCGAAGCCGGGTATCCTCCTGACCGGCAAGGACCCGGTATCTATGCGACGCCATTGGTCAGTTATCCTACGAGTGGTCTGGGCATCGGGTTTGCACCCAGCCGTGCTCACCGTCTGTCCGGGTATGCCGCATATTTCGCACAGCCGGCCGCTCAGCGAAGTGTTCACCAGTTTCACCGGGTTGTTGTGCGCGGGCCGCCCCCCATGCTGGGATCGGCACCGGCGATCCCGCTGGACAATAGCTCGCCAGCGAAGGCCGCGGCACGCTCCATGGACAGCGACGGCCCCAGCACGCCACGCAATCGTTCATCGGCGGCAGCGGTCGCTGACGAAAAGCCACCCGCCTTCTTGATGACATCCAGCACCGGAATCTCGAACACGAACTGTGCCGATCGTGTAATCAGGCCCGCAACCGTCTTGCGCACCTGTGTGGCAGCCATTCCGTACGAAACGGCCACGTCGACCAGTGGCCAGGGATTCGCGCCAATTCCATAGCGGTGGGCGAGCAGGTCCACATTCCGGCTCGCTGTTTTGTCCAGTGGTTGTTCCGGCCTGAGCAGGTTCCGGCCGCGGGTGGCCAGGCATTGCGCGACGCGATGGATTGCGTCTTCGAGCGTCTCTGCCTCGATGACCACGCGCCACCGGCCATCGTGCACACCTGGATGCGGCGCCGGAAGCGCCAGCAGTTGCTCGGGTGCAAGCAGGAGTGCACGCGCCCAGGCGCGAAGCCGATCTGCGGTGAGCGTCTTCGGGAACGCTCCCCCTTCCCACTGCAGGAGCGTTGAACGGGAGACACCGCAGGCTCGCGTCACTTCAGCGACCGAAAGGCCGAGTTCCTCGCGCAGCCTCCGTGCATGCGGGCCAAGTTCGTGGCATCGGGCGCGGGGCATCCGCGTCGGCAGGGCATCACGGCCGCCCTCGCAGGCCTGCGCATTTGCCGTGTCAGACATTGGCTCCGGCAACGGCAGCACTTCCTGACCGAGCAGCCATCCTTGTGGTACCTGCAGGGCCGCTTCCAGCGCTCGCACCATAGCTTCCGCAACAGAGCCTGGCAGCCTTCCCCTTTCCCAGTGCACATAGGTCGATTCGGCCACGCCCACCTCGCGTGCAAGTTCGCGCTGCGTCAGCCCTGCCGCTTCCCGCCGGTCACGCAGGCGCAGCGCAATCTGTGGTGCATCGGGTCGTGGAATCCACTCACGCTCCCTGGTCATTCCGGTCTCCCGCCTGGCTACCTGCAGTGTTCATGTAACGAATGCATCCATCCGGCTGCAAAAAACGTGGCTCTCCCGCGGCGGCATCACATCCGCCGCATTCAGCCGGCAAAGGCGTACGCATTGGCCCGCGCGTCATGCAGCGCATGGTGCTCACCACCATGGCAGACGAAGTACGCGGTACGCGGCACGCCGCTCCCGGTCGCGACGGCCCGCGATATTCCCAATTCGCCAGCCTCACGGCAGCGGGCCGCCCAGCAGGAACCGGAACAGGTTCAGATCGGTCTCGTAGTCGTAACAGAGCACCGGCGCGGCGTCGCCCGGCACGCTCACCATCCACGCACGCAGCGCCTCGCGCAGCCGTTCAAACGGCATCGCGTGTCCCTCGAACTGGCCAAGCTGCGGCAGCACCACTGCGCGGACAAATTCGCTGCACCACGCCGGATCGAAGCCGGTACGTTCGCCGTAAAACTCGTTGCCGCTCTCGCCAACAATGGCAAGACTGATCAGCTGGTACTGCCGGAAGTCGGTGAATTCCGTGTCGACGAAATAGCGGTTGCCCGGACCACCCTGCAGTTCGGCTGGCAGTGGCCAGAGCAACGCGCCGTGGAAGCCTGTATCTGTCATGTTCCGTTCACGCGCAGAGGCCATATCGCAGATGATTGAGGACATGCACCACCTGTGCGCGCTCTCCCTGCGCCAGTAGTTCAAGCGCGCTGCGTCCGCCGAATCCGGTCGTCCGGCTGGCAAGCCAGGCGGACGCGCCCGCTTCCGATTCGAACACCCCGACAAGCAGATCGACTAGGGCTGGATCGGTCTGACGCAGCGCTTCAACCGCCCGGCGTCCCGACTCCTCCAGGGCCGCATACAGTCTGGACACACGCGTCGCCAGCGTTTCGATCTGGGTCATCTCAAACCTCTCCGGTCGGTCGGGCGAGTCGCACGCTTCGCCAGTTGAACGCGGGGCGAGCTGTCGCACGCCGCCCGCCACCTGTTTTTAACGTCACACGGCGTACATCTGCCGATGCGTCAGCCACGACCCGCCGCCCTGTCCCGCGCCCATCGTTCTCCCGTGATAAGGCGGATTATCACGTCCAGCCCTTTTCCGGCCCGCGCAGCGCGGCGAGCCGAGTCTGCAGTTCCGCGAGGACCGCCGGCGCACTGATGCCCAGCACGGGGTCGGTGTGCACCAGGTGAGCCCGGCACACCGCCGGCCAGCCCGCATCATCGTCGTCGAGCGCAATCCATGCCGCTGGCCGCCGCCGGCACACGTCGCCCCAGACCTGCACGCCACGCGGCACGGACTGGAACCACACCGGATCCATCCGGCCGTGGAAGGTCGCGCCGACCACGCGCCGACCCAACTCCGGCGGCAGTCGGCGGGCCACCTTGCGCACGCTGCGGAACACGCGCACCCAGCTCGTGGACAGCACAATGCGCAGCTCAGGGTACGGGTCGAGGCAGCGCGCAAGCAGCGCCGCGTGTTCGAACACGACATGCCCTGGCGGCGTAGCGACGTAGGGACCATAACCCGGCCGGCGCCACACATCCTCAGGATGCAGGACCCCGTCGAAGTCGAGATACAGGACGAGGCCGCCCCGCACACGCGGCCGCATGTCCGGCTCCTCAACTGCGATGCCCCGCCCCATGCCCGCATGTGCCTCCACGGTCAGACAAGATCAGGCAGGGGCCGGTGCGGCCGGCGCCTTGCCGTGCCAGAGCCGCCTGCCGCGCGCGGGCTTTGTTGCCAGCGCGTACGGCACCGATAATGTGCGTCCCGCCGCGGTCGTGAACCGGGTCACCGTGAGCAGCAGCTTGCCTGTGCTGCGATGTTCGTACTCGGTCACCCCCACCCGGATCTCGCCAAGCGGTTCGAGCGTCCACTTGTCGACTTCCCGTGCCATCCTTGTGCTCAGTATGGCGGCGTCGCGCACGACGACCGCCCCTTCGACGAACTGCTCAAGCGTCGCAGCCGTTTCGCGCAGGTCCAGCATCACGATTGTTGGAACGGCCCGCGAGCGCGGCCGCGACACCCTGAGAATCAGGACGTCCCGCGGCAGCAGTTGCTGAACCGCTGACCACACCCCCCTGCCCGGCAACCCGCCGAAAGGCACGTTCAACGCAGGCACACGGTTACTTTCACACGTCACAAACATACAGCCGCTACCCCAAACGCTTCCATTACCAACGCACTCGTCCTGCGCCCTCGGCCGCTGCCACCGACCAGACTGAACACGATTTCCACCCCGAGTCGGAAATAAGCCCAAACGAAAAGGTCCACGACAACCCAAAATGGGTCGTAAATGCCGTGGCCAAATGACCATCATACCGCGACCATCACGGGATGCAAAGGGTATCGGTCAAAATGGACGATGCGGGACATCTGACCGCCATAGGGGCGACGGTTCGCGCTCGTCGGCAGGAATTCGGTGTCTCACAGGAGGCCCTTGCCCACGCGACGGGAATCGACCGCAGTCATATGGGGAAGATCGAACGAGGGGAGCGCAACCTTTCCGTCCTAAACCTCATTCGAATTGCCGACGCCCTAAACATTTCGCCGTCGAAACTTCTCAAAGGTGCGGGCCTTTGACAGGTAATCGAGCCGATTGATTGCAGCGAGCTTCAATCGTCTGAACTCGTAGGTAATGACGGCGCTGCCCCCCTCCGCGCACGCGAAGACATGTTCGCCATGCAGCGGTTTGACTGCCGCTACATTCGTGACGCGGCTGCGGCCATCGCTGGCACGGATGCCTTCCATGTAATTTATTTCGTACTACATAGTATTTGTGGCGATCGCTAATTATATTTATGTTAAATTTACTCGACTGACCCTGCAAATGCATATCGAGTAGCGTTGGTTCAAGGAAATTTGTTCCCGTTCTGCAAGTGATTTTGTTCCCGACCTTCAGGCTAGCGACCAAAGCATGAGCTACGCTCGCGCGCGGCGCCGAACTCATGAGCGTACGCGATAACCTGCCCCATTCGTCAGTCTCAACGACTTCGGCGGCGCTGTCGAAAAGGATACGTAATTGCTTGAACTGTCGGCCGAAGGAACAATTTTGCTTGAACTCCGGCCGTCCAGTGGGAACAAAATTGCTTGAACCGACGTTCCCGGTTCCACGACCTCGAAAAGGGCAACCGAATCGAACTGCCCTGGTTGGGCGGTGGTGTCGTTTCGCTCGCGCGCGACGTGAATGTCTCCGTGCCCGTCAACACCTTGATCACGAACTCGCTTTCGCCGTACGTGAGCGACCGCGTCAAGCCGTAACCCCTTCGATCCAATCCGATTCGCAAGAAGCTTCTAAGGTCGGCATCGAGAGTCAGGCTGGTCTGCCGCAAAAGAACGTTGCATGGTCCATTTTGGCGCGCCAGTGCACACACAGCCGTTCCTCTTGTCGCTTGTGATCCGGTAGCAAGTCGGGGCCTTGTCACCGGCATCTTTAAAGCAACTCTGAATCGCAATACTCCCATGCGTTTTTGGCAGATCGCCCCCCACTATCGACCGGCAAACTTCGCCGATCGATAACCCCGGGTCTCTTACCATCCGCGTCGGACCGTTCGCTTTCTCAAAAGAATGCGATCTCGTAGCCGAATCGCGAAGCTGCAGCCACGATATGCTGCCCCATCAGGGTGCGCGCAGTGACTGCGTCTTTATCCTTGAAAGCCTGCACGAGCGTCTCGTGCTCGCCACGTGCCGCGTTCGGAATGTTCCCAAACATCGGTCCGTGTCTAGCGAAGTTTGCGGCGATCAGTGTTCGCATCGGTTCGAGAACCAGGCGGATCATGGCTGCGAGGTATTCGTTACCAGCGGCTGCCGCTACCGCACGATGAAACTCAAGATCCGCGTTGACTGTGACTGCAGTTGGCGTGTCCTTGAAGCGCATCCGTTCGATAGCCTCTTCTATCGGCTTCAGCTTTTTTGCTGTCATGCGCTGGGCTGCGAGTGCCGCCGCCTGACTCTCAAGGACCGCACGCACCTCGAACATATTTCGGATCGTGTCGTCGCCTTCCAGGAGGCTGGTATTTACATTTAGCAGGGGCTCTCCGGGTAGGTGTGATGACGCGACGAATGCCCCAATTCCCTGTCGAGATTCGATCAGCCCCTGTGCCCGAAGGCTCGCGATTGCCTCGCGCACTACGTTGCGGCTCACCCCGAAGTTCTGAGAAAGGAACTGTTCGGTAGGTAGGCGATCGCCTGGTCGCAATCGACCGGACTGGATCTCCTCGTGTAATGAGCGCGTGATGTGTTCCGCCAGGTGGGGACGACGCTCGACGCGGCGGACATTCAGTTCGTTCATGATCGGTCGCTTAATATTGCTTGTACTCATATTCTACATCCGGATGAGAGCATCGGCTTGTCAGGCGAACGTCTGCCGCTCCGGCAGACTTGCGGACTGAAGGCGATCCTCGTTGATATTTAAAAAAAGTACATCTTTGTCCTGTTGCAGGACAACCGAATGTCTACTATTATTTGCCCTGTTATAGGACAAGAAGGTTCAGGCGCGGTGGCCTTGACCATTCCAGACGGAGACGTTTACAGATGAAGATTGCCAGCATTGAATCCATCCCCCTGCGCATTCCCTTTACGACGGGTGGTCCGTCGGCGGGCGGCGTGTGGGGCCCCAAAGATCTGCAGGTAGTCGATTCACTCGTCGTGAAGGTCACGACGGACGACGGCACTGTCGGCTGGGGTGAAACCTTTGGCTTCACGGCGATCCCGTCCGTGAAGCGGGTGATCGACAACATTCTCGCGCCAGATCTGATCGGCCGTGACGTCGCGCTGCGCGAGAAGTCGATGCTCGATCTGCAGAAGAAATTCCACGTCTTCGGCCGCAGCGGCGCGTTCATCTATGGTCTCTCGGCCATCGACATCGCGCTGTGGGACATCGCCGGCAAGGCGGCCAATCAGTCCGTTCACCAGTTGCTAGGCGGCGCCGAGGCTACCTCGCTAGCGTGTTACGCGAGCCTGATCCGCTACGCCGATCCCGAACTCGTCGCGATCAACGTGCGACGCGCGGTGGAAAGCGGCTACCGGCATCTGAAGCTGCATGAAATCACAGTGGAAACCGTACGCGCCGCGCGAGAAGCTGCGGGCCCCGACATCGAAATCACGCTCGACGTCAATTGCCCGTGGACGGTCCGCGAAGCGCTCGACATGACCGCGCAATTTCGTCCGTTCAATCTGCGCTGGATCGAAGAGCCCGTGTGGCCGCCCGAAAACTATGCGGGCCTCGCGACCGTGCGTCAGCAAGGCGGCATTCCGGTCGCGGCTGGCGAAAACGCGTCGACGTTGATGGACTTTCAGCATCTGCTCGAAGCCGGCTCCGTCGATTTCATTCAGCCCAGCCCCGCGAAAATGGGCGGCATCACCGAACTGCTAAAGGTCTTTGCGCTGGCGAACGCGCATAACGTCACCGTCATGGTCCACACGTTCTACGACGGCCCCGGCCTGCTCGCAAGCGTGCATGCGAGCGCGGCGCTGGGCGGCCCGAAGGCGCTGGTCGAATGGCGCTACTTCGACCTGGAAGCGCAACTGTATGGTGACGCAATCATTCCTCGAAACGGACGTATCTCTGTGCCACTGGGCCCAGGGTTAGGGATCGAGCCAGATCAGCATGTGATTCGAGACTACCGTATCAAGGATTGACCGGGCGCAGGAGTTCCTGCAGTCGGCGCCGAACGGGCACTAATCGAGCCAAACCCAAAAAAACAAGGAAGGAGCAAGGAGAACCATGCTGGACAGAATCGTTGGACCCCTCGTACCCGTTGCAATAGTCATCGCCCTGGGCTACATCGCGGGCAAGCGGGGACGCCTCACTCATTCGGACAGCCTGTTGATCAGTCGATTGGTGCTTGGGTGGATATTTCCGGCCTTGCTGCTTGTTGGTATGGCAAGCACGCCACGCTCGCAGCTGTTCGACTTCAAGTTTGTCTTTGCAACGTTCATCGGCATCATGGGGATGTACGCGATCGCGTTGCTAATTGGCTGGTGGCGCTTGCGCGAATTGAAGGCTGCGACCCTTAAAGGGTTTGTAGTGGGCTATCCTGATGCAGCCTTCATGGGGATTCCAATTCTTCAGGCGATGTACGGCACAGGCAGCATCTACTCAGTATTGGTTCTGAACCTCATCGCCAGTCTAATTATGATTCCCCTTACCGCAACCTTGCTGACTGTGGCAAGTGGTAATGGGAGCGGCGTCCAAGCGTTTATTTCCAGCGTAAAGGGCGCAGTGCGTAGACCATTGCTGTGGGCGCCGGCGATCGGCATCGTCTGCTCGCTGCTTCAAATCAAGCTGCCGTTGCTACTCTCTGACGCGTTCAATCTTCTCGGTAAGGCAACGCCTGGCGTCTCGTTGTTTTGCCTGGGGCTGATCATGTCGTCCCACAAGCTGAAGCTCTCAGGTGAGGTTTGGGGAAATCTCGGGCTAAAGCTGCTTATCCATCCCGTATTGATGTTTGCGGCGACGATACTCCTCGGTGTGCGCGGACTGTATGCCCAGCAAATGATTCTACTTTGTGCGCTGCCCTCGGCGACGATCCCCGCAATGTTTGCAAATGAGGCAGGCGCATATCAAAGCGAAGCAGCGACTTCGATTCTGGTCAGTACCGTACTTTCAATCGTTACATTCGCAGCAGCGATCTATCTCATCGATAACGGGCTCGCAGCTGCCTGAGGCCCGTCGTGGCGCGTGAAATGTCTGGAAAGAGCGCTGCCTGTCCCGGCAATGGGGTGGAGGGGCTGACGCAGAAACTTTCAGTGAGGGAGCCAAGGTTAAGGAGATGCCCCGCCAGGCTTGGGCGCTCCCACCGGAAACCTGCACGGAAATCAAGGTGACATCGGCTTACTGCAGTTGGCAGTTGGCAGGCGGCCACGCCGACGGCTGGCGCTAGCAAGACAACGTTCTCCCAGCGTCGTGACGAATACCTTCATCGTGTCGGTACGCTCCATCATGACTTGCCATCACGCCGCTGCGAGAATTGGACTCTTGTGCTGATCTGATCTCGGAGGCATCGCCGCCGGTTCTTGCCGTGTCGACCCGCATTCCTCGCGGAAGAAGTCTATGCAGAAGTTCACGAAGGTGCGCAGGCGCGCGGAAAGCAATTCCGGGCACTCATAGAACAGACATAGCTCGACTTCGTTGTTCAGAATCAGGCAGTTTGGGAGCACCGGGACGAGACAGCCCAATTCGATATCGTCACGAACCATTGCCTCGGGCAGCACCGCAATCCCGACGCCGGCAAGCGCCGACGCGAGAAGATGCAATTCGTCTCCGTTCATGTGAGACGTCGCGATGATCTTGACTCGCTTGCGGTCCTCAAGCAGTTCGATCGCGCCGCCTTCCGGGCGGCTCGATCCCTGGTTCAACAGCAGGAAGTGCGACTCCAAAGCAGACGCGCTAGCAGGAACTCCGCACTTCTCGATATATTCGGGTGAGGCAACCAGTGTGGGAGGAGAGTTCAACAAGACTCGCCGGATCATCGTCGAATTCTCCACAAGGTGTGACGGCAGAATGGCCATGTCGAAACGCCCGTCGCTGAGGTTGCGGGCGCAGTTCTGTACGCCAACGCTCAGGTTCACTTTCGGCGCCAGATCCCGATAGCACGCGACGAACCGCGCGAATATCGAGCTCGCGAGCGCCGGATGGACGACGAGGCTTAGTTTTCCGCAATCGCCTTCCCTTGCATGCGTAATCCGCCGATTCGCTTCGTCCATATCTTCTAGCATGCGGCTGCACGTCTCGTAGTAGGACTTCGCCTCCTCGGTCAGCGTGACTGACCGTGTCGTACGGTGAAAGAGCCGCATGTGCACTTCTCTTTCGAGCCTCAAAATGATTCTCGAGACCGCTCCTGTCGTGACGCCGAGTGTTTTGGCCGCTTTACTGAAGCTCTGTTTTTCTGCAATGAGGACAAAAGCCCTGAACTTTAAAAACTGGTCCATTACTTACCTCCTGAACACAACGCATGATGCTTGTTTCACATTCCGTTTCCTGACCAGCGCTCACAACAAACAGATCCTGCCAAAGTCGACTGTTCTCCTGTACACGTATTTGTTGGTCCAAGGTACGAACGTGTACTCGTCATATGCAGTAATCCCGATGACGATCCGGTGGGAAAGCACGTTGATAATCGCAGCCTCCTCAAACGACGCGCAATGCTATATCTCTATCCACACGCGTGCGTACGGTTGACGTGCTCCTCGCAGTGGCAACTTCACCGAAGGATCGTGACCAAGGCCACGCTTTATGCCATCCAGCTGCTTCGCGTTGTAAGCATGGTAGGCGGGTTGTCCCGCACCCGGTAGGTAACCTTAGCGTTACGCTGGGATTCCTTCGTATATTCCGAGTCAGTAGCGAAGCCAGTAGCTGTGGTCGAGGCAGCCCGCGTGCCAGTGGTTCGAGCGAGTTGCGCTTCGGACGAGGTTCAGGGTGCGCCGAGGACCCGCGACAGGAGATCGGCCAGAGCGTTCATGTCAACGGGCTTGCTGAAGACTGCCACGACCTCCGCGGTGTTCACCAGCGCGACGACGTCATCCGTCACGAAGGCCGAAACAAAGATCGTGGGGATCAGGTAGCCCTGATCCACGACGCTCTCGTGCAATTCCGTTCCCGTCATGCGCGGCATTCTGACGTCCGTAATCAGGCAGGCGAAATCGCCAATCCTGTTTGATTGCAGAAACTCGATGGGTGAGGAAAATTCATGCACGCTTCGCCCAGTCGCACGTAGAAAGTTACAAAGACCTCTCCTGACGTATTTATCATCGTCCACAATGGCGATAAGCGCGGGCGTTTGGATGTCCATGCGACAGTCTCTTGAAAGGTCGTTTGATCGGCTTGGCTTCATAGGCATGGTGGCGCGATTCATAACCTAGCTTACGCAGCCATGAATTGGAATGCTACTTAAGTACCATCCGCCCGCCCTTTGGATCCTCGACCCGGCGCCCCGCTCTCGGGCGCCACCGCAACGCATTACATCCGGTATCCCGCGGAATACGAAACGCTATCCTTTGGTCCCGTTGCGCTGCGCGAGCCCCTGGCTATCCTTCATGGACAATGTCACGAAACGACGTCTGTCGTTGGGGCGAGTTCACAGAGTCGGTCGTGCCGCGCGGATGTCGTCTTGCGGTTCGCCGGTCGCATCGTGACATTATCAATCTCGAGATGAGGGCACAAATGAACACGGACTACAGACGTCGAGGAATTTCGCCCTATACGAGCGCGAAGGCGACTGGCAAACTCGCGCCGTGCGCGGACCCTTGGTCGCAGACCCTTCTGCTCCTCGACAAACTGTGCGCAAAGCAGCAATGCGCAGATGTACTGAATCCCGTTGGACTCGCGTCGCAACCGCCCCCGTCCCGAGCGAGCGGCGAAGGCACGAAGCGCCAGAAACGCAGAAGTAAAGGCGACATGGCGAGCGAGGCAGCATGTCCGGCCGCCATTACGCTCCTCGAGCGCCTGTCTCGCAGAAGCGTCGCTCTGCGCTGGTGTTCCGCCTCATGCCACTATGGCTTCCAGATCTGGGTATGTGGAAAGGCTCGCAAATCCGGTACCTGCGCATTGACTGGCAAGGCAATCCGCCGAGGCGATTACGTCTACCGGCCACAGGGACGCACGCGTTTCGTTCCCGTCAACGTGAATGCAATGATCCACCTTTCCGCCCTCGTCTGACGTCGATCTGCTGCTCCATTGCCGAGGCGCACGGGAGAGCTTTGCCGAAACGCACTGACTCGCCTCATGTTGCAGTCGTCGAATTCTCGCTCCCTGGACTGACGGGCGGACGTGCCTCGTCCAGTGAAGATATGGAAACGTTGCTGGCGTAGCCCGGGACATGGTCAGCGCGGGTAACGAAAAATACCGCTACTTGTGGGTACCACAAACGACTTTCCGGCTCTGCTCAGGTCTAATTTCAAGTGCGCTCCATGCAAGAACGCACTGGTGACGCTGGTAAAGACTGTCAGAACCGGACAAGCCCGATGTGCGGCTTCCCGAACCAAAGGTCTGTCCGCGCGATCCACCATATGAGTCGCGCATGGTTGCAGCTATGCTGCATTTCACAGAACCGTGAATCCTGTCCCAAAGCGTCAATGTGACAATCACCATACGGTATTTAACAAATGAAAAAAATTATTATCCGGAGTGCCGTAGGTGTCGTGTCTTCAGTTGCAGCTTCGTCTACATTCGCACAGAGTTCGGTAGTGCTCTACGGCCTCGTAGATACAGCGCTTCGCTACCAGACCAATGCGGGACCCGATGGCAAAGATTTGATGGGCATGACGGTCGGCCCGGAAACGCACAGCCGTTGGGGACTGCGTGGCAGAGAGGATCTGGGTAGTGGTCTATCAGCGGTTTTCCGGCTCGAGAACGGTTTCGAAGCAAATACTGGGCAACTTCATGTCCCGAACACATTGTTCAGTCGTCAAGCCTATGTAGGTCTGTCCAGCGATCAATACGGAGCACTAACGTTTGGCAATCAATACGCGCCACTGTACGACACGATGGGGGACATTTTTGATCCGTTCACTGTCGGCAACTATTGGCAGGATAGCTGGGTGTACAATGGAATCGGCCCGTATCTCACGATCGCCAACTCAGTCAAGTATGTTGTCACGTTCAGCGGTCTAACCGTTGACGCCGTTTACGGCTTTGGCAACCAACCTGGCGCCCTTGGCCTAGGTAGCACATATGGCGTTGAAGTATCTTATGCGCATGGTCCCGCGACACTGGGCGCTGGCTTCCAGCAAACTTCCGTATCGTCGGCGAACGGCAGCCTCGCCAATGGGGCAAAGATAAACTTCTTGCACGTTAGTGTCGCATACCAGATCACCCAAGGCATACGCCTTCTGACGGGCTGGTTGCGCGCCCAAGACCAGACCGGCACGACCGATATCAACATGCAGCAGGCGGGCGCACCAAAGCTCCCCAGCAGCAGTCCTAACCGGATCGACGATACGCTGTATGTTGGTGGAAACTGGCAGGCCTCCAGACCATTGCTCATTACCGTTGGCGCGTATTACGGCCATGCCCGCAACGCACAGCGCGTGGACGGCACACTCGGCTCAGGCATCAATTACTCGGCAACCCTCCTCGCTGAGTACTCGTTCTCGAAATACACGGAAGTCTACGGCACAGTCGATTTCGCCCGAGGCAACGGTGCATTCGGGGCTGACTATCCGGGCATAACCAACCCTGCCACGGGAGCCGTTGATAGCATCGGGCGCACGAATAATGTTGGTGCAGCGATCGGCTTGCGAAAAATTTCCTGACCTCGGCCAACCTCTTCCGAAGCGTCTCTCCACCTGTTTAGAGTGCGCGCCGCCACCATCATTGACGTAGCGGAACAACTGAATTGTCGCGGACTGCGGTAATCCCGAACCGAAACCCGTCCAGAATACCACGCAGTTCTCCGGCGGCCGGAGAACGGCCTCGCAAGGACCTGTTCGTGCGCCTGGCCACCTTCACCAGGAAAGCAATGAAACAACCGCTCCGAATCGATTTCATCTCCGATGTTGCGTGCCCGTGGTGTGCTATCGGCCTGCACTCGCTCCAGCTAGCACTGGCACGCCTTGGAGACGCCGCCGATACAGAACTGATTCTGCACCCGTTCGAGCTGAATCCGCAGATGGCGAGCGAGGGCGAAGCGCTTGTCGAGCACATCGGCAGGAAATACGGACGCACTCCGGAACAGGTGGCGCAGGCGCAGGCGGAGCTTCGCGAGCGCGGGGCGGAGGTGGGATTCCGTTTCGGCCCACGCGAGCGGATCTATAACACCTTCGATGCGCACCGCCTGCTTCATTGGGCAAGCATCAAAGGCAAACAGGTGCCGTTCAAGCACGCACTACTTCGGGCCTATCATGGTGAGGGGAAAGCGCCAAGCGACCATGACGTTCTCGCCGAGTCCGCAGAAGCGGTAGGACTCGACGCCGCCGAAGCCCGTGCCATCCTGCAAAGCGACGCGTATGGCAGCGAGGTTCGCGCAGATGAAGCCAAATATCAAGACATGGGCATCCGATCGGTGCCCTCTATCATATTCAACGGTCGCCACCTGCTGACTGGCGCACAACCCGTCGAAGCATACGAACAGGCGATCCGGCGGATCCTTGCGAAGACTTGATGGCAGCTATGACCCGATGAATGCAAGGACATCGGTGTTGATCGTGTCTGCTTCCGTTGTCAGCATGCTGCGCGGGGATCCTTTGCAGTTCTCTTTACCGTTCCGTTACGAGGCAGCTTTGCCGTTAGGAGCCCCGAATCGACGTACGGCACGATTTGATCGTCGCCGCCGTGTGTCACGAAATCGACTCTGCGACTTTCTTGATTTCTTCGATAGAGTCCGTTTGAATACACCCGGGAGAACGTTGAACGAACTGGAATTCACCACAAGAGGCATGCATTCCATGTTGCATTAAATGCTACTCCATTGAACCGGATGATTTGCACCGGATGCCTCAAGTTTTAATCGAAGTACTTCCATTTCAACGGGACGGCCGACTTGGGCCGTTGGACACCGCCGTCGCCGCCCCCCTTCGAGTCGGCCGCGGGGTAGCCCAATTGCTTGCCAGCAATCGGACGATAAACTGGCTGTGTCGGTGGCGAACATTGGCCGGTGCGTTCGTGGAGACGTTGGAATTTCTTCGCGACCACCACAAGCGATCGCTTTAGCTCGCCATGCTAGCCGGTCTCACATCAGTCCGGGAGTGCCAAGATGGTCGACGACGCCGTGCTGATCATTCTGCACCGCGGTTCCAGACTTAGTGTCCCATCGCAAGTGAATGCATCTGGCCCGATACGACGATGATCTTCCGACAAAAGGTATCGACATTGATGATGGTACGCGACCGAGGCGATCGAAATCGCCCCGAGTGCAATCGTGAACCAGAACCCGTCGGTTGCGCGGCCAGATACGCGATCCGAATGACCGGGAACCGGTTTAACGCTGACGAGATAACAACTTGCGTCGCGAGAATGCTCGGCAATATATTGTATGCACAACCATCTAAGTTCCTCACGGAGCCGGGACCAAGAAAGTGTATGCTTGTGGAACAAATCTCGTTGCGGCGGCGATGGATAACAAAATAAATATTTTGTGGGACGATGGCGAGCGTGTCTTCTGCAGAGGACAGCCCTCCGCCCTAGCCGGTCAGAATGAGCTATTCGTGCGGCTTGCCGCTGAAAAACCCAGTCCTGCTAGTCTCGATCGTCTTGCCCACGAGTTCGGGCTGAAGGACGAGCTTGACGGTGCGTGGGCGGTGCGCCCGCTGAAATTGGTGCGCGAAGGCCGTCAGGCCTTGCTGGCGTTCGAGGACCCTGGCGGCGAGCCGCTCGCGCGCCTGCTCGGCACACCGGCGGAGATCGGGCAATTCCTGGCACTTGCTGCTGCCATTGCCGCTGCGCTCGGCAAGCTTCATCAGCGCGGCCTGGTCCACAAGGATCTCAAACCCGCGCATATCTTCGTGCACTGCGCCGATGGGCAGGCGCGGCTCACCGGATTCGGCCTTGCGTCACGCCTGCCACGCGAGCGGCAGGCGCCGGAGCCGCCCGAAACCATCGCCGGTACGCTCGCCTACATGGCGCCCGAGCAGACCGGTCGGATGAATCGGTCGATCGATTCGCGCAGCGATCTGTATTCGCTGGGTGTCACGTTCTACCAAATGTTGACAGGCGTCCTGCCGTTTGCCGCCACTGACGCCATGGAATGGGTGCACTGCCATATCGCCAGAATGCCGTTGCCACCCAGTGCGCGGGTGGCAACCATTCCTGCAGTGGTCTCCCGCATCGTCATGAAGCTGCTGGCCAAGACATCCGAGGAGCGCTACCAGACTGCCGCTGGTGTCGAGCACGATCTGCGGCGCTGCCTCGCGGACTGGCAACGTCAGCGACGCATCGACGACTTCCCGCTGGACGAACACGGCACGCCCGGCCGGCTGATGATTCCAGAGCAGCTTTACGGCCGCGAGCGCGAAGTCGATACCCTGGTCGCCACTTTCACCCGTATTGTCAAGAATGGCACGCCGGAGTTCGTGCTGGTTTCCGGTTATTCGGGCATCGGCAAATCGTCGGTGGTCAATGAACTGCACAAGATCCTCGTGCCGCCACGGGGATTGTTTGCGTCCGGCAAGTTCGACCAGTACAAACGCGATATCCCTTATTTCACACTGGTTCAGGCATTCCAAGGCCTGGTGCGCATGCTGCTTGGCAAGTCCGACACCGAGCTGGCAGGCTGGCGCGCCGCATTACTGGAGGCGCTCTCGCCCAATGCCGCGCTCTTGAGCGACCTGATTCCGGAACTAAAGCACATCGTCGGCGAGCCTCCCCCCGTCCCGGAACTTGAGCCTCAACAGGCGAAACAGCGCTTTTTGCATGTGTTCCGGTCCTTCATCGGCGTATTCGCCCAAGCCGACCATCCGCTCGCACTTTTTCTCGACGACCTGCAGTGGCTCGATGCAGCGACACTGGACCTGCTCGCGGATCTGCTGACCCACCCGGACCTGCGCTTCCTGATGCTGATCGGCGCCTACCGCGACAACGAGGTCGACGCCACCCACCCGCTGACCGCGAGGCTCCAGGCGATCCGAAACGCAGGCGCGAAAATCGGGGAAATCCGGCTCGCTCCGCTCACGCGCTCGCACATCGCACATCTGATTGCGGACGCGCTTCACTGTGCGCCCGATTCGATCGAGCCGCTGGCGCGCCTCGTGCGCGACCGAACGGGCGGCAATCCGTTTTTCGTGATCCAGTTCCTGCAGGTGCTGGCCGATGGCCACCTCCTGACGTTCGATCACGACGCGCGCCAGTGGCGCTGGGATAGCGAACGCATCCATGCCAGAGGTTACACCGACAACGTCGTGGACCTGATGACCGGCAAGCTGACCCGCCTGCCGGGCGGGACGCAACACGCACTGCAGCAGCTTGCCTGCCTCGGGAACGTCGCGGACATCGCGACCCTCTCGGCCGTGCTTTGCATGCAGGAGGCGCAGGTCCACGCGGCGTTGTGGGAAGCGGTTCGCCAGGAACTGGCCGTGTGGGTGGAAGACGCTTACGCGTTTGTTCACGACCGGATCCACGAAGCCGCCTATTCACTGATCCCGGCAGCATCGCGCGCCGATGCTCATCTGCGGATCGGCCGGCTGCTCGTCGCGCAAACGCCAGAGGAAAAGCGCGAGGAAGCGATCTTCGAGATCGTGGGGCAGCTCAATCGCGGCGCTGAACTGATCACCAAACGGAACGAACGCGAGCAACTGGCCGAACTCAATCTGCTTGCTGGCCAGCGCGCCAAGGCGTCGACAGCCTATACCTCGGCGCTAGCCTATTTCACCACAGGCGCCGGGCTACTGAGCGAAGACTGCTGGCAGCGGCGGCATGACGTGCTCTTTACGCTGGAGTTGAACCGGGCCGAATGCGAATTCCTGACTGGACATCTGCCCATCGCCGAAGCGCGCCTGGCGGGGCTATCGAGGCGTGCTGCGACCACGCCCGAGCGCGCCCAGGTCGCATGCAGGCAGATGGATGTCTACATCGTTCTCGACCAGTGTGACAACGCAATCGCTGTTGGCCTCGCCTTCCTTCGTCATGTGGGCATCGAGTGGTCACCCCATCCTGATGAAATGGCGGTGCGAAGCGAATACGAGCGTATCGGGTCACTGCTTGGGAACCGGACGATCGAAGGACTCATCGACCTGCCACCGATGGAGGACGCGGTCGCCATTGCGACCGTCGAGGTTCTGACCAAGCTTTTCGCAGCTGCGTTGGTCACGGATGGGCAGTTCGCTTGCCTGGCGATCTGCAAGGCAGTCAGTCTCAGCCTTGAGCATGGTAACAGCGACGCCTCATGCGTGGCCTACTCTTACTTGCCCAGGGTCGCCGGACGGCTATTCGGCGACTACCAGGCCGGATTTCGATTTGGCCAGCTCGGCTGTCAAATCGTCGAACGGCGCGGCCTCGAACGCTACGCAGCCCGCACGTACCATGCTCGCGCACTTTATGTCACGCGCTGGGTGCAACCTGCGCGGACTTGCGTTGACCAGTTCCGCCGCATTTTGGACGCCTTGAACCGGACCGGCGACTTGGCGTACGGCGTGTTCGCGCGCAACCACCTCACCTCGAACCTGCTTTTCATCGGCGAGCCGCTTTCGCAGGTGCAACGAGAGGCCGAATCCGGACTTGCGTACGCCAGGAAAGTGCGGTTCGGCCTGGTCATGCAGTGTATCGAAGTGCAGCTTGCATTGATCCGGACACTTCGCGGCTTGACTCCGGTGTTCGGCCGCCTTGAGGTCGGGCAGTGTAGTGAAGCTCACACCGAACACCTTCTGTCCAAACCGTCCCTGTCGACCGCCGCGTGCTGGTATTGGGTCCGGAAACTACAGGCGCGCTATCTAGCGGGCGACTATGAGGCGGCAATGGCTGCCGCCCCAAAGGCACAAGCGCTCCTGTGGACCTCATACTCGTTCAACGAAGACGCCGAATATTGCCTCTATGCCGCTCTTGCGCGGGCCGCGCAGTGCGAATCCTTACCGGCCAGCGACCTCCCGGAGCACCTGAACGCACTAACTGCCCACCACAACCAGCTGCGTATATGGGCGGATCTGTGCCCGGAGAACTTCGCAAGCCATAGCGCGCTGGTCGGCGCCGAGATCGCCCGCATCGAGGGCCGCGTGGTCGACGCCGAGATGCTCTACGAACAGGCCATCCGCTCGGCACAGGAGAGCGGCTTCGCGCTAGTCGAGGCACTGGCCAGTGAACTTGCGTCGCGCTGTTACGCAGCCCTCGGTCTTGGGAGCATCGCGCGAATGTATATGCAGAACGCTCGCTATGGCTATCTGCGTTGGGGTGCCAATGCAAAGGTGCGCCAACTCGAGGGACAGTATCCGTACCTCAGGACCGAAGAGGCGGTGCCCGGACCGACCAATACGATGGCAGCGCCAATCGAGCATCTCGAGTTGGCGACCGTGATCAAGGTGTCGCAGGCGGCTTCAGGGGAGATCCACCTTGAAAAGCTGATCGAGATGGTCATGCGCACGGCGGTCGAACAGGCTGGCGCCGAACGGGGTCTGCTGATCCTCGCTGATGGGGGCGAGAATCGGATTGCGGCAGAAGCTACCACGGCCGGCGACGCAATCCACGTGCAGTTGTCCGATGCACCAGCCTACGCGGCGATGTTGCCGGAGTCGATCCTCAACCAAGTCTTGCGTACGCGGGCGACTATCTTTATGAACGATGCCGCAATGGAGCCCATGGCTGACGCTGATCCCTACGTCCGTCAGCATCGCGCACGTTCCATTCTATGCCTGCCGCTTATGAATGGCGCGAAGCTCATGGGTGCGCTCTACCTCGAGAACAATCTCGCTGCCCGCGTGTTCAGCCCGGCCCGTATCGCCGTGCTGAAGCTGGTAGCATCCCAGGCTGCGATTTCGCTCGAAAATGCCCGTTTATATCGCGATCTTGCGGAACGCGAAGGGAAGATCCGGCGACTCGTCGATGCCAACATCATCGGGATCATCGTTTGGGATACCAGTGGTGCCATTCTTGAGGCAAATAGTGCATTTCTTCGCATGCTCGGATACGGGCCGGATGTTTTTCTTTCGGATCGCATATGCTGGCAGGATTTGACGCCACCCGAATGGCATAAGTGCACCGAAGGAGCGATCATGGCGGCCGTGCAAGCGGGGCACGCGGAACCCTATGAGAAGGAATACATCAGAAAAGATGGCAGGCGCGTGCCCGTTATAATCGGCTTGGCCACTTTCGGGGCAAGCCGTAAGCAAGGCGTCGCTTTCGTGCTGGATCTGACCGAGCAGAAGCAGGCGGAAAAGAAGATCCGCGAGAGCGAAGAGCGCTATCGCGAAGTGCAGACCGAACTGGCGCACGCGAACCGCGCCGCGACCATGGGGCAGCTCGCAGCCTCGATTGCTCACGAAGTCAATCAGCCAATTACCGCGACGGTGACCTATGCCGAGGCCGCATTACGCTGGCTAAACCACGACCCCGCCAACCTCTCCGAGGTCGGCCTTGCGCTCGACAGTATCGCCAGGAATGGCAAACGTGCCGGGGACGTGCTCGGCCGGATCCGGCAACTGATCAGGAAGGCGCCACCGAAAAAGGAGCCGGTGGACATTAACCAGGCGATCCGCGAAATCGCCGAACTGGTCCAGGGAGAAGCAAGAAAGAGCGGCGCCCAGTTGGAGATGCAGCTCGTGGAAGGTTTGCCGTTTATTGAAGGCGACCGCGTGGAACTGCAGCAGGTGCTACTCAACCTTATCATCAATGCATTGGAGGCGATGAGCAGCCTCGAGGGAACACGCAACGTGCACATCAGCACGGGCGAGGCCGACGGTGCCTGCGTGGTCGTTACCGTGCGCGATACAGGCCCGGGTTTCGGTCCGAACGGTACCGAGCACGCGTTCAATGCGTTCTACACCACGAAGCCCACGGGTCTCGGCATGGGCCTATCCATTTGTCGTTCGATCATCGACGCGCATGGCGGCCGGCTTTGGGCGAGTGAATGCGCGCCGCACGGCGCGATCGTTCAGTTCTCGTTACCCCAGCATCCTGCAGTTTGATCGTTCGTGAAACCCGTCGAGTGTGTGAACACACGTTGATCGCGTGGACTGAATCAACGCACGGAGACCGGGTGACGACTTCCACTCACAAGCACGAACGAAATAACACGCCGAAATACTGACTAAATCAATACTTAGACATCTTTCTTTTTGTCGATGCGGGCAAGAGGAAAATGGACACAACGAGAAGACGAGATGGTCCAAAAAGCCGGAGACACTGGCTTCGACGCGCGGATCGATCACATCCTCCGTGACGCCAGGCAGCCTCCCGAGCGCAGCCTGGACGTGGTCCACATGGGCCCGACGCAATCACCGCCTCGGCACCCATTTGCTACGCAAGTGCGGCGACCGCAATTCCGATACATGATGTCCCGCAAATGACAACCACACATGACTGCTCGAGCGACATGGGCGCAGCCGCCATGGTATGGCTCCTTCAACGACTTTTTGTGGTGAGGCATTGGCCGATCCAGCCCAGGTGCGATTGAGCAGAACAGCTGGGCTCGGCAGTGCCGCGAATGCATGGGCGACAACCGGTCATCCCGGCACTTCCCGTTATACTGCGGGAACATTCATGTCGATTCTAACTTGAACAGAAAGTCCGGACTGGGTCCGGCTTTCGGCTCGACTATCGCGTAATCGCATCTGAGGGGGACTCGCAATGATGAGTGATCGGGAAGGCTTCCACGGAAAAGTGGTGTTCATCACAGGGGCTGGAAATGGAATCGGTCGCGCGACGGCAGTCGCCTTTGTGCGTGCCGGTGCAAGCGTTGTGCTCGCCGACACGAACGTCGCCTCGATGGAAGTCACCGCTGACCTGGTACGCGACGCCGGTGGCAACGCTCTTGTTGCGAACTGCGATGTGACCAGCGAAGCCGACGTCAAGGCCGCGCTGGAGCAGGCCGTAAGCACGTTCGGTGGTTTGGACATCGCGTTCAACAATGCCGGCACGCTTCAGATACTATCGCCGGCTGCCGATATTTCGGAGCAGGAATGGCGTCGCGTGTTCGATACCAACGTGCTGGGTATCCACCTTTGCATGCGCCACGAAATACCTCTAATGCTGGAACGCGGCGGTGGCATCATCGTCAATACCTCGTCGGGATCCGGTGTCCAGGGCTTCAAGGGGGCGGCGGCTTATTCCGCGTCGAAGCACGCGATCATCGGCCTGACGCGATCCGCGGCACTCGACTACGCCCAGTTGGGCATTCGTATCAATGCGGTGTGCCCGGGAATAATCGACACTCAGATGAACGACGTTTTCACAGGCCGTACTGACCAAGGGCGTGCGGAGTTGGCGCAGAGAGAGCCCGTCGGGCGACTCGGCCTGCCGGAAGATGTCGCATCTGCAGTCCTGTGGCTGAGTTCACGAGACGCCGGTTTCATGATTGGCCACGCACTCGTTGTGGACGGTGGTTTAACGATCGCATAGTGCGGCTCGTTAGCGCGAGCGGAAGCTATCGGCTGATGAGGCGAGCGGCGAGCCTGCGCACGTCCTTTGGCGATGTGGGAAATACCCGTTCGCACCGTCGCGGTGCATGCACCGAAAATGCGTATTACAATATTTCGGCAATATGTTGGGCTGCCGCAATAAGTCAGATCATTTCCCGCCAATGTTGCGATGCGGGAACTCGCGGCGCTTCGTGAGAAACGGTTTGCCGGGTCATGCGGCCGGGTCATGCGGCCGTGTCCATCGCGGTAGACGCCGAATAGACAAACGTCTTCGAAGAGGCATGCTCAAATGTATTCCCTGAATATGCGGGATTCCGCCCCCCGCGGCCGAAGCGCGGAGGCAGAACCGGTTGTCTACGTGATCGACGACGACGAATCCATCCGTCGCGCGCTCAGCAATCTGTTCCGATCGGTTGGCCTTTGCGCCAGCACATTCGCATCGACTCGAGAATTTCTGGCATCCCCGACCGTAAGCGCGCCAAGCTGTCTGATTCTCGACGTCAGGCTGCGCGGCGAGAACGGCCTGGAGTTTCAGGACGCGATGCACCGCAAGGGATTGCGTATGCCCGTTGTGGTGGTCACCGCTCATGGCGATATCGAAATGACCGTGAAGGCGATGAAGGCGGGCGCAACGGATTTCCTGTCCAAGCCGTATCGCGACCAGGACTTGCTCGACGCCGTTTCGCACGCGCTGGCGAAAGATCGGGAAAGGATATCGGCCGAGGGCGCGCTCGGCACGCTGCGCGCGGCTTATGAGACCCTCACGCCTCGCGAGCGTGAAGTCGTGGAACTCGTTCTCGCGGGTCTGCTCAACAAGCAGATCGCTTCGGTCATCCACATCAGCGAAGTCACCGTCAAGAAGCACCGCCGGCAGGCCATGCAAAAGTTGTCTGCACGCTCAACCGTCGATCTGGTCTGCAAGATCCGCACGCTAGGGATCGAGCCGCGGACTTCGGCGATCGAGCCTGAGATCTCCTGACCCGCGCGGCCTTGCCCTGCCTTCGCCCGCAAGCCAGCCCCGTCCAGCGCGCCGGCTGGCTGGATACGGTGGATGAAACCCAGGTGAGTTGCGCGGAGAAATGGCCGCAGGCCGTCGCTAAGACGGCGGGTGCATGTTCCGCCGCGAACGGCAAGCAGGCGGCGACAGCGCGAGCCAGACCGTGCTCGTCGTGTGCCCCGCCGCCGAGTCTGCCTCCTTGGGTGCGGGAGCCCTTTGCGCATGAATATGCGCTCAGGCACGTGCTCGATCCCGCGGCCGCGGCGTGCCCGTTGCGGCTGCTCTATCGGCTCGCATCGGGCACACTGCCGTTCGTGGTGTCCAAGGCGATGGAGTGGATCTACTGCCAGATCGCATGTGAGCCGGTGCCGCCCTGCGAGTGCGAGCATGACATTCCCTAGCCGGTTTCGCGCATCGTCATGAAGCTGCTCGCCAAGAAGCCCGAGGACCACTGCCAGATGCACGCCGTGTCGAACGCGACCTCCGTCGCTGCCTGGACCAGCGGGAAGCCCAAGGCCGCATCGACGCTTTCGTGCCCCGCGAACAGGACGTGCCCGACCGCCTACTGATCCCCCAAAAGCTGTATGGAATGTTGCGCGAAATCGAAGCCCTGATCGGCGCCTTCGATCGCGTCGTCGCCAGCGGCGCGCCGGGACTCGTGCCCATCAAGGGCTACGCGGCCATCAGCAAGTCCTCGGTCGTCAGCGAATTCACAAGGCGCCGGTCCATCACGGGGGCTTTTCCCCGCGGGAAAATTTGATCACTACGAGCGCGACAAACCGTATGCAAGGCTCGTGCAGGCTTTCCAGAGCCCCGTGCGGCCGTTAGTCAGCAAGCGCGAAACCGAGCTGGACGAGTCGCGCGCGCCGCGGCATCCGAGCGAAGTTGAGCTGGGTATACGCCGCACATGAAGCATGGACCTCAACGAAGCCATTTACGAAGTGATCAATCTGACACGGGGCACAGCGGCCAAGAATGGCGTTTCGGTCTCGCCGGCGCTTGGCAACAGTTTTCCTTGCGTGCACGGGTATTTGTGCAATTGGAGCAGGTCATGCTCAATCTGATCGTCAACGCCATCGATGCATTGAGTACAACGAACTCGGATGCGCGATTTGTGGATCAGTACCGCTCGGCATGCATTGAACAACTTATCGGTGACCGTGCGACTCCGGCCCGGGAATCGCCGCGGTGGAGATTCATAGTGTTTTCGACGCCTTCTACATGACCAAGCCACACGGCCTGCGCATGGGACTGTCGATCTTCCGCTTGATCGTGGAGGCGCATGGGGAAGCTCTTTCGGTGAGCCGAGCACACCTCAACGGGCCGTATTCCAATTCGTGCTGCCGGGACCGGAGAATTGAATCCCCCCATTTGGACTTTATTGACTTAACGGCACATCTGAATTGACACGGGCTGCAGCGGTATCGCGATGATTCGAGATCCCGTGCAATTTGTTACCGGCACGCAAAACTGTTTGTCTGCGAGGAGTACCCGTAATCGGTGGCGACTGGATTAAATTCGCAGTCGATGGAAACGCCACTGCGAGGAGCATCATGAAGATCGCCGAAATCGAGTCTATTGCGCTGCGCATCCCGTTTTCCGCGGGTGGACGATCAGACGACGCCGTGTGGGGAAAACGTGATTTGCAGACCGTTGATTCTCTGGTTGTCAAAATTACCACCGATACGGGCGTGGTCGGCTGGGGAGAGACATTTGGCTTTACCGCAGTCCCCGCCGCAAAACTCGTTATCGACGCTTCTCTCGCTCCGGAGGCAATCGGTCGCGATGCCACACAGATCGAGAAGCTTATGCTCGACCTGCAGAAAAAGTTCCATGTATTCGGTCGCAGCGGCGCCTTCCTCTACGGCCTTTCCGCGATTGACATCGCACTATGGGACGTCGCGGGCAAAGCCGCCGGAAAACCGGTGCATCAACTTCTCGGCGGAAGTGACGCCACTGCGCTGCGCAGCTATGCGAGCCTCTCACGATACTCTGATCCCGAACTCGTCCGGGAGAACGTGGCGCGAGCGCTGCGCGACGGATTTCGCCATCTTAAGTTGCACGAGATTAACGTCGACGCTGTGCGCGCGGCTCGCGAAGCGGCTGGTGATGACATCGACATCACGCTCGACGTCAACTGTCCCTGGTCCGTGCGAGAAGCCCTCGATATGGCATCCAAGCTGCGCCCTTTCAACCTGCGCTGGCTCGAAGAACCGGTCTGGCCGCCGGAAAATTACGCCGGCCTTGCACGGATGAGGCAGGAAGGACGGATCCCGGTGGCTGCCGGCGAAAACGCTTCGACCTTGATGGATTTCCAGCACCTGTTCGATGCGAAAGCCATCGATTTCGTTCAGCCAAGTCCGGCAAAGATGGGAGGACTCACCGAATTGAGGAAGGTCTACGCCCTCGCCAATGCGCATAACGTCACCGTGATGGTGCACTCCTTCTACGACGGCCCTGGCCTGCTCGCCAGCCTGCACGCGAGCGCTGCGCTTGGGGGACCGGGCGCGCTCGTCGAATGGCGCTATTTCGACCTCGAGGCACAGCTCTACGGAGACGCGATCATGCCAAAGAACGGCGCGATCGCCGTGCCTCAAGCCCCGGGGCTAGGTCTTGAACCGGACAGCGACGTCCTGCGTGAATACCGCGTGGGCTGACCGGGGAGACTCGACATGCTGGAGCGTATCGCAGGGCCGCTGCTGCCTGTTGCTTTTGTCATCGCGCTTGGATTTGCCGCAGGCAAGCGCGGCAAGCTCAATCACTCAGATAGCCTGCTGATCAGCCGACTAGTGCTCACCTGGATCTTCCCCGCGCTGCTGCTAGCCGGCATGGCCAGCACACCGCGCTCGCAGTTGCTCGATCTTCGGTTCGTCGCCGCGACGTTTGTTGGCTTGATGGGAATGTATGCGCTGGCGTTTGCGATCGGCTGGTATCGCTATCGCGAACTGAAGGCCGCCACCCTGAAAGGTTTCATCAACGGTTATCCGGACGGCGCATTTATGGGTATCCCGATCCTGCAGGCGATGTTCGGGCCCAGCAGTCTGTACTCGGTGCTCGTGCTCAATCTGGTGGCAAGCCTCGTGATGATTCCGCTCACCACGATGCTGCTGACGATCGCAAGCGGCGAAGGCAGCGGCGCCAAGGCGTTCATCGCAAGCGTCGTAGCCGCCGTTCGCAAGCCGTTGCTGTGGGCACCGGCCATCGGTATCCTGCTCTCGCTCTTCGCGATCAAACTGCCACCGGTGCTGCTCGACTCACTGAACCTGCTTGGCAAGGCAACGCCAGGCGTGTCATTGCTGTGTCTTGGCCTGATCATGTCGTCGGTAAAACTCGAGATGTCTGGCGAAGTATGGATGAACCTCGCCCTTAAATTGCTACTTCACCCGGCACTGATGATCGCGGCAACCGTCGCCCTTTCGCTCAGGGGTACCTATGCCCAGCAGATGATCCTGCTGTGCGCGCTCCCGTCCGCGACAATTCCGGCGATGTTCGCCAATGAGGCCGGTGCATATCGAAGCGAAGCCGCTACGTCGATTCTCGTGAGCACCGTCATGTCGATTGCGACTTTCTCACTTGCCATCTATCTGATCGACGGCGGCCTTGCAGCAGCGTGACGTCTCGCGCAATCCATTTTAAGGTCCAGCAATCCATGCGTTCCACTTTTAACCAAAAAGAGAATAACTATTGACCTCGAGATAAAGAGAATTTGATCTATTCTCCAGTACGTAACCTTCTAAAAAAATGTTCGATTTCTGACCTCGCACTTCAGGAGATGCCAATGAAATCCGCAGTACTAGCCGTACTCTTTTGCGGTTTGCAGGCTACATGCGCCGTGGTACACGCACAGTCCGCACCGCAAGTCGGATATCGCTACACGTTGCCCCTGAAGGTTGCTGTCGAGGCCGCGCAAGAGGCAATCCGCGTGTGCGAGGAGAGGCACTATTGGGTGACGGCAACTGTCGTCGATATGGACGGCGTCCCTCAGTTGGTCATGCGCGGCGATCATGCAACGGTGCACACCGCGGAGTCGAGCTTGCGCAAAGCGTTCACCGTCGTCACGCTCGGACCCGAGTTCGGATTTGATCGTTCAAGCGGGTTCTACGAACTCGCCAAGACCAACCCCTTCGCACCGCAATTGGCAACGGTTCATAACGTGATGGCGCTGCCCGGCGCCGTTGCATTCAAGGCCGGCGGGGAGATGGTGGGCGCCCTGGGCATCGGTGGCGCGCCCGGTGGCGATAAGGACGAAGTCTGCGCCGCAGCCGGTGTTGCAAAGGTGGCAAACCAGTTGCCGCATTGATCCCGTAGTCATGAAATCGTATCCAAGGAGCTCGGCATGAAGATTCTTATGGTTTTGACCTCACACGACGAACTGGGTAATACGGGACGCAAGACGGGCTTCTGGCTCGAAGAACTCGCCGCCCCCTACTATGTTTTCAAGGACGCTGGTGTGGAGCTTGTACTTGCATCTCCCAAAGGAGGCAACCCGCCGCTTGACCCCAAGAGCAACGAGCCGGACTTTCAAACGGTTTTGACCCACCGCTTCGAAGCTGACGGCGCCGCGTTGGCTGCTCTCGCAAACACGACGAAGCTCAAGGGCACGACCCACAACGAGTTCGATGCGGTTTTCTATCCCGGTGGCCACGGTCCCATGTGGGACCTCGCCGAAGACCGCGACTCCATTGCCCTGATCGAAAGCACGATCGCGGCCAACAAGCCCGTCGCTCTTGTATGCCACGCGCCAGGCGTTCTGCGACATGTCAAAGGACCTGATGGCAAGCCCCTTGTTGGGGGCAAGTCGGTTACTGGCTTCACCAATACCGAAGAGGAAGCCGTTGGCCTGACCAAAGTCGTCCCCTTTCTCGTCGAAGACGAGCTCAAGGCCAAGGGGGGCATTTACAGCAAGGCTGCGGACTGGCAGCCGTACGTGCTCGAAGACGGTCTACTGCTCACTGGTCAAAATCCGGCCTCTTCGGGACCTGCTGCAAAAGCGTTGTTAGAAAAGCTGCGCAAAGGCAACTATTAGGCTGCAAGGTCAGTGCGTCCAGGTCAAGTCGAGCGATGTCATGATGAACACCGGAGAAACCTCAATCCTCCTGTCACCACGCGTTTCGCCGGACATCCCTGTTGTGTTCGTAATCGACGACGACGCATCCGTGCGCGAGTCGCTCGAACTGCTCATTTGCGGCGCCGGATGGCAACCACGACTCTTTGCGTGCGCACAAGAATTCTTGGCTCATCCCCGTGTTGCCGCACCGACCTGCCTACTGCTTGACGTTTCGCTGCCCGATCTGAGCGGCCTGGATTTGCAGCGGCGAGTTGCGACCGACCGCGCAGACATGCCAATCATATTCATCACGGGGCACCCTGACGTGCCGGTAACCGTGAGGGCCATGAAAGCCGGTGCCATGGGTTTCTTTACCAAACCGTTCAACGGTGAGGTGATGGTGGAGGCCATTCGTGATGCGATTGAACACAGTCGGGCGGTGATTGCCGTCGAGATGGAAAATCGCGGTCTGCAAACCCGCTATTCCTCCCTCACACGTCGAGAACGCGAGGTAATGGCACTGGTTGTTACAGGCTTGCTGAACAAACAGGTCGGTGCCGAGCTCGGCATCAGCGAAATCACGGTGAAGGCGCATCGCGGCAGGATGATGCAGAAGATGGGCGCCAGTTCACTCCCCGATCTTGTCACGATGGCGGCGAAAATTTGCCCGCGAGACACTCGACGCACACCTGCTGAAATTCCTCCATAACTGACGGATGATGATGAGGAGGCGATGATCGAGTCGCCTCCAGATCCGGTCAAAGAATTCGAATACTCTGTCGCGGCGCTTGTTACGGCGAAAGCGTTGCACCCATCCGACGCGACAGATCTAACCGTTGCCTTATATGCGTCAGGGCCGCGCAAAGTCGTTTGGAAAAAGTTGTACCTGCGCGGCCGGATGCGCGAGTAGCTTGCGCTCAGCAATGACCCGAATACGGTCATAGCCGTCGCGGAAGGTTCTCAGAATGCAGGCATCACTAGACCTGGGTTCAAGCCAGAAGTAGGTCTCAAGTGCCGCAATCGTCATCACGCACTCGACTGTATTGTTCCGGTAAACGAGCGCAAACGTCACCCCTCGGCGATTGGCAAGGACTTGAGGTTCCAATTCGTTTATATCCATGAGCGATAGGGCGGCACAATACCTGCATAGCTCGATGCTAGCCGACAATTTCAATCGCAACAATATCCTTTGGTATTCGCGACAGTCCACGTGGGACATTAACTGATACCAAAGTGTCGATATCTTCGTGCGGGACTAGCTGTTAGATTCTATTCGACCCGGAGACACGAATCCCGCACACGCCATAAGCTGTATCGTCGGTACTGCGACCATCGGCGAACAAATGTGCCTCCAGATGCGAATACAACCGCGCCCTTTACCATGGATATTTTTCGCAACATGAGGATTTTTCTCGAGGTCGCCGAGTCAGGCAGCTTCACTGCCGCGGCAAACAAACTCGACATGACGATCGGCAACGCCTCGCGTGCCGTTGCGGAACTGGAGGCGCATCTGCGGACCCGCCTCTTGAATCGCACGACGCGAAGAATTGCATTAACGCGGGCCGGCGCCCGCTACCTCGCCCGTTGCCACGCAATCATCTCAGCAGTCGATGAAGCCGAAGCGGAGGCTGCGGACGCAGGTGTTATACCCGTGGGTAGGCTCAAGGTCCACGCGATGTCGAGCATCGGTCAACATTATGTCGTGCCGGCGGTCGCCGCCTACCAGGCGCTCTACCCCGCCGTGACGGTGGATTTGACGCTGTCGCGGAACGTGCCTGATCTGCTCGAAGACGGATATGACGTCGCGCTGCGTGTGTCGAACGATGAACTGCCCGACTCGAACTACGTGTCGCACAAGCTAGGCACGGTTCATAGCGTGCTCTGTGCTGCGCCTTCCTATCTCAGGTCGCACGGTAACCCGGCAACAGTCAACGATCTGTCGCAACACACGTGCCTTCAGGTCCCGATGTCAATCTTTCCCTGCGACCGCTGGACACTCACGGGGCCCGACGGAAAGCGCGATTTTCTTCTGTCACGTACACGCTTTAATGTGAACGTTCCGGATGCAATGGCAACTGCCCTTCAGGAAGGCATGGGAATCGGCGCACTACCTATGCTCACTGTCCGCTCGGCATTGCGCAATGGGGATCTCATACGGGTGCTTCCAGACTACTCACTGCAACGCCTGAATATCTACGCGGTCCATGTGTCCCGGAAATATCTCGATGCCAAAATAAAGGCGTGGATCGAATTCGTTAAGGCTTGGGTCAATGAAGCCATGGAAGAAGACAAGGCAGACCTCAGAACAATGACCCAGAGCATCAAGCCGGCTACAGCGTAATCTGTACGGGCGACCTCCAGGCAGGACCAGACGAGGCCGCGTAGGTTACGCGGCCCGCGTCTTCGGCACGCTCGCGACCATGCATCAATTGCCGAAATAGATATTGCAGAAGCTGGCCGGCCCGACGCACTCATTGTCAGAATGTGCAGGGTGGGCAATTCGGTGCAGGAAGCCGGACAAAGGATGGCCAGCAGGCGCTTGTGAGCCCTCTCCGGCGCCATTGTCGCTCACTACCACGGTGCTCCGCTGAGTCGCTTGCGTTTGCGTTTCCTGTCCATTGCCCCACGTATTCGCCTGCGCAAAAGACAAAGCGGGAACCGTGAGTGTTGCTGCAACGATAAGTGTCCGAACAAAAGACTTCATGATGACCTCCGTAGATCGTTTCGTGCTGCAGACCCTTGTCCGCAGCGCCTGAACACAATTCTATGTAAGGAGGTAACGAAGATTAAGGCGATAGCTTTCACAAGACCTTTAAGCATGGGCGCAAGATCCGACGATCGCCGAACATCGACCAATGACAAACAAAACGGCGGGCTGCCATGCCCGCCGCTTACGTATGAACCAGAACGCTGATTCCTGTTTGTCGCCCTTCCGGATGTATGGCCTATTGGCTGCCTTCCTGATACAACGTCAATCGGCTCCTGACAGACGTGACGCCCTGCACGTTCTGCGCGACGCTCGTGGCCATCTGTTCCTGCTTTTCGTCCACGATGACGCCTTTGAGAATCACCTCGCCGGTGCTTGCGTTGGCAAAGGCGGTAATTTCAGTATTGCTCAGGCCTTTAGTTTGGTAGATGGCTTGCTGCACTTTCTTCGCCAACGCCCGATTCGCAGCCTTCTCGGCCTTCTTCGCAGCATGAATCTGTGCCTTAGTGGCGGCTGGCGCTGCGGCACCTTGTGAAGTGGCTTGCGGTGCCGGCGTTTGCGCAATCGCGGTGCATGACAACAACACGGCGAATACGCCGCACGTGGTCCTGTTGCTAAATATCATTGAGTCACCTCTTACTTTGAATGTGGAGAAGAGCACTGTCCCGGCGGTGCAGGTCAAGCGACGTTGACAGCATAGTTAGAGGCCGCGCCCTGATCTACTAAACCTAGGTATTGGGTGAGCCTGCGATGATGATGAAGGAAATCAGTGCAGCGCAATTGTTGACCTGCATATCAAATGAACCGATTCAATGAACGACGGCGACACTACGCGCGGCAGGCGGCATCGATTGCGAGGTTCTCTCGGCGCGAAGCGTCGCAACGTCGGGCATCGACCACGCGTTCGTGACAATCGACTCCGTCAGCAACCCTGCAACCAGTTCGACCATGCGCTCGGCCACTGGCACCACGCTGTTGATCTTGCCAACACCCTGCCCCGCATACAGTGAAAGCTTCTGCGCCATTCGTGGCTTATCAATGGAGCGCGCGCCGCCACCAATGAAGCGCAGCAGGTTCCATTTGTCGCGATTGGGAATCACGCGGTGGGGTGTTCCGTACGGCCAGCCGAACGAATATCCGGTTCGGTACTCCGTGTCGTCCACGGTCGCTTCGACGATCTTCTCTTTGTAGAGCGGGTGCGCATTCGATTCGTCGGTCGCAACGAAGGCCGTGCCCACGAGCACGCCCGACGCGCCAAGCTCCATCACAGTTCTCACGTCATTGCGTGTCACGATTCCGCCAGCTGCCAACACAGGACGCCCTTGCGCAATCTTGCAGATCGACGGCACCAGTGACATGACACTGATGGTCCCGCGATTGAGGTGGCCACCGCCCTCGCTGCCCTGCGCGACGATGATGTCTGCCCCCCGCTCAATTGCCTGCCGGGCAAGCGCAACTGAACCCACCTGCACCATGACCACCATATCTGCATCCTTGGCGCGCGGAATCATCTCGGCCGCATAGTCTTCGGCATAGAACAAGGAAAGCATTCTCGGCCGTTCTTCAAGCAAGACCTTGAACTGCGCTTCGAACACCTCAGGTCCGCCGAACTTCGGCACGAGATTCACGCCGAATGGCTTTTCAGTCAGCTCTCGTGTTTCCCGGATCCACTTGCGCAACGCGAGCGGCGGCAGACGCAGCCCGCCAAGCGTCCCCATACCACCGGCGTTGGCCACTGCCGCGACGAGCTTCGGGCCAGAGATTGCGGCCATTCCGGCGAGGAAGACGGGATACTGCACGCCGCAGAGCCGCGTGACCAGATTTCCGGAATACGCTGTATTTAATTCGCTCATTGCTCAAAGCTCCACATGTTTGCCAAGCATCCGCTTCAGCGCATCATTGCGAAGAACGAGAAGGTTCTTGAACGCGCCGAACAGATGCAACGCGAGGCCCAGCACAAAGGCCGTCGCACCGATGTCGAAGAGAACGTCGACTACCCGCTGCACACGCACGCTCGGACCGATGAGCGCGGGGATCGCGAGGCCGCCCGGCAAGTCGATGACGACACCACCAGCAGACCTGGTAAGCCATACGGCTATCGGCAGCAGCACCATCGCGAGCGCCAGGCCCACCGCTACGGACCGGCTGACTATCACCTCAATGGGGTTGGGCGTGCCAACTGGCAGCGGGTGAAATGAAGAGAGCCGCGCCCAAAGTCGGTAAATCGAGACGACGAACAACGCGATGCCAAACAGATTCTGCGCTCGTACGAGGCCAATCCGCTGCGTATCGTCAGGGCTCAAAAAGAGAGCGACGCCTATCCCGATGATCGACAATAGCAGTAGCGCCACGATCCAGTGAAGCGCGATCGTAATGGGCGAATACCCAAGACCGTTGTCTCTCAGTTGCATACTTGCCTCTCTACACGTGTTTAGTGACTGACCGCGCTGGACGCGCCAAGACCCGTTTGCGCACGAATCGACTGCTCTGCGAAATCGTCCCGCTCGCGCGCTCCCAGTCGGCTCTGGTCGGTGATCGAGCCCAGCCAGGCGAAGAGGAACGCAACGGTCATGGAGATAATCGCCGGATAGTCGTAGGGGAAGATCGCCCTCGCGTGGCCCAGCACGGTGACCCAGATCGCGGGCGAGAGAATGACGAGCGCGACGGCGCTCAGGAGACCGGCGATGCCGCCAATCAGTGCGCCGCGCGTCGTCAACCCTTTCCAGTAGATCGAAAGCGCGAGGATCGGGAAATTCACTGACGCCGCTACGCCAAAGGTCAGTGCAACGAGGAACGCGATGTTCTGTTCCTTGAACAGGATGCCTAGCAGCACCGCAACCACACCGAAGTAAATAGACGCAATTCTGGAGACCATCGAAACGCCAAAGAGGAGTGAGAAAGCGACGACCCGGGCGGCACGTTTCATTGCTCCGCTCCTGCCAGGATCTGCGCGGTAAGTTCGTCGAACTCGCCGTTCGCGCGTCGAACATACAACCCCGTCAACCCCCAGCTCCCAACGATTAGCCCGACACCGATCGGCCAGCCGATATTCACGATACTGCCTTCGGAAAGCCTGATTGCGAGAAATTGCGGAGCGAAACTGGCGACGAGGATGAACGCGCCATAGGGAATCAACGTCATGGCCGTCAGCCAGCCGACGAACCGCCTCCTGCGTCGGACCAGCGTCTCGAACAAGGGATTGCCCTGAATCCCGCTTCGGGTTGATGTGTCCATTCGTTTGTCTCCATCCGTGGAAGGTTTTGGGCGCTTTCAGTCCCACGTGATCTCGTTCGATGGACTTCGACCTCTTTGCACTTGACGATAGGCCGCCCAATAAATCTCATCAAATGATAATTAATGATGGGTGCAATCTCTTAGGGTGAATCCACACCGCCGGGTACATGAACAACCCGCAAGCCGGATTGGCGTGCTTTATCGATTTTTTACCGGAAGGTAAAACTGTTTGACCACGCCGGGTATTCGGTCTTGACGGCAACACCAGTAAATTGCGTAGGTATCGGATGCGCCGAATCAAACGTCAACCAACCCGAAACACACTACCTGGAGGTTCCCTCATGAGCACATCGCAGAAAGTCGTCGTCGTTACCGGCGCATCGCAAGGCATTGGCGCTGAGCTGGTCAAAGCATTCCGTGCGCGCGGCGACCGCGTGGTCGCCACCGCACGTTCTATCAAGCCGTCAGACGATCCCAACATCGCCACGGTCGCGGGCGACATCGCTGATCGGGATACCGCACGCCGCGTGATTGCCGAGGCGATCACGCGCTTTGGCCGCGTCGACACGCTGGTCAACAACGCGGGTATCTTCATGGCAAAGCCGTTCACGAGCTACACCGCCGAAGACTACGCCCTGAAGACCGGTGTCAACCTTGCAGGCTTCTTCTTCATCACGCAATTCGCCGTCGCCGAGATGGAGAAACACTCGAGCGGTCACGTGGTCAGCATCACCACGACCCTCGTCGATCACGCAGTCGATGGCGTGCCTTCAGTGCTGGCCTCGCTCACCAAGGGCGGCATCGCCGCGGCCACCCGCTCGCTAGCGATCGAGTACGCCAAGCGCGGTATCCGTGCGAACGCTGTCGCGCCCGGCATCATCAAG
Organism: Paraburkholderia sp. BR10141; assembly: GCF_056155635.1. Lineage (NCBI taxonomy): Bacteria > Pseudomonadati > Pseudomonadota > Betaproteobacteria > Burkholderiales > Burkholderiaceae > Paraburkholderia > Paraburkholderia sp. BR10141. Next base: position 74,725 of record NZ_JBMIQH010000022.1, on the reverse strand, counting down.
TCGCCGATGCACCCGCCGGAAACACACGCCGCACTGGGCGCAATGCATCCCATGGGCCACATGGGCGAAATGAGCGACATTGTCGATGCAGTGCTGTACCTGGATTCCGCGCCGTTTGTGACGGGTGAGATTCTGCATGTCGACGGCGGCCAGATCGCCGGCCACTAAGCCTCATCCAACGCCATTGAACGCACAAGGCGCCAGCGATACGGCGCCGCGTCTTCCACTGCTAAGGAGAGCGAGATGCCCATCGTCACGATTCAAATCACCCGCGAGGGTACAAAACCTGGCACCACGTCGGTCACGGCGCAAGAAAAGGCTGACTTGATCAAGGGCGCGAGCCAATTGCTGCTCGACGTCTTGAACAAGCCGATGGAGGCCACTTTCGTCATCATCGAAGAGGTCGATACGGACAACTGGGGCTGGGGCGGATTGCCGGCTCTCGAGTATCGCCGGCAACGCGAGCGGAAACCGGGCTGAGCACGCTCCGGTGTGTTCGCTTTCGACTGGCACGTTCGCACTGCCGCACACAGTTCATTCATGGGGATAAACGGCTGGACAATGTGAAGCGACGATTCAGATATCCACCAATGCTCACACGTCTATCGCGTCTACCGAGACAACGCCGCCGACATCTTGACGAGCTCGGGCAGTGAGCCCGCGCCCATTTTCTGCACCACCTTGCCCCGGTGCAACTTCACGGTAATCTCGCTAATGCCGAGTTTGCAGCCTATCCGCTTGTTCGGTAGTCCCGAGACAACAAGCGCCATGACTTCCTGCTCGCGATGCGTGAGCGTCGAATAGCGAGTGCGGAGCGCGCTCAACTCAGCCTGGGTATCGATAGCAGTCCGACTGCGCTCGAGCGCATCCCCAATGGCCACGAGCAGCGCTTCGTCGTCGAATGGTTTGGTGAGAAATTCGAGAGCGCCTGCCTTCATGGCCTGCACCGTCGTCGGCACATCGCCATAGCCCGTGATGAATATAATTGGCAGGTCTGCCCAGTCCAAAACAAGGCGCTTCTGCAAGTCCAGGCCGTTCACACCTGGAAGCGAGACGTCGAGGACGAGACATGCAGGCTCCGAGGCGCGCGGGTAAGCGAGGAATTGCTCCGCAGAAGCGAAGAGCTGCGCTCGCAAACCTACACTGCGCAGCAACATTTCCAGCGATTCACGAACGGAGATGTCGTCGTCAATCACGAAGACAATCGGTGCGGCCTGATGGTCATCCGACGACATGGCATCCTTACCAACTCCAGTTTCACACACGTTACCCTTCTCCATAGGCTAAGTGCAGAGGTACGTTCGCTCCTCGTCCAACGCAATCGGGAGCACCGCAAGACGTGCATTGTCCCTGAATGGCTTGCAGAGGCAATAAGCGGAGACGTTCACGATACGTCAAATCGCAGTGTGTCTCCAATCGACATCGTGGGGAGATTGGCAGTGCAATGGCCGATTTTTGTTCCAAGGTAATACAATTCAAATATTGTTGCATATCGTCAATTATTATAATTCGTAGTTGTTTTATTTTTTACAAATGGAGATTCGATATTTTCTCGTGACTCATAAATCCAGATCTACCACCACTCGAAACCAACACCAAGGTATTATCGACGGATTGCGAAACATGCTTCACCCTTCATCACATAACAAATCAAAATATCCGTGTATCTTTTCTTAATACTTATATTTATAAGATAAGTCAGGCAGAAGGTTCTCTAAAATCATTTCAAACAGGAGAAAACATCATGAAATCAGCACACCCAGTAGCGATGCTGCTCGCATGCTTAGTAGTCTTCGCCAGCACTCTTGACGCATCGGCTCAGCAAGCGAATGCTGTGTCGGGCCAAGCGCCGCAGACGGAACCCAGCGCCCGACAAGAATTCAGAATCACACGCGTAACACCGGCGTATTGGCGCGTCACCATTGATCATCCGCCGTTCAACATCTTTGGTCCGGAATCCATCCCGATGCTCAATAGCGTCGTGACGCAGATTGAGAACGATCCAAAAGTGAAGGTCGTCGTATTTGACAGCGCGGTACCTGGATTCTTCCTGACTCACTACGATTTCATTCCTCCACTCGAAGCCACCACCAGCATGCCTGCAGGCTCAACCGGCCTGCCCCCGCTGCCTGACATTTTTGTGCGTCTGAGTCGGTCGCCTGTGGTGACAATTGCAGAAATACGCGGTCGTGCTACGGGTGTAGGCAGCGAACTTTCTCTGGCGTGCGACATGCGCTTTGCCAGTCGTGAGAAGGCAGTGCTCTCGCAGTTCGAAGTGGGTGCTGGCTTTACGCCGGGCGGTGGTCCTATGGCCAGACTCCCTCGCCTGGTCGGTCGAGGCCGCGCACTCGAAATCCTGTTGAGTGGCAATGACATTCCCGCTGATATCGCGGAGCGCTATGGCTATGTGAATCGGGCGTTGCCTGATGCTGAACTCGACAAGTTCGTAGACACATTGGCGCGCCGCATCTCCACGTTTGACAAACAGACCGTTGCCGATATCAAGCAAACCGTCAACGCGACCTCTCTGCCTACCGACCAGGAACTGGGTGCGGAATGGAGTTCGTTCATTACATCGGTTCAGCGTCCAGCGGCACAACGCGATATCAAGGCACTCATGGAAGTCGGACTGCAAAAGAATCCCGACGTCGAAAGACGTCTGGCCAAGTACACCGGCATGGTCAGCAAGGAGACGGACAGTGAGGCCGAAGGCAGTCAGCAGGCAGGAAAATAGTCCACGCTCAAGCTTGTAGCCCCAAAGCTTCAACGAGGGAGTCCCGCCCCGCAACAATCGGAAAGCGGTTGCTGCGGGGCCAGTGAGGATTTTCTGCTTAGGATCGTGATTTTCCTAGTCGCATTCTAGCCACCGTCAAATCGACTACCCTGTCAATCGTGTTGCAGCGCAATCAATCACCGAGAAAAACGACCGTGATGTTCAGGTCGCGAACAGTCAGGCCAATACCCACAGTCAGAGATTGAATCTGCGCTTATCCATTCATTTAACGATCCTACGTAGCTATCCTCATGTTCTCTCATCATAATCGGTCGATTGCGTCACCGAGGTCCATTTTTCGAGCTCGCGCCCCAGCGTCTTCAGATGGATGTCCATCACGCGCCGGGCATCGTTGCCCAGCAGCAGATGCGTCGGCGGATCAGACGACTCCACGATCTGAAGTATTGCCTGCGCCGCCTTCGCCGGATCACCCGCCTGATGTCCGCTATATTCCTGGCGCCGCTTGCGTACGGGATCGAATATCGCATCATAGTCTGCAATGGCACGCTCCGAGCGAATCATCGAGCGCCCTGCCCAGTCGGTGCGAAAGGACCCCGGTGCGACTGCAGTCACGCGGATTCCGAGGTCTTTGACCTCCTTCGCCAAAGAATCGCTGATACCCTCGAGCGCAAATTTGCTGCCGCTGTAATAGGTAATACCGGCCATACCCGTGTGGCCCGCCATGGACGTGATATTGATGATATGACCACTGCGCCGTTTGCGCATTCCCGGCAACACAGCCTTGATCATCGCCACCGCACCGAAGACATTGACCTCGAATTGACGAATCAACTCGTCTAGCGGCGATTCCTCGAGCACGCCTTCATGGCCATAACCAGCATTATTGATCAATACGTCAATCGCGCCACAGGCTTGCTCCACCTCTCGCACGGCGGGGCCAACCGAGTTGAAGTGCCGGACGTCCAGAATCACGCCTTTGGTGGCCGCAGGGTGCAGCGCCTCGAACGCGGCGCGATCGTCCTCGCGCCGCACCGTGCCCACTACCCGGTGTCCAGCACTCAAGGCCGCTTCGGCGAAAGCGCGCCCGAAGCCGCCGCTGGCACCAGTAACCAGAAACAATTTTCCGCCATTCCTCATCATGCGACTCCACGTTGGTCCGCCCGGCGTGCATGCCGCCGGGCAGGAAGCGATCAATCATGCAGCTACTCTATTTCCGCCGCTCAACCGGATAAATAGCGCACCGGGCACTTGTCCTTATACAAGATGTAAAAAATCTTGTCCGATATCGATTCTATCCATCTGCACATTCCGCGATTTCCCCAGGCAGCTATCTTGACGAGTAATACCTCTATCGAAACAAAGCGCGTCAATTCAGATCGTCATTGCTATAGTGGGATAGTTCGACTTGTGCGACCGTTGGAACGGAGATGGGTCATGGAGCACTTGTATATTTTGCGTGCGTTTGTTGCCGTCGCGCAGCACCGGAGTTTCAGCTGGGCCGCCGCGTCGCTCGGCGTTACCACCGCGTCCAATTCGAACGCGATTGCTAAACTCGAATCGAGCACCCATACGCGCTTACTGCACCGTACGACGCGCTCGGTCACCCTGACTGAAAAAGCGCAATGGTATTACCATAGTTGCCGGCGGCTACTCGAAGCGCTCGACGAAGCGAACCGCCGTATCACTAAACAGCACGAAGTCGACAGCGGCAAGCTGCGGCTTGTGGTGCATCCCATGCTGACTGACGAATCCTTCTCGAAGTTTATTGCGCGCTATCGTACGTTCGCACCGAATATCAACCTGAAGGTCTCGATTCAGGAGGGGCCAGTCAATCTCTACGACGGCAAGTTCGATATGGCAATTCAGCCACCAGACCGTGGCGAGCAATCGGCGGAGATCAGGCGCAGCCTGCTCGCCTCCTCGCGCACCATCGTGACCACGCCGCGCTACCTTGCACGACACGGTACACTCAAGCGCGCCACCGACCTATCGAAGCATCTTCTGCTGATGCCGCCACATCTTCGCCAACGAAACTCCGACCAGAACGAACTGCTTGAAAACGGCAATCCGGTGCGGCTGATACCGCGCTCGTCGTTTGACGGCAGCGATGAGTTCCTGCGTACCGCCGCGAAAGCAAACGCCGGCGTCGCGGCCCTGCCAGAGGCAATGATCGGTAACGATATCGAGGTAGGCAGGCTCGTGCCCGAGTTGCACAACTGCAGCACAAGTCACGGCGGCCTCGAACTGTGCCTTTTCTATTCACATCGAGAGTTGCAGCCGACTCGGTTCAGAACTTTCATAAACTGCTGCACCGAATTCTTCCGCGAGAACGTGACCGGATCGCGGACTGCTGCTTACGCTGTGCCTTCAGAGCAAACACGCAACAGCACTGCAGCTTTGGAAGCCGCCTGAAGATTGCAGCCCTACACAACGGCAGACTCCACGCCGCCACGTTACCACGACTGGTCCAGGAGAACCGATAATGACCCTTAATGCACACCAAAAGGCAATCAAAGATAACTTCATCAGGCTGCGCAATACGTGGGCCCCGCAATGGGAGAGTATCCTGCGCGTCGACGAAGCATTCCTGAACGCGTATCTGCACCTTTCCGTCGTGCCGCTCAAGCACAACGCCCTCGACGACAAGGTCAAGGAGTTCATCTATATCGCAATCAACGCTTCCTCGACACACATGTTTACGCCAGGCGTCGCGATGCATCTGAAAGCTGCGGTGGATTTTGGCGCGAGCCGCGCCGAGTTGATGGAAGTGCTCGAACTCAGCAGCATGGTCGGCATTCACGCTGCAAATGTCGGGGTCGAGGTCCTGCTCGAGACATTGTACGAAGAAGGCATTACGGCGAAAACAAAGCGAGAGGACGAACGCAGCGCCGAACTCAAGAATCGCTTCGTCAGCACGCACGACTATTGGGACGCATCTTGGGATGCGTTGTTGCGCATCGACCCGGACTTCTTCGAAGCATGGCTAGATTTCTCGGCGGTTCCAATGCGCTCGACAGCGCTTGAGCCGAAGGTCAAAGAACTGGTGCTATGTGCGCTTGACGCGGCCGCCACGCATCTCTTTCGGCAAGGCATGAAGACGCATATGCGCAACGCCCTGCGCTGCGGCGCCACGCAGGACGAGGTCATGGAGGTGCTGGAAATCGTCAGCGTGATCGGCATTCACGGCGCACTTATCGCCACCCCCATGCTCGAACAAGCCGTTCAGGTAACGGAAGAGAATCCCTAATCCCCCCCGCAATAAATCCAGTCGCGCTAGCCGTATCGCTTCTTTGCGCCGCGACTCACGCGGCCTTGTTGCTGGCCCATCGATCCAGCGCTGCGCAGGCAATGAGCAGCACACCGGTGACAAAAAACACATAGCGCATACCAAAGTGCACTCCGATTGCGCCGCCGATCAGTGGGCCGACTACCTGCCCTGCGTACTGCGAAGATTGCAGGTAGCCCAGCATCTTGCCGGACTGCCCCTCGTGCACGGCGTGCCGCACGAGTTTCGCAACTGACGGAAGCAGGCCGGCCAGAGTCATGCCCATCACGCCGCGTAGCGCCGCGAGTTGCCACCAATGCGTGACGAATGCCTGCGGGATCATGACGATACCGGTAGCGATCAGGCACCCGATGATGACGTTCCAGCCGCCTATACGGTCCGCAAGCGCGCCTAGCCTCGCCGCCATCAACATGCTGCCGAACGCCGAGCAGGCCATGACGATGCCCGCGACGGTTGCGAGCCGATTATGCGCTACGCCGAGCTGGCCGATATACACGGTGATGATCGGCTCGATCGACATGTTCGACAGCAGCACCATCATTGCGGTGACAAGCAGAGCCGCAAGGGCCGCATAGTTGCCGCCCGGCTTCAAAGCCGGCGCGCGCTTCTGTGTCGCCTTCGTTTTCTGAGCGGGAGGTGCGCTAAAGTCTTCGCGCACGAGCACGATCGTCAGGATCGCCGCAATCGCAATCATGGCGCCGCCTGCGAAAAAGGTCCCCCGAATACCGATCAAGTTCGGCAGCACGCCACCGATGAGCGGTCCTACGAGATTGCCGGCCAACACGCCAGTGGAGAGCACACCGAGGGCCCAGCCTGAACGCTCCGGAGGCGCCTGGGTGCCGATCATCACGATCGACGCCGACGCATAGCCGCCGATCAGGCCAGCGGCAAAGCGCAGCGCGACCAACTCGTAGATGTTGTGTGCGAGGCCGATAGTCGACATCACGACGGCCATGCCCACCGCGGCGCGCACCAACATCGGCTTTCGGCCGTAGCGGTCGGCGAGTTGCCCCCAAATGGGCGCCGTTACTGCCGTACCGAGGAACGTGACGCCATACGCAACGCCCGACCACTGCACCACGGCGGAGGTCGATGTCACGCCCAACTGCTGCACGTAGAGCGGCAGGAACGGCAGCAGCATGCTGAGGCTGACGAGCGTTGTGAATGAACCGAACACGCAGATGGCGAGATTCCGGCGCCAATACCCGGCGTTACGTGCGACGTAAGTAAGCTTCTCATTAGCCGGTGCTCCCTTACGAGGAGCAACGTTGGCAGCATTTTCCATTGCAGACCCAATATTGCGTAGCGCCCTCCATGAGCGCAAACGTACAAGAAAACTTGAAGAGCGCGCACTGTGACCGAACGGCCATTAACGACAACCCGACCATTCTAGAATCCGAACGCCTGAACCAGCCTAACGCCCAGGAACAACTGAGTTTCCACGCCGACATCAAAGCGCTTCGCGACTGTCGCCTGCAGGCGCACCCAAGAGCACCATGCATCCATCGCAGAGTGTTTGAAGATGCCGCTTTCTACGCGGCGATAGTCAAGGCGTACGCACGGATGCGCGCGACCTCGATGAACGCCTGCATCGCGCTCGAGACCTAAGCATCCTGCCGGCGGACGAACTGGGTGCTGACTTTCGCCCTCTCCGGCTCAAGTGTGTGGATGGCGATGGTATCGTGCTGCGCCGTGCGAGAAACAACGCCGCGCGGCAACAGCGTAATGCCGATGCCTTCCGCAACGCACGCGATAATCGCGTCCAGCGACCCGAATTCCAGCGGCATCGCCGTAAATACACCCAGCTCGCTGAGCAGGGCTTCGAGCCTCTGCCGATAGGAACAGCCCAACCGGAACAAAATGGTCTTCAAATTCATGGTCGAATACAGCGAATCCAGTCCACACAGCGTACGGGGCGTAACCAGCACCAACTCCTCTTCGAACGCCGTCTCGCAATGCAACTCTGAATGATCGACCGGCACAGCCACACACGCGCCGTCCGGGCGGCATTCGACGACATCAGACGACAGGCTGCAAAATCGTGCCGGTAGTCAGGGAGAGTTGGACGTAAGGGTGCTATCTCGCAATAGCTACTCAGGATGAGAGAAAGACGCAAGACTGCGGTCGTTTCGAGTGTACCGAGGGCTAGTTCGCCACTGGGCGGCCCGTCGTCGAGCGCGGCGAGTCTCGCGTCCGCGAAGAGCTTAGAGATCCTCGCGACGTAAGGCAGCATACGCCGCCCGCTGGCGTGAGCCTCACGTCACGCACGTGGCGCTGAAACAGCACCACGCCAATCTCATGCTCAAGCGAACGGATTCGCGCGGTGCCGTTCGACTGGACCGTAGGAAGCTCCACCACCGCGCGATTCACGCTGCCATCACGAGCGATTGCCGCGAAAACTTGGAGGTCGGCGACATCCCTTGTTCTTGCATCAACGAAATCTGCCCACGTCTTCATTGGGCCCATACGCAAGTGCACCTGCAGCGACGCCGCGATCAGCCGGTCTTGTCCTTGCGAAAATCCTCGCCGTTGATGCGGCTCGAAATGCTGATATTCGCGGGCGGGTGTTCGTGCAGAATGACGTTGATGATCTTCGGATCCGAACCAATGGCGTCGTGCGTAACCTGGATAATGTCGCGCATCAACTGCTCGCGGCGCGCGGGCGTCAGACCCGCGCTGATGTGGCATTCGATAAAGGGCATTGTGATTCTCCAGCGACGGGTTATTTGAGGCGTTCGATCAGTGCTTTATCGTTCGCCGCGCCATCGACGTACTCCGGCAAGTGTTCGCCATGTTCGACAAAGTTGATGCCGCGGCCTTCACGGATCACCACGAAGATATCGTTCTTCGTTTCTCCCGTTGCCGCGCTAACCACGCGCAGCAGCCCAGCTGCCAGCGCCCTTTTTTGCTCATCGGTTCTTCCGAACCGCATGTCGCACGATATGAGTGACATTCGTATCTCCTGGGTTCACATCCTTGGCTATTGAATTCCCGGGTGCCGCGACGGGAATCGTGCTTGCGGACTTACCTTCACGAGCAACTGCATCAGTTCCTCGATCGAGTGCTCGTCCAATACCCAGACCAATTCGACAATCTGGTTGCGCAGTGCCTCGTCCGCATGTTGCTCGCTGAGCCAATGAAACTTCTCAACGGTGCGTTGCCACGTGAACGGATTGTCGAGTCCGCCTTCGAAACCGACGTGCTCCTTGCTGAACACCCGCCCGTCATGGCATTGAATCGTGATGCGCGTGTTCAGCGCACGTGGGTATTGCGCGCTGAATTGCTCGTCGGGGCGCACCGTTACCTTGCGCAGCAGCGCCTGGGCGTCCGCTGCCTGGACCCGCTCCGGTTCGAGCTGCGCAGGACCGACCTGGTCGTCAAGCAGCGCAGCTGCGATAAGATACTTGAGGTTGTAGTCAGCCTGCTCTTTGGTTTGCGGAAGATCCTTGTCGCCAAAGCTGCCTCCACCCGCAATGTCATAACCGGACTGGAAGATGTCGCACCGTACTTCCCCGATGTCCTCGCTGCGCAGGCCATTGCGGCGTTTGACTTCGAGCGTCGCCTCGAGCACCGGTTGTCCGTGTATCAAGGAACAGAACTTCTTCATCACCGTTTGATGCACGACCTCGAGGCTCGGGTCTTCCCAGTTGAGATCGAGCGACTGGTCGAACATACGCTCGAGACCGTTCGGCCCTTCGAAGAGACGCAACGGCCCTGTGAAGCCGCGCTTCGCGAGCGATGCCGCGTAGACTGCACGCATTCCTGTGATACCCGGCGAGAACCCCTTCCACTGCGATACCGGCTCAGAGTGCACGCAAGACAGCGAAATATTGTCGACGGCCGCTATCGTGATGGCGTGCGCGAGTTCACCCGAGTTCAGCCCAAATAGTTTTCCCGCACCCGCTGCGGACGATATGGCAAGCTGAATCGCATGATTGAAACCCTTTGCCATCACGGGCACGATCGCTGTAATACGGCAGCCGATTTCATATGCGGTCGCGAGCGCGAGCATGAAATCCTCGCCGCTCGCGTGTGCGTGTTGTGCCGCCGCCAAAATCGCGCCGAAGTTATCGCTCGGGTGACAAAGGCCGCCTGGGGACATATAACTGTCCAGCAAATCGACGTAGCGTACGAGGCCGGCGTTATACAGCGCCGCCTGATCCGGTGACGTCGAACCGCCTCCAATCAGGGAGCACGAACCGCTGCTGCCGCCGTACTCGCTGAACTGATCACGCAGCGCCTTAAACGGCTTACCAGGCAACGCAGCAATGGCACAGCCGAGACTATCGAGAATGTTCCGCTTGAAAATTTCGCGCGAAGCGTGCGTGAGATGAACGGGGCGCGCTTCGTAAGCAAATCTGCCAATGCGTTCGGCAATAGTCAGTGACGTCATGGTGGGAACGATCTCGCATGGAAATGCTGCTTCAAATTTGTATCACCCTGCCACCAAACCAAGCGAAACTTTTGCATCGCGCTATCGCTGCCGGTGATAGGTGTGCTGAAGGGTCATCTTTCAGCGGCTGTACGCGCGCGCATGACCATCTACGACGCGGGCTACCCCGCTATGTCCACTGAGGAAAACGGGCCCGCCGAATCCATCCAGTCGTACGAGTCGCCGTTGTTAACCCAGGCCCAGTTGCGCACCGCCGATGCTGGTTTTCCCTTCTCCGTACGGCGCGCGGCCACGCCGCTTCCGGCGCTTCCGGCGCCCTCTTTTGCGTCAGGTCGAAAATCCTTTCCGCACGCTTCCATCATATTTTCTCCAGCTAACAATCCGCCTAACGCTGATCAACGAGGCCGAAATGTAATCACCTTTAGGAATTCGCGAACAATACAGAGGCAGGTTGGCTAGCAATTCGAGCGCGCAATCGGGCCCCTTCGCATTCAAGACTCCTCATTGCGCGCTTCCCATTGGACCTGCATGCTACTGGTTCGTGTACGGCGCACATATCACCTTCGGCAAGAAGCCAATATTCCGCTGTAGCGGATCGTGCAGCGGCTTGCAGCGGCGCAAGCACCGCCGAGGTCACTTCGCGGTCGGCATGGCGAACTCGGCACCCTTCTCAATGCTTTCCGGCCAGCGCTGCATGATCGACTTCTGCTTCGTATAAAAGCGAACACCCTCTTCGCCATATGCGTGCGTGTCACCAAACAGACTGCGCTTCCATCCACCGAAGCCGTGCCATGCCATCGGAACCGGGATCGGCACGTTGATACCCACCATGCCGACCTGGATGAGGCGCCCGAATTCGCGAGCCACGTGGCCGTCGCGCGTAAAGCACGCCACGCCGTTACCGAACTCGTGTTCGTTGATCAGGTCGACGGCTTCCGCAAAGTCCTTGACACGTACGCAGGCAAGTACCGGACCGAAGATTTCTTCCTTGTAGATGCGCATCCCGGTCGTCACGTTATCGAACAGCGTGCCACCCATGAAGAAGCCATTTTCATGCCCCGGCACCTTCAGGCCGCGGCCATCGACGACGAGCGAGGCACCTTCTTTCGCACCCAGTTCAATGTAGCCTTCGATGCGTTCGAGCGCCTGGCGCGTCACTACCGGCCCCATCTCCGCGTCGGGCTCCATGCCGTTCTTGACGATCAGGCTGCGCGCGCGCTCGGCGATCCGGGGAACGATCTTGTCTGCCACGTCACCCACCAGCACGGCGACCGATATGGCCATGCAACGCTCCCCGGCCGACCCGTATCCAGCGCCTATCAGTGCATCGACTGCCTTGTCGAGATCAGCATCCGGCATCACCACCATGTGGTTCTTCGCGCCGCCGAGCGCCTGCACGCGCTTGCCGTGCTTTGCACCGGTTTCGTAGATGTAGTTCGCGATCGGCGTGGAGCCGACAAAGCTCACCGCCTTCACCGTGGGATGCGTGAGCAGCGCGTCGACGACCGTCTTGTCGCCCTGTACCACGCTGAATACGCCATCGGGAAGTCCGGCCTCCTTAAGCAACCCAGCCATGAATAGCGCGGCGGAAGGATCGCGCTCGCTCGGCTTCAAGACAAAGCAGTTGCCGGCCGCCAGCGCGACCGGAAACATCCAGCACGGCACCATGCACGGAAAGTTGAACGGCGTGATGCCCGCGACGACACCGAGTGGCTGGCGCACGGTCCAGTTGTCGATGCCGGTGGACACCTGCTCGGTGTAGTCGCCCTTAAGCAGTTGCGGAATGCCACAGGCGAATTCGATCACATCGATCCCGCGCGCTACCTCGCCTTGCGCGTCCGAGAATACCTTGCCATGTTCAGCCGTGATGATCGCTGCGAGCTCGTCGCGGTGCTTGTTCATCAGTTCGAGAAAGCGCAAAAGCACGCGTGCGCGACGGATCGGCGGTGTATTGCTCCACTTGGGGAATGCGGTCTTCGCACTCGTGACCGCAGCATCGACATCTGCGGTCTCGCCAAGCAACAGCGTGCGCGCTATGGCGCCGGTTGCTGGGTTGTAGACGGGCTGCATGCGCGAACCACTGCCGCGCACGCGCTCTCCCCGAATGAAATGACCAACATCAGTGCTGTCATCAAATGCTTTCATCTCCGGCTCTCCTTCGCGAGGTTGGCAATGAAACGAGTCTAAAAGGCAGCACGCCTCGGTGAAAGGTACAGACGCTAAACACAATTGTTCTCTTGTGGAAAAAATGCAATCAAAAAATCGCGTAGGGAAACCTTGCCTTGCCACGCGCTTTTTCCTCGTGATCAAAACTCTTTACCCACACCGGCAAGACGCTCAAGCGCTAGTCTCGAGCCGTGTACGAAGCCACTTCGCCCGCTCCACCAGGCGCCGTTTCCAATCCGCCGCGAGCCCCCGGACGTCGCTCAGTTCGATCAGATCGCCTACGTTCGGCTGGTGGGACAGTTGCACTTGCCAGAACTGGTCGATAGAAAAGCGCTCGGTCTGACACTCCAGGAGTGCGATCGAATCGCCTGTCTCGATGGCGCCCGGGCTGAGTACCCGGTAATACCAGCCAGTAATGCGCTCCTGCACGACAAACATCGACATCCGCTCAACATCGAACCGGTGGTTGATCTTCCAGCATGGGCTGCGAGGTTGCGAGACCTGCAACACTGCACTGCCCACCTGGAAAATGTCACCGATGTGCACGTTGCATTCCGATAATTCGTAGGCCGATATATTCTCACCCAAGCTTCCTGGAATCAGCGCGTGCGCAGCCTCTGCAAACATCTCGCCAAGACGCTGGTAGTTCTGCGTGGCATAGTGATGAACGGCCTTTTCCGGTCCGCCATGGACCCTCCGGTCGGCCTGCTCGTCACCCACGATGCCGTCGGTTTGCACGCGCACCGGACCAGCAGCGCGGCGCTTGAAAATGCCGCTGAGCTGCCCTTCGGGGCCCAGATAGCCGATACCCCCGGCGAACAGGCACTCGATGGTTGTCGCCAATTGCATGATCGACGTGTTCCCTCGTCAGTGTTTACTGCACTGTGTCAGGACAAAGCAATCATGTAAAGTGACAATATCGGATGTCATGCATCATAAAGAGTGATGTCTACGGAGCAGCGATGGAAATGCGTCAGTTGAAAATCTTCTGCGCGGTTGCAGAACACGGGAGCTTCACGGCGGCGGCCGAAAAGGTGCATACCGTGCAGTCCAACGTAACCATGCGTGTGAAGGAACTCGAAGCCGAACTGGGTCAACAGTTATTCATCCGCCAAAAGAGCGGTGTAGTCCTCACTCCCGCTGGACAAACATTTCTCGGCTACGCACAGCGCATTCTGCAGCTGACCGAGGAAAGCCGTCAGGCCTTGCTGGACACCTCGAAACCCACTGGCTTGCTACGCCTCGGTTCAATGGAAACCACTGCGGCAATCAGGCTGCCCCAAGTACTGACAAAATATCGGGAAAAATATCCTCAGGTCCGACTGTCGCTACTCACGGGCACGACGGCGGAATTGATAAAGGCAGTCGAGAGTCGTCGCCTCGACGGCGCATTCGTTGGTGGGCTTCACCAGAACGCTGCGCTCGCACAGGAAGAAGTTTTTCAGGAGGAACTCGTCCTCGTGAGCAGCCGCGAATTCGAGTCGCTCGCCGCGCTCATGAAGGCCATGCCCCAGCAGACGGTACTGGCTTTCCGCACAGGCTGCTTTTATCGCTCTACACTCGAGCACTGGTTTTATCAGGTTGGACTGGTGCCCAACCAGGTCATGGAACTGGGTACCCTGGACGGAATCCTGTCGTGCGTGGGAGCGGGCATGGGTGTGACCTTGTTGCCGAAGGCCGTCGCGCAGAACCACGAATCACGACATGCGATTCGCGCACATGCACTTCCGTCCGAATTCCGCAACGTAAAGACCGTTTTCATCCGCAGGACCGACGCGCTGGTCACGCCGGCACTCTCAGCGTTCGTTAGCCTGGCGCGGGAACAGCTTCTCAACGGCCAGAGCAGCAGAAAGGCGGCTGCGCGCGCGCATGCGCCCGAACCGTCTTAAGCATTGGAATCGCGCGTTATGTGAAGTTTCGTTCGAGCTGGCTGAGCTGATGCTCGAGTTCATCGACGCTCGCATAGCCGGAGTCTACTGCAAACACCTGGTCGTTCGCTTCGAGTAGCAAGGTGGGAAACGAAGTGACGCCAAGCGCCCTGGCACGGACGAAATCCTGCTGTGTCTCCTTCTCTGTTTCCGCGGATCCCCAAATCTGAAAGAACTCGTCGACAGTCACCGCAACGTTCATCACGCGCAGTGCGCCAACGGCGATATCGGTCAGTACACGACCGTCTGTGGTATCCCGGCCTTCCGCGTAAAACGCGTTCTGAAGCGCACGAAAAACGGCTAGCAGTTGATCGTTTCGAACAAAGCGCCGTGCCGCAACGACTGCGCGGCAAACTGGCTCCGTATCGTAGACAAATCCCTCGCGCGCCATGAGTGCTTCGCGGTCGAACGGCAAGCCACTCAGCGACTGAACGCGGTGCCAATGTTGCAATCGCATCTGCTTGCCGGCTTCATCGAGTACGTCCGTTGCATAGGCCCGTAACCCGCCTACGACAATATCCAGGTTCAGGTCGGGTACACGCTCAATGAGCGCGGAAAGCTCCCTTCCGAAACCATAGCACCACGAACACATCGGATCACCAACGTAAATCAGCTTCATTCTTGACTCTCTCAACAAATGTGATTCGATTCAACTGCGCACCTTGCTGGTGCGCCTTCAGGAGAAATTTCGAACGAACTACGCTACCGCGTGCGCCGGAAATCGCGGCACGACATGGGCGGCGAGTTCTTCGATCACGGCTTCGGCGGGCCGCGAACCGTACTTGAGGTTGAGCAGGACGTGGTTTGCGCCCGCTTCCTCGAGCGACTCCAGTGTCCGCAGCAACCAGTTGCGGCCAAGGCGGTGGCCGTTGTGAATCGGCGTAGGCGCTTCGTTCGGGTTGGCAGCCAGATCGATGTGATAAGGCTGGGCGAATGGCTTGAAGGTGCCGGGCGCAACGTCCGCCACGGTGGCGTGCCAACCGCGAATCAACTCTATCTGGCTAGCGAGGGAACGCTGATAGGTAATCCACCCGTCGGCGTTCCGTGCGATCCATTCGGTCGATTGCTGGCTGTTGCCGGTGACGATCAGCGGAACCCGCGCCGAGATGGGCTTGGGCACGAGATCCGCGCCGTCGAGCGTGCCATAGTGGCTCTCGATGGCCGGAAACATGCGGCCCCAAGCGGTCTTCAGATAATCGACCTGCTCGCGAAACAGCTTGCCGCGCGCTTCGCGATCGACCCCGAATGCCGGAAATTCAATTGGACGATCGCCCGAGGCGATGCCGAGCACTAGCCTGCCGCCGGTGAGCCGGTCAACGCTCGCTGCCGCCTTGGCGGTGTGCAACGGATGACGCAAGGGCAGCACGATCGCCGCCGTGAACAGAGCGATGGATTCAGTTTGGCCAGCTACATATCCGAGCCACGTCCATGGGTCGTAGATTTGCCCGAGGTCGCCGAACTTCGGATCGCGCAGCGGGACATCGCGCACACCGAGCGCGGCAAAACCCGCCTGCTCGGCCCGGCGCGCGATAGCGATCTGGTTGCGCATGGCCGGTGCGTCGCCCGCATACGATTCGATTGCGAACAGGACGCCGAGGGTCAGACGGCCTCGCGCGTACATGCGTGAAAAACCGGGATTCGACTGCGGTAGAGCATCGGGAGATGGGATCAGCATGGCAGGCATTCCGAAGAGTTTGCAGAGAGTCAGCAGCGATTCGATGCCTCCCATTCTGCAGAAGCTTCCGCCGATGATCATTGAGCTTCGCGACAAATCAATTGTTCCTCTGTGTAATGCCGGAGCGCGGGAACCGACTCATTGCCAGCCGCCGCCCAGCGCGAGAAAAACCGTGATCTGATCGTTGTTGACGGCCGCTTGCGCCGCTGCCACGGCGACTTCGGCAGCCACCCAGGTGCGCTCGGCATCCAGCGCCACGAGTCCGCCTACCTTGCCTCCCTGCCGAAGCTCATCGGTTCGCTGTGCCACATCGCGCGCGACGTCCCGTGCCGCCTCGAGGCGCTGCAATTGCTCGAGCGACGCGCCATAGGTGTCGAGCGAGCTCTCGGTTTCGCGCAGCGCCGTGAGCACCGTGCTATCGAAATGGGCGAGCCTCGCCCGGCTTTGCGCCTGCGCCGCGTCGATACGGTCGCGTATCGCGCTGCGGTGCAGATCCCATGACACGGCGGGCCCAACACCGAAACGGTTGGTCAGTGGCGACATGAAGCTGGACGCCGAACCGGTGGAACCGATAGTCGCAACAAGCCGGATGTCAGGGTACAACTCCGCCGTCACGACGCCGATCTCCGCAGTCGATGCGGCCAACTGGCGCTCGGCTTCGCGCACGTCGGGGCGGCGCTTGAGCAGCGCCTGCCCGTCGCCCGTCGGCATCGGAGTATCAAGCTTGAGCGGCGTGTGGCACGAGAGCAGCGAGCGGCCATAGCTCTCGGGTGGCTGCCCCATCAAGGTGGTAAGCCGGAAAGCAGCATTGAGCTGACGCGCACGAAGCGGTGCAAGCTGCGACCGGCTGCTCTCTATCGGGCTCTGCTGCCTGCCTTCCTCGAATGGCGCTGCGCGGCCATTGGCGACGAGCTGGCGGGTGAGCGCGAGGCTGCGCTGCTGAACCTTGATCACATGTTGGAGCACGTCGATCTGGTTGCCGGCGTTGCACAGATCCGCATACGCACGTGCCGTCTCCGCTACAACATTCACCCGCACGAGGTCTCGCGCGGCAACGGTCGCGTCGGTGTTAGCCGAAGCCGCCTCGATGCCGCGCCGAATCCCCCCGAACAGATCGAGGTCGTAGCTCATGGTGAGGCCCAGGTTGTAGATCTCGTGACGTGGCGGCTGCACGTGCGAGAGCACGGCTTCGGCGGATTGCTGGGTATAGGTGGTCGAAGCATCGGCGGCGATGCTCGGCTCTCGGTCCGTGCGCGCCTCGGCGAGCAGCGCCTGGCTGCGTTCGAGATTGGCCTCGGCGGCCCTCAGATCGACATTGCTCGCCAGCGCGTTTTCGATGAGACCGTCGAGCACGGGGTCGTCGAACAGATGCCACCAGTGGTCGGGGAGCGGCGCGTCGGAAACAGCGTTTCCACCTGCCACGAATGCGCCGTTCGCGGCCGGCGTGTTGACCAGCGCGTTAGGCGGCACCCGATAGTTCGGACCCACCTCCGCACAGGCAGCCAGCACGAAGCAAAGAATGGCGGCCAGCGTCCCGCACACGCCTACCATGGCAGGCTCCGCTTGACGCGCGTATCGCCCGCCTTCGCGTGAACCTCGACCGTGGCGGTTTGCCCCGGCACGAGCCGCACATCCGCCGGGACCGAATCGAGCGCAATGCGCACGGGAATCCGCTGCGCCAGCCGCACCCACGTAAACGATGGATTCACGTTCGCCAGTTGCGCATCGGTGCCCACGCGCTCACGGTCCTCCACGCCGCCTGAAATGCTCTCCACGTGGCCCCGGATGACCTCGCCCACGCCCATCAGATGAATGTTGGCGGGATCGCCAATATGGATGGCCGGCAGCTTGGTTTCCTCGAAGTACCCTTCCACACGCAGCGACCGTTCGCTCACCAGCGCCATCGCCGCCTTGCCTGCGTTCAGATACACGCCCGGCTGCAGGTCCACGTTGGTCACGGTACCGTCCACGGGCGCCAGCACCTGCGTGCGTTGCAGGTTCAACGCTGCCAAATTGCGTGCCGCGACGGCTTCGCCCAGTTCGGCATGCAGTTGCGCGACCCGCGCCGTCCCCTGCTGTGTCGTTTCCTCGGCAATCACGTCGGGCATCGCACGGTTGCGGCGGTCCTCACGCACCGCCTCGTCATAACCTGCCTGCGCTTTCTCAACGTCGGCCTCGGCCCGCGCCAGTGCAATGTGATAGCGCGAAGGATCGATCACCAGCAGGACCTGGCCCGCCTTGACGCGTTCGTTGTCGCGCACGCGCACTTCCGTGACCAGGCCGCTAACGTCCGGGGCGATCGGCACGACGTCGGCTCGCACCTTGCCGTCCCGCGTCAAAGGTTCGATCTGGTAGCGCACCCACAGGCCGTAGATGCCGGCAAGCATGCCGAGGAGCAGGCCCGCCGTGGCAAGCGTGCGCAACATATGACGCCACCCGGACATATCAGGTAACTCCCGGTATCACCAGATACGCATCGGCAATATGGCCGATGCCCCACCAGAGCAACACGAAAGCCGCTAGTTCGAGGAGCGCCGGCTGCCAGAGAAGCGCGTACAACGGTAGCCGGTGCAACCAGCCCCGCAGCAAATAGACGACGATCATCGCAATGATTGCCCACGCGAGCGGCGCAGGCATATAAATGCCAAACACTCGCAGTTCTTCGACCATCATGTTGCAAGCTCCAGAGGGTGCGCGTCGGGAAACAGATTGCAGCGCAAACCTACCAGCGCTATCAGCGCGGCGCGGCCTACGCCGGATCCCTCGCTGCGTGCCGCACCGATTGCGCGGTCGATGGCGTGCAGCAAGGAGGCGCTACCGACAAGCGCCTTGCCTGCGCTTCTCCTCGCGCTGTAAAGCGCAACGACTTCCTGAAGGGCCAACTGGATCGCAACGCGCGCATCCCCCTGGACCCGATCGAATCCCCGGCGTACCTGAATCAGGTTGCGCCCGACGCGCAAGTCGATAAGCCCATCGGCCGCGTGCAGCGTATCGAGGGCATCCGCGTTCGCGAGGTGGGTAGCGACCTTACCCAGCCGGTCCACCGCATGGGCAGTCCACGTCCAGGCACGCAAGGGCTGGCCAAGGTCCGCGAGCGCTTCGAGTTCCGCCCAATTGCGCAACACCATGCGATACGCGGTCCAGCCCAGCTTCATGGATCGAAACAGACTGGCAACCGCGAGCGTGGCGACAACACCCCCGACCTGGGCGAGGCCGGTGTTGAGAAAACCCGCAAAGTCGGCCTGGAAGCGATCGAGGAAACCCATGGCCACAATGAAGCAGGCCAGCATGGGCAGTGCGCGCGGCGCGTGCGCCGGGTCGGCCTGCAGGTAGCCCATCCACAGGAGGGCCGGCGCGAGCGTCGCGATGAGCATCCCTGCCCCGTCGACTCGGGGAAGGATCGCGAACAGATAAAGCGCCGCGAGCGGAAAGGTCGTAAGCGTCGCGCTGAGGTATTTCCATATGCCGGGTGCGGGATCGTCCTGCGCCGAAAACGAGCAAGTGATGAGCGCGGAAAATGCGGCAGTAGCGATGCCGCTCGGCCACGCCAGCAGGATCCAGAATACGCAGTAAATCGCGATCGCTACTGCAGTGGCCAGGCCTGCCAGTAACGCCACGCCATGGTCCCGTGGCATCGTGAATTTGAGGTGCGCCTCCGCACTCACAGCCCCCCCGCCCGCCCTTGCATCCGCGATTGCGCGAGCCAGTCGGCGCGCGGCGCGCAACGTATCGATGAACTCGGCAGTCCGGTCACACAGACTGGCTGCGAGCAACGAGGCCCATCCTGCATTGCGAAGATGCTGCAACGCGAGCGCACGGCAACGCGCAGCAAGTTCATGTTCGAGCCCGGCGCCGGGGTCGCCGGCGTTACGCAGCCAGGCGATCACCGATTGCACAAGCGCTGAAGTCTCGTCATCAAGTGCATCGAGCGCGCGCAATCTGTCGAGGCGATGAGCCGCGGCGGAAGCGAGCGGAAGAAGCTCGACGAGCCGGTGCTGCAGCTTCATCACCGTCGCTCGCGTCGCGTGAGCGTTGGGTAGTTCGAATGGCAGATGGACGGCAATCATGCCGAGCTCCGTGACGTCCGTGGCGAGCGTGCGGCGAAGCTCGTACTCGAGGTGAGTGTGTCGCTGACGGAGTGCTTCCGCTGCCCACCGGCAAGCGTGCCCAAGGAAAGACTGGGCACGCTTGTGCAGCACCGGCCGAACATTGCGCGGCTTCAGGATGGCATGCACTAAGGTCACGCACAGGACGCCAACTGTCATTTCCTCGAGGCGGGAAATCGTGGTCGTGAAAATATCAGACGGGTCGTACAGGTAAGGAAAGCTCATGACAGCGGAACTGAACGCGGCCATCTGGAAGAGAAAGGCGCGCGGCGACCGGTCGAGGACCGCGAGGTAAATGCAAAATCCCGTCCATGAGGCAAGGCACCCCACCAACAGCACCGGCGAGTTCTGCAAGTTGGGCACCGTTGCAAGGGTCACGAGCGCACCGGCGGCAACGCCGATCAGGCGATACAACACCTTGGGGCGCGTTGCGCCGGCCATAGGCTGCGCCGTGACATAGACGGTCAGTAATGCCCACCAGGGCCGGGGCAAGCTCGACTCGAATGAAATGAAGAGTACCAGGGCCGCCGCAAAAAATGTGCTTAGGGAAAAAACCAATTTGTCGGGATCGAGGACGAGCGCGCCCCCAACAAGCCGCCGGCCAGGTCGGGGTTGCGGTGTTGGCTTCCGAAGCGTAGCGATCGAGCGCACCAGTGAACGCGCAGCTCTCCGCCCCAATAGCAACACCCGCGCCATGACCACCTCTCTTTCGGGCTGCAACTTCGACACATTACTTCGCAATACTAACTTAATGAACTTGATTGCACGAAGAAATCGGCCTCTCCACCCCAGATTCACTGACCCGAGTAGATCGGACGCAGCCCCGGAATTTCCGCCTGGGGTGCAGCGGACCTGGCCGCTCCGGATTCAGACACTCGGTTCGCTACGCCACCGTAACCGTTTGATTCGGCTGAGGCACGCGCAACCTTTGCTTCGGCCTGCTGGAGTTGCTCCGGATACCCCGTCTGATCGCCGTCCCCGACGCGATATCCCGCCTTTTCGAGCTGCACGAGCTCATTGCGAACCTCGGCCCGCGTAACGGGTCCGTTTGACTGGGCAAACGTGATGGCGGGAGCGGCGAGCACCACGGCGACTGAAATCGCTTGTACCAGAACTCGGAGATTCATGATTCACCTCGTTGACTGTGATTGGCTGAAAACGGTTGTTTGCAGTAGCTGACGCCATCGTAACCAGGTGAGTTTTTAGTATAAACATATACGCGGGAACAACATTTGTGTCGATTGGTTAAAAGCAGGTTTGAAGCGGGACGTCTCACTCTCCCTCCAGGAAGCCTCCCGCAAAAACCTGGCGCAGATAGACCACGAACGCCGAGACGGCAGGCGGCACCCTAACGGAATAAGGACGAACGATATGCAGCCTTTCAGAAAACGCGCCCACCGGACGCCAGTCTGGCAACAGTCTCACGAGACTGCCCTGTCGCAGAGCATCCTGTACGCTAAAGTCGGGCAGGAGGGCTATCCCAAGGCCGCTAATTGCCGCATCTCTTAGCGACTCGCTGTTGTTCGTGGCAAACGGACCCGTCACCGGTACCGTCAGGCGTGCATCGTCCGTGCGCCCCGATTTCAGACTCTCGAAACTCCATGCTGGCGACTCGTCGCCGCGGGGATAGTAGAGGCAGCGATGACGGGGCAGTTCTTCGGGTGCGGTCGGCATCCCGTGCCGCAAAATGTACGACACGCTTGCAACGATCAAGGAGTATGTATCGCTCAGCGTCCATGAAACATGAGTATCAGGAACGCTCATACTGTGCCTGATGCCCAGATCGAATCCCTCATTCGAAAGCGATACGATCCGGTCGGAAACCTCAAGCTGCAAGCGCACCTCCGGGTTGGTTTCTAGGAACGCAGGGATCTTTGGTACGAGCTGCTGGCGTGCAAAAGCGACCGGCGCAGTGACGCGCACGAGACCACGAGGCGCTTCGGCCAAGTCCTGGACCTTGCCAAAACTGCGTGCGATCTCCTCAAACGGCCGACGTAACTCGTCCACGAGTCTCTGTCCGGCGTCGGTCAGCCGCATGCTCCTCGTCGTCCTGTTGACTAGCGGAACTCCGGCCAGGCGCTCGATCTCCACGATACGCTGACTTACTGAAGCTTTGCTAACGTCCAGGCGTGCAGCAGCCTTCGTGAAACTCCCTTGATCGGCGAGCACGGTAAGCCAATAGAGGTGCGACCATATCTGATCGATTTTCTGCTTTTCCATGATCCTGATCGTTCATAACTCTAAACAGTGATTTCAATCGCAGATCTTTCACCGACTGACAAGCGCATCTAAACTGCATCCATCGACCGACCGATGTTCCAAAATGACTTCTGACGTCACCGTTCATGTGCCACGTCCATCTATCGGAAAACGAAATGCCTCTGCTCAGATTTGATATTGAAGAAGGCCGTACCGACGAACAGATCAAGACCCTGCTCGATGCGGCTCACCGCGCGGTGATGACGGCTTTCCAGGTTCCCGAGCGCGATCGCTACCAGATTGTCGACGAGCGCAAGCCGTCCCGCATGGTGGTCCAGGACACGGGACTTGGCATCACGCGCACGAAGAATGTCGTGCTTGTGTCGGTCGTTTCGCGCCAACGTTCAGAAGCGTCAAAGCAGTTCTTCTATAAGGAGCTTTGCCGCGAGCTTCAGACGAGCTGCGACATCGCGCCCAGCGACGTCATGGTCTCTTTCGTGACCAATTCGGACGTCGACTGGAGTTTCGGTAATGGCACTGCACAATTTGTCACCGGCGAACTCGAGCCTTAATATGACGATCCGCACCACGCGGCGCGGATCGCTTTCATGTTTGGACCCGTTGTTCAGTTGGGCTGGCGCATATCGTCACCGCTGGCGATTCGCTGCCTGCCCGCACTTTTTTCCGCGATTGTCAGCGATTCCGGAAAACCGGCGCGCGCTTGGCGAGGAATGCGTGCATCCCTTCCTTCTGACCTTCGGTTGCAAACGCCGCCTGGAACAACCTGCGTTCGTGCACGATACCTTCACTCAGCGGAGTCTCGAAGGTGCGGTTGACGGCTTCCTTGGCGAGCCGAACGGCGGGGGCGTTATAGCCCGCGATGGTGTGCGCCGTTTCCAGTGCGGTCTGTAGCAGATCTGTTGCCGGAACCACCCTGGCTACGAGTCCAGCTGCAAGCGCTTCCTTGGCATTCAGGTTGCGCCCCGTAAGAATCAAATCCATCGCAAGCGACTTTCCGATAGCACGAGTCATGCGTTGCGAACCGCCAATACCTGGCAGAATGCCCAGCTTGATTTCGGGTTGTCCGAACTGCGCATCTTCCGCTGCAATGATAAAATCGCACATCATTGCGAGTTCGCAACCGCCACCCAGTGCATAGCCACCCACGGCCGCAATGATCGGCTTGCCGATCGAGCGGACACGATCCCATTCGGCAAAGACGTCGTGCTCCAGGAGATCGGTGAACGACTTGTCCACCATCTCTTCGATATCGGCGCCAGCGGCGAACGCACGCGCGTTGCCGGTGATGACGATGGCGCCGATTCCGTCGTCCCTGTCGAATTCGACTAGCGCATCGAGTACCTCACGGGACAACCGGGTATTCAACGCGTTCAGATTCTTCGGACGATAGAGCGTGATGAGACCCACGCGTTCGCGTCGATCGACTTTGATGGTTTCGTACGCTCCGTTTTGCGACGCCGCTTCGGCAAGCAGGGGATTGGAAGTCGATGCTCCACCGCCTACTTCCGCAACCGGAGATTTGGTAGCATTACTAGGTGCGATGCGCACCGGCGTTACATCCGTAGACATGCTTTCACCTCTACATTCAAATGTTGCGTCAGGCTACAAGATTGGAAATTGCCTTCGGTTCTTCGTGGTCCGGTTGCGCATGGCCCTGCGACGCATAAGCTCCGGACCGGGCCATCAATTCGTGCAGGATAGCCTCGCGGTGCTCGTCCACCCCCGGTGCCCTCCTGACCACCGAAACGTCCTCATCAGGTGAAGTGCTGAGCTTCACTGGATTTCCTGCGGTGCGCACTTTCCGTTGCGACTCGCCTTGCACATGAATGAACATGTTGCGTGCCTGAAGCTGCGGATGTTCGAAAAGCTTGTCAATGGTATTGATTGGCGAGCACGGCACACCGGCTTCGTTCAGCCTTGCCATCCAAACCTCGACTGGTGCGCCGCGCGTAATCGCTTCGAGTGCCTCGGTCAGGGCCGGCCGGTTTTGCACACGCAAATCATTGGTCAGGAACTGCGGATCCAGTGCGAGCTGCGGCGCACCCAGGGCGTCCGCCGCCAGCAGGAAAAGCTGATCGTTGCCGGCCGCAATTATCAAACGACCATCCTGTGCGGCGTAACTTTCAAACGGCGCCAGCGACGGATGTGCATCGCCGGTTCGGGTCGGCACCTGGCCTTCCACGTCAAAGCGCGCAAATGCGGTTTCCATCAACGCAGCCTGGCAATCGAGCATGGAAATGTCGACGTGAGTGCCTTGGGCGTCGCGCGAGCGCTTGTAGAGTCCCGCGAGTATGCCGACCACGCCGAACAGGGCCGCGCCGAGGTCGCCAATGCTCGTGCCAACGCGTGCAGGCTGCTCTTCCGGCCAGCCCGTGAGGCTCATGACACCGCCCATCGCCTGAACGACAATGTCGTAGCCCGGCAGCTCCTTGTACGGTCCAGTATGACCGAACCCCGATATCGAGGCGTAGACAATGTGCGGATGGCTCCGCGCCAACTGTTCGGCTCCGTAACCCAGGCGGTCCATCACACCCGGACGGAAGTTCTCGACCAGCACATCGGCCTTGTCCAGCAGACGCTTCAGCAGCTCGCGGTCGCGAGGAGACTTGAAATCGAGGGCGATACTTTCCTTACCGCGATTGAAGCACATGAAGTACGCAGACTCGGCATCGACGAACGGTCCGAATGCGCGCGTATCGTCGCCTGTCCCCACCCGCTCGACCTTGATGACTCGCGCGCCGAGGTCGGCGAGCAACATGGTGCAGTACGGTCCCGAGAGCACTCTTGAAAAGTCGAGAACTGTGATTCCCTCGAGAGGCAAGCGCTTCTTCGCCCCAGTTTTGCTATCGCTCATATTCCAATCCTTGTTCTCACGAAGTTAGATCCCCTTCTGGATCCAGTGCGAAGCCTTCTCAGCAATCATCATCGTCGGGGCGCTCGTATTTCCGCTCGTGATTTTCGGCATAACGCTGGCATCCACCACCCGCAGGCCCGCGACGCCGCGTACACGCAGATGACTGTCAAGCACGACTTTAGGATCGTCGAGGTTGCCCATGCGTACCGTACCCACCGGGTGAAAGATCGTCGTGCCGATATCGCCAGCGAGTTTGGCAAGTTCGGCATCCGATTCGAATTGCGTACCCGGCTTGTATTCCTCGGGCAGATACTTGGCCAACGCCGACTGGCTGGCAATGCGGCGCGTCAGGCGCAGCGAATCCACCGCCACCCGCTGATCCTCAGCCGTACTCAGATAGTTCGGTGCAATGGCCGGCGCATCTTCAAAGTTTCCGCTCTTGATACGAACATAGCCGCGGCTCGTCGGATTGATGTTGCAAACGCTTGCGGTAAATGCCGGGAACGTATGCAGCGGCTGGCCGAACGCATCGAGGCTAAGCGGCTGGACATGGTACTCGAGGTTTGCGTGCTGACGGGACGGATCGCTACGCGCGAAAATGCCCAGTTGCGACGGCGCCATGCTCATCGGCCCGGAGCGGTGCAAAGCATACTCAAGACCAATCTTTGCCTTGCCCACCATATTCGATGCAAGAACATTCAACGTGTCGCAGTTTTGCACCTTGAACACGGCGCGCACCTGCAAGTGATCCTGAAGATTCTCACCAACGCCCGGGGTGTCCTGAATCACGTCGATTCCATGCTGTTTCAACAACGACGCCGGCCCGATGCCCGAGTGCTGAAGAATATGAGGCGAGCCGATCGCGCCCGCACTCACGACGACTTCGCGTGTTGCAGCAACGTCGACGATTTCCCCGCTGTACAAAATTTCGGCGCCAGTACAACACAGCGCCCCGTTCGCGTCCCGGGCGATCGTCAGACGCTTCACGCGTGCATCTGTCCAGATCGTCAAGTTCTGGCGCTGTTTGATGGGTCGCAAGAATGCCTTTGACGTGTTCCAGCGCCAGCCATCTTTCTGCGTCACATGGAAGTAGCCAACTCCAAAGTTGTCGCCGGTATTGAAGTCGTCGATCACGGGAATGCCGGTCTGCACCGCCGCCTGGGCGAAGGCATCGAGAATTTCCCATTGGAGACGCTGCTTGTCCACACGCCACTCGCCGCCGTTCGCATGGACTCGGGCAATGGCGGCGGCGTTGCCTTTCAAGTGGTCCCGATTCTCGGGATCGAGCTTGAAAAAATCCTCATGCGCCATGAAGTCCTTTAAGGAACTCTCCCACGTCCAGTCAGTGTCACCGGCCAGTTCCGCCCAGTGATCGTAATCGCGTGCCTGGCCGCGCATGTAGATCATGCCGTTGATGCTAGATGAGCCTCCCAACGTTTTACCGCGCGGATAAATCAGCTGACGCCCGTTCAGGCCTTTGTCCGGTTCCGTCTTGAACTGCCAGTCCGTACGCGGATTGTCGATGCAGTAGAGGTAACCGACAGGCACGTGGATCCAGATGTAGTCATCCGGTCCACCCGCTTCGAGCAGGAGAACATTTTTTGTTTTATCGGCGCTCAACCGATTAGCGAGCAAGCTGCCGGCTGAGCCGGCGCCAATAACGATGTAGTCATACGAAGTGGTGTTCATTTCTCATCCTGTTTGAAGCGACGCCATTTCCGCCATCAAGATTCGTGCGTTCATATCCTGCATTAATAAGTACCCCATAGTACAATATAGAATTGACGTTTATTCAATGGACGGCGGGAGGCATTTATCAAATAATCCTACCGTCCGGAGAAATACAAAACAGACGACTTCACACAAAAGCAACGAAGAACTACGGCAGGCTTGCGCAGCGCTGCTGACCAACCTTCCAGCTTCACGCCAGAACCGGAACCTTCCAGTCAATCCAGAACAACGCTGCGAGTTGAGCGCAAACGATGCCTTCGCGAATCTCACCGGCGTACTGCGCTCGCTCTAGACACTTCCTCGGACGCGTTTGCCAGTCGGCGAACACTTCGCGAAGACGCTTGCGGTAGCTTTCCGGAAGGACGCCCATCTTCCTGCCAAGATTACCTAACAAGGAGCCGCGCTGAAACTTGCAACGCTGCATGTCCGCCTCGCCGTCGGCGATGAAATCGCGCAGACGCTGCAGCGGAAAAGTGCGTGCGTTCGTCAGCCAGGAGCCGGCCCAGCTTCCACACAAAATAGATCGCGTAACGGTTGATCAGTTCGGGACCAAATGCCTCCTTCTTCGTAAAGTAGTGGAAGAACAGGCTTTTTTTCACATTCACACTACGGAGAATTTCTTCGAAACCGATAGCCGAATGGCTCTGCTCGATGAATGCGGCAACGCCAGCGTGCACTGGTGAATAGCGAGTCTCGCTGTGATCAGCAGACGCTTTCGGAGGGCCGCCTCGGCGCCGCATGACGATCTGCATTTCCATGGCTGAATAATAGACCGCGCGTCCAATAAATTTATTATCCATCTCCGATAAAATGATTTTTACCAGCGCGCAAAAATTCCATCACGTCAGCTGCCGGTCTCTCTATGCACCGCGGGATCAACAGTTCGTGTGACTTCCAGCGTCCGGATCTGTTGTACATTACAACCAGCACTTTGTTTGTTGCGACGCGAATAGCGCTGAAACCCTGCTCTTCCCGTGAGGATTGAACCGTGGACAGGATCATGAACATGCGCGCATTTTTGCGCGTCGTCGAAACAGGAAGCTTTACCGCCGCTGCGCAGACATTCGATACGAGTACGGGTGTTGTGTCGCGAGCCATATCGGATCTCGAGGCCCATCTGCAAATTCGCTTGCTGAACAGGTCAACCAGGCGTTTGTCCGTGACTGACGCTGGCCAACGATTTCTGATTCGATGTCGCCAGATTCTTGAAGACCTGGATCGTGCGGATGCGGAGGCAAAGAACGCGCGTGAGCGACCAGCCGGCATCCTGCGGATGCACAGCTACGCCAGCGTCGGCCAACACTATGTGTTGCCCATAATTTCCCGATACCGGAAGATTCATCCCGAAGTCACGATCGAACTGACGTTGCTTCAGCGTACGCCGGATCTATTCGAGGGGACCTGCGACGTTGCCATAATCGCTGCCGCCACCCTGCCCGATTCAGACCTGGTCTCGCTGCATCTGGGCTCGACCTTCAACGTTCTTTGCGCATCGAAGGAATACCTCGACGAACATGGCGTTCCCGTGGTGCCGTCCGATCTCCTGCGCCATAGTTGCCTGACCCTTCACACCCCCAAATTTCCCGCGCACACCTGGACACTCGAAGGTCAAGGCAAAAAGGAAGTCCTCGAGGTGAGCGGTCCAGTTCAGACGAATATTGCCGAGTCTCTGTTGGTCGCCGTGCGTGAAAGCATGGGGATCGCCACGATACCGCTCTATGCCGCCATTGACGAATTGAAGAGCGGCAAGTTGGTCCGCGTTCTGCCGGACTACGTCCTGCAGAAGATGAATATCTATGCTATCTACGCATCGAGGCGGTATGTCGATGCGAAGATACGCACATGGATTGATCTCGTTCGGGAGTCGATGCCGGAAGCAATGGCGCGCGACGAACGGGCTCTGTTCGACCTGGCCGCCAAGACCGGCGACAAGTGTTGCGGCGAATCTCCGCTTGACGACACTCCCGACGGCCTGACCGACTCCGTGCGCCATTGAGTGGGCCGTTTCTTCCGATAACTTCCGCCCGTGAAAGGCGATCGGTCGCTCAAGGGCCCGCGACACGATTCTGCCTCAATTCACATTGCTCTTGCTCTCGCGCGGTGCGGTGCCCTTCGCTGCCAGTTGCGAAAGGGGAGTTCGCGACGCCATTTTGTTCTGGCCGATGATCTTGGCTATCTCTTCATCGGCCTGTGCACCATACTGTTCAAACACATCCGTACGATAAACCGTGTTGTGCGCGGTGGCGAGTTCCTTGCCGGATACGTCGTGCGTATCGACCTCGACCTGCATCGACAGGCCAATCCTCAGCGGATGCGCTTGGAGTTCGCGCTGATCGATCTGAATGCGAACCGGCAGTCGTTGGACAATCTTGATCCAGTTGCCCGTCGCGTTCTGCGCTGGCAACGTGGCGAATGCGCTGCCCGTGCCGGCCGCGAAGCCCTCGATGCGGCCGTGATATTTGACGCTCGAACCGTAGACATCAGCGCTCAGCGTAACGGGCTGACCGATGCGCATGTGCTTGAGCTGGACTTCCTTGAAGTTCGCGTCCACCCATACGCCGTCGAGTGGTACAACCGCCATGAGAGGCGTGCCGGGCGACACGCGCTGCCCGACCTGAACGTGGCGCAGCGCCACATAGCCCGTCACCGGCGCCGGCAAGGTATTGCGTGCGTACGCGAGCCAGGCGTCGCGCAGTTTCGACGCGGCGGCCTGCACGTCGGGATGCTGCTCGACCGTCGTACGGTCGGTCAGTGCATGATTCGCTTCGGCTTGCTGGCGCGCTGCATCGAGCGCGGCCTGTGCAGCATTCACCGTATCGCGAGCGTGGGCGATGTCTTCGGCTGAAACGGCGCCCGTGTTCGCGACGGCCGCGCGCCGGCGCAGGTCGTCGTTGGCTCGCGCAAGGTCGGATTCACGCTGCGCCACCTGCGCCGCATAGAAGTCGTTGTTGACGTACAGGCCGCTCACGCGGCGCACGGTCTGGCCTAGCGCCGCTTCCGCATTCCCCAGCGCAATCTTTGCGTCCGCCGGGTCCAGCATGACCACCGGGTCGCCTTGCTTGACGATCTGCGTATCGTCCGCGTTGACGGCGACCACGGTCCCGCTTACTTGCGGCGTCAGTTGCACGAGATTGCCGCTCACGTAGGCATCGTCGGTCGATTCATGGTAACGGCCGTCTATGAAGTACCAGGCAGCATAGGCCGTCGCCCCAAACACAACCGCTGCTGCGAGAAGGACCAGCAGCCGCTTGCGGCGGCTCGGCGGCGTAGTGTCTCCGCCATTGAGGGCCGGAGCAGCTTGCGCGTCGCCGGTATTTTCGTCGATGTGATCAGCCGGCTCGCGCCTGGGTGTGATGGTTTCGCTCATTACAATTCTCCTCACGAATTGACCAACGCGCCGCTCAATGCTCGGCTACGGGGACGTTGTTTTTTCCGGCTGCAACATCCTCGTGACGGATGGCATCCGCCGAAGTGTCGACATAGCCGCCACCCAGCGCCGATGCCAGCTCGATCTGCTGGTCTCGGCGGTTCATCTTCAGGTTGGCGACCGTTTGCTCGGCGTTCAGGACCGTGACATCTGCGTTGAGTACGGTCAGCTGGTTGGTGAGACCGCCCTTGTATTGCGTGATCGCGAGCTTGTCGGCGTCCTGTGCGGACTGCTGCGTGGCCAGGGCGTCAACCAGCTGCACATCGCTCGAGCGGATCTGCGCGAGTTGTGTGGCGACGTCGGAAAGCGCGTGGACCAGTGTCTGGTTGTACGCGGCCACGGCGTAGTCGAGCTCGGCGTAGCGGCCCCTCAGCTTCGCGCGCAGTTCACCCGCGTCGAAGATCGGCAGGTGAATCGCCGGCCCCACCGACACCGTGCGGCTCACGGCATTGAGGAATTGACCGAAACCGAACGCGTCGAAACCGACCGCTGCGCTCAGATTGATGTCGGGATAGAACTCGGCCTTCGCTTCCTTCACTTCATGCGTAATCGAGTCGACACGCCAGCGTGCTGCGACCATGTCCGGGCGCCGGCTCACCAGGTCGGCAGGCAGGTTGTCCGGCAAACGCACTTCATCGCCGACACCGAGTGCCGGCCGCGCGATCTTCACCCCACGGTCCGGTCCCTTGCCCATCAGCGCAGCCAGTTGGTAGCGCGTAGTCAGAATGTTGCCGTCGAGCGCGGCGAGACTGCCGCGGCTCGCGGTCAGGTCCGCTTGCGCGGTCTTGCGCTGCACCTCGGTATCGAGGCCCGTCGCAATACGGGTTGCCGTGATGCGGGCAATCTGCTCGCGGCGCGCGACTTCCTCTTGCGCGATATCGCGCAGCGCATACAGGCGAGCCAGATCGTTGTAAGTGCGTGCGATCGCGGCGGTCAGCGTGAGCTTGACCATTTCAGCGTCGGCGACGCTCGCCTGCTCCTGCGATACGGCCGCCTTGAGCGCCTCGCGGTTCTTGCCCCACAGGTCGAGATCATACGAAGCGGTCAAAATGCCCTTGTTTTCGGTCTCCCAGCCTCCCCGATACGGCGGCGGAATCACCGTGGTGCCACTGAACTCCTGGCGGGTCAGCGAGTAGTCCGCACCAACGCGCGGCAGCGTGTTCGCCTTCGCGGTCTGGCTATAGGCCTGCGCCTCGGCGACGCGAGCGCGTGCCTCCTCGATCGTCGGGCTGCCTTGCAGGGCTTCGGTGATCAACGCTTTCAGTTGCGCATCGCCGAACTGGTCTACCCAGTCGGCAGCCGGCCAGTGGCCTTGCTCCGCCGGCAGGGTTTGGGTCGTCTCAAGTTGTTGCGGCAGCTCAATCCGTTTGTCGCTATGGATGCCCGCATAGTTGACACAGGCCGAGAGCACGGCCGCGAAAATTGCCGACACACTCACCTTTAACACACGGGAACCGATGTCGAATTGAATAATCTGCGAATTCATTTCTGACCCGATCAGAGTGATGGATAAAAAAGTGCGCGCGACCGCATGACTGCAGCGCTCAATCGTCGACGAGTTTGCGAAGCAGGCGGCCCAGTTCGTGGAATTCCACCGTGGTGAATTTGCGCAGCCGCGCGTTCAGGACATGCGGTGCGATTTCCGGAAGCTGAGCAGCAATTTCCTCGCCCTTTTGCGTCAAGGTCAGATTGACCACCCGCCGGTCGCCGACGTCTCGCGAGCGCTCGAGGAGCCCCCTCGCTTCGAGCTTGTCCAGCGTGCGCGTCATCAGGCCCGTGTCGATTCCGAGCAATTTCGAAAGCTCGAACGGTGTACTGGCCGCACTAAGCTTCATCGACAGCAGGATGCCCATTTGCTGGCCCGTGATGTCGAAGTCCTTGAGCGCCGCGTCCATTTCCGAAACGATCAGGTTGCGTGCCTTGACGAGCGTGAATCCCACACTCTCGGTCAGCACGAAGGTTTCGGTTGCGTAATGTTCCATATCACGTTCCCCCGGGGTCAGTGACCGCCAGCGCCTGCGGCGCCGGCCGCCACGCCCTTGCCCGGCTTGGTCACCCAAATTAGCGGGACGATGACGATAAAGATCACAGCCGATATCCAGAAGATGTCGTTCAACCCAAGCATGGTGGCTTGCGCGTTGAGCGAGGCCTCGTAATAGGCCATTGCCTTGGGCGTAGAGGCATTGAGCGTAGTCTCCAGGCGGGAAATCGCACCCGTAAATATCGGGTTGTCCACGCTGGTTTGCTCCGTGAGCCGGGCATGATGGAGGATCGTCCGGTCGTTCCAGCCGTTGCTCAGCAGCGACGTGCCCACTGCACCGGCGAAGATGCGTGCGAAGTTGGACAGACCCGCCGCCGCCGGAATCTTTGCCGGCGGCAGCCCTGAGAGGATGATGCCAGTGAGTGGCGTGAAGAACAGCGCCGTCGGAATGCCCTGCAGCAAGGTCGGCAATATCAGCGCCCAGGCATCGACATCGGTCGTGTAGTTCGAGCGCATGAAGAACACGGCAGCGAATCCCACGAAGGCTAGCGTAGCGAGCACCCGCATGTCGGAACGGGGCATGATCTTGCCCAGCACGGGGGCCAGGATCACCGCGAAGATGCCAAGTGGCGCCGTCACGAGACCCGCATCCACTGCTCGATAGCCGAGAAAGCCCTGAATCCATTGCGGCAGGATCACGAGGTTCGCAAAGAAGATCGCGTAGGCGACTGAAATTGCAATCGTCCCGCCGAGGAAGTTGCGCTCCTTGAATAGCCGCAAGTCGACGATCGGCTTCTCCTCGGTCAGCTCCCAGATGAGAAAGAACACAAAGCTGACCAGTGCGACGATGGAGAGAATCCAGATTACCGGCGAGTTGAACCAGTCCATATCCTTGCCCTTGTCGAGCATGATCTGCAGCGAGGCGACCCACGCAATCAGCGAGATGAGCCCGACCTTGTCGATCGGCAGCTTGCGTGCCGGCGTTTCGCGATCCTTATAGATCATCCAGATCACCGCGGCGGCAAAGAGGCCCACCGGCACGTTGATGTAGAAGATCCACGACCAGCTGTAGCTGTCCGTGATCCAGCCACCGAGCGCCGGGCCGGCAATCGGCCCGACCGTGGCGGTCATGGCCCACAACGACAACGCGCTTGAACTTTTTTCCTTCGGAAACGACGCCAGCAGCAACGCCTGCGAGAGCGGCACGAGTGGGCCTGCCACTGCGCCCTGCACAACCCGCGCGACGAGCAGCGTCAGCAGGTTCGGCGCGAGGCCGCACGCTGCGGACGAGAGCACGAACAGCAGAATCGCCCAGACGAATAGCTTGACCTGACCGACACGCTGTGTGAGCCAGCCGGTCAGCGGAATAGACACGGCGTTGGCCGCCGCAAACAGCGTGATGACCCACGTCCCTTCGTCGACCGAGACGCCGAGATTGCCCGAGAGCGTCGGAATCGCCACGTTCGCGATCGACGAATCCAGCACGTTCATGAAGGTGGCGAGCGCCACGGCGAATGTGCCGAGCATAAACCTAGCACCGCTCAGGCGCGCCGCGTCGGCATTGGAAGGCGAATACATGCTGCGTTCTCCAGTCTCGATTACTTGACCTTCCTGTCAGTCATTGTTGCTTGTCTGACACGTCTGATAATTCAATGCAAAAAAAGCCGTCTCTGCCATGGAGCAACTTGGATAGAAGCGTGCTAAGGGCCTCGAAATCGGATTTCGTGAAGTGGCCAAAATGCTCGCCCCGCACCTCTGGCACCGCGCCCGCATCTCTGCTGACCTTCTCCCACCCCGCCGGCGTCAGCGAGACGTCGACAACGCGCCGGTCCATACCGTTGCGGGAGCGCTCCACCAGTCCGCCTTGTTCCAGTTTGTCCAGCACACGGGTCATTCGTCCCGGATCGACGCCTAGCAGCTTCGACAGTGCGGCCTGGGACTTCACGCTCTCGCGTGCGAGGGTCAACAGAATGCCGCGTTCCTGAAGATTGACGCCCACATGCTTGAGCCTCTGGTTGAGTTCGGCTGCCATGAGCTTGCGGGCGCGGCCAAGTGCAAGGACAAGATTCTGGCTTCGCTCGAAATCTTCGTTAGCCGGGTCATTCATTGATTGCTCCATTGTCTGACTTTAAATGTATCTGACAATGCAGATTAATACCAACATACCCATAGAACGTGTAAGGCAATGTCAATATGCCGATGCTGATACAGAGCATCGCCGTCCCTATGCCCCTTGTGCGTGCAGACGGCGCTCGAGGGGCTCGGCGCCTTCTGGATAAAGCGATATCCTTAGGAGAACCAGCGCGTGCAATGGTGCGGGCCTGAATCCCTCGCCGATCGCTTGGGAAGTACGCGAAATGGCGCTATCGAGTGCCTCGGCGAGATCCGGCTGAAGCAGCTGCCTGACTCCGGACCTCGCGCATTGCTCATAGTGTTGCTGCAAGCAGGTGAGGATCACGTCAATAGACGTCTGAATAGCAAATGGAAGATTTTTTCTTTCGAGTTGAAGATCCAGTGTATTCAAGCCGGCCCGGATGTCGCGCAACGCTGCCACAGTGGCACTGTCGCGTTCGTCCGTCGCGTCCAGCCGGGCAATCAGCAACAACAAACGGTCGAGCATGCGCGCGAACAATTCCGGTTGATCTGTCAGCGCATGCGGTGCTGCGGCGAACGCCAGGTCCTCCCAGCCTGACCGGGTCATGCGCGTGACGGCCAACTCCGCGCCAAAGGGGCGCGTAACGCGGGTCCACAGGTAGGCGAACAGCAACCCGGTCAGGCCCGAAACGCTGCTGTTCAGGAACGTCTCGACGTTGGCGTCGAAAGCCCCTTGAAGATTGAGGAACACTGCGGTGTTGAACGAAACGACCAGCGCGATCAGACTGAACGGCGGCCTGGGCAGCAAGGTGCCGCATAGCAGGAAAGGTAACGCGAGCGCGAGCACGAGCATCGCGAAGTCATTGGCTACCGGCAGGATCACGAAAAGATAGAACCCGGCAATGGCGATGGCCATAACCGAGGCAACAAAAAAGCGGAAGATGTCCGGTGCAGGATCGTCCTGACCGGCAAAAAAGCCGCACGCTACCGATGCCAGTGCCATACCGGTTCCGCCGTCGACCCACTCCGAATTGATCCACAGCGCACTGGCGACAAAGATCGCACCAACGGCCGTCACGGTCGCGAACAGCAAGATGCCATGATCGACATATCGATGAGCCGCACCGATACGCCAATGGCGAAAGCGGGGGTGCCAGCCTGCCACCTTGTCGATCGAAATGTGATGTTGCAGGGATATGCAGTCCTCCCACAGATCAACCAGAACGCTCAGACGCCAAAGGACGCTGGAAAGCAGCATCCCGTGCCACCCTCCCATGTGATCGCTGGGGGGCTCGAGCTTGCCCAGGTCAGTACGCAACTCCTGCGCCCTACTGCGAACCTCGCCGTCGGGGTGCGAGTCCGGGCGCGCGTGGGTGGCCGCAATCCAGATGGATATCCTGTCGAGCACGGCGACGAGTTCGTCTTTGATCGCTGAGTCCGAGGCAAGGAAGATCCGCAGCGGATCGGCGAGTGCTGCGATGATGGGGAGCAACAGCGCCATTCTGCCTCGCAGTTGGCTGGCCCCCGCCACAACGTCTGGCCGGGTAGCGTCATACGCAAGTTGGCTCAGCAGCACATCGAGCCCGTTCACACTGCCGGCCATACGCCGCAGCCCCTCCACCACCCGCCGGTCGGGACGCTCACCCGCCAGCGTTCGTCCAGCAAAGTGGGCCGCATCGCCAAACCAGGAGACCGTTCTCTCGGAAAGCACCGGAGTTAGCCTGTTGGGAAACAGCACCGCATTCACGATGCTTGCTACGACGATGCCAACGAGAATCTCTTCAGTGCGCGCAACCGCGACATCGAAGATGGTGGAAGGATTGAATACCACCGGATAGGAAATGAGGGGAGTGGTATACCCCGCAAGCACGAACAGATACGACCTTGCAGTGCGATCCCGGAGCGAGAGGTACAGCATGAGGCCCATCCACGTCGCGATCACGAGACTCATGAGGTACGGCGTATCGATCAGAGGCGGGACGATCACGATCGCCGCCGCCGCCCCAAGCAGCGTGCCCAGTACGCGATATAACGATCTGGATGCCGTCGCGCCCACAAACGGATTCGAGACGACATACACGGTTGCCAACGCCCAGTATGGGCGCGGCAATTCCATCTTGAACGCCACATACAGCGACACCATCGCCGCAACAAATGTCTTGATGGAAAATACCCAGTCACGCAGTGATGGATGCATGTCTCATTTCACACAAAGAGCCTGTTAGCTGCCGAAAAAAATCGTGCAGTAACTGACTGGCCCAACACATTCGCTATTCGAACGCGAATAGCGTCCTTCGTTGCGATAAGAAAACGAATACAAGTGGTGGTGCTCGGCCGCACCATTGTCTTGAGCCACCTGAGGCGTCAAGCCTGCCGCGTCGGACGGCGCCTGTGTGGTGTCAGCCGGTTGGTTCGTTTGTGCGAAAGTTGATGTCGAGGCGATCAAAGCGGCAGTTGCAACAGATGCGGTGATCAATGCTTTCATGAACATCTCCAGAAATCCGATTCAATCCGCGAATGAGAATTTTCCGCGGCATCTTCGATTCTACGCAACGACGTTTCTAGAATTGACACCCTGTAGCTCACATAACCGTTGTCATTGAGCTCCATATTCATGGTGCTTTTATCGCCGCAATCTGACGATTTGACCCATGACGCTAGAGAAGCGGTAATCTCTTCCCACGATTATTGCCTCTGCGCGGTCACGTTATTCACAAAGACTTTTTCGTCTGGCGTCTCCCACCCTCCCCCCAAGGCGAGAAATAGCGTCACCTGGTCCAGCGCGGTTTTTGCTCGTGCGGCCGCCAGCTGCGCTTCGGCGGTCGTGAGCGTACGCGTGGCATCGAGATCGGAAATCAACGATTCCCGGCCGCCAACGTAGAGCCGGTGAACCTGATCCGCGGCTTTTCCCGCGGATTCTTGCGCCGCCCGGAGCGCCTGAACGCGCTGACCGTCGGCAACATTTGTGGCTAGTCCCGATTCGGTTTCCCGCAAGGCAGTCAGTACCACCCCGTCAAAACGCGCGAGTTGTGCCTGGGTTTCCGCTTTCGCTGCCTGCACCCGTTCGCGCGCGCCATTGACGGGGAACGTCCAGCTGATGAGCGGTCCGTATCCGTAATGCTGCGTCTGAACACCCGGAAGATCACTTGCCTGGCCGACCAGGCCCGCTGAAGCTCCAATGCTGATCGTCGGATAAAGCGCGCCGATGGCTACGCCAATGCGCGCCGTCGACGCTGCCAGCTTCCTCTCTGCTTCGCGCACGTCCGGCCGCCTTCTGAGCAATGCCGCGCCGTCGCCGGCCGGTATCGGCTGGTCGATACGGGGAATGCGTTCACACGAGAACGCGGCTTGAGGCAGGTTCGCGGGCGGCTCCGCCAGCAGGGCGGCGAGGCGGTACTGGGCGATCCGGCGCTCCTCGGTGAACTGCGGAAGCGAAGCAGTGATGTTCTGGACTTCCGTTTCATTTCGCGTCACATCGGGTGCGTTGCCTCTGCCCTCGTCGTGCAGTTTTCGCGTGACCTCGGTTCGCTGTTGCTGGAGCTCAAGTGAGCGTCTTGCTATCCAGAGTTGCTCACCGGCAGCGCAAGTCTGAACATACGCGCGCACCACGTCAGCTACCACCGTGATGCGAGCCAGGTCCGCGGCGGCCTCGACGGCGTCGTCGTCGGCCTTTGCCGCCTCGACACCGCGCCTGATTGCGCCGAACAGATCGATTTCATAGGAGATCCTCAGACCGGAATCGACATCGGTCGACATCGGAATTTCGTGAGGAACCAGAAACTGTTCTCCCGAAAGGCGCTCGCGGCTGACTGACGCCGCGGCCCTGCCGCTGAAGCCGCCTTGCGCCTGTGCAAACGCGACATCCGCTCGCGATTTTGCGAGATTGGCCGCGGCCACGCGCAAATCGGTATTCGAATGCAGTGCCTGGACGATCAGTCCTTCGAGTACCGGATCGTTGTACAGACGCCACCAGTCGTCCGGCACGGGCGCCTGCGTGGCGATCTTGCCGTCCACGCCGTCAATGTCACCGTTGGCGAAGGGAGCGTTGACAATCGCGTCCTTCGGCACCTTGTAGTCGGGGCCCACGGTCATGCAGCCTGCCAGCGCCAGCGCGATGGTGAACACCGGCGATAACCGAAGTGGCTTCACCTACAGACTCCCCAACATCAGGCGAATGCGGTTTATCTGTGCCGCCAGACCCTTCAATTTAGGCGGCTGTGCCGCCGCATCGGGGTCCCCGCCATGCCCATGGACCCAGACTGTCGCGGTGCGCCCGGCTATCAGCCGAAAATCAGCCGGCACATCGTCCAGCGCGACCCGCACTGGAATACGTTGAGCGAGCCTCACCCAGCTATAGGCGGGATTGACGTTCGGCAGGAGGTTATTGCTTTGACTGCGATCCCGATCCTCGATTCCCGCCGCGATGCTGGTGACGTGCCCCCTCAGAATGACCGGATCGCCCATCACTTTGATATCGACGCGCTGTCCGATCTCGATGCCGTTGATCTTTGTTTCTTCAAAGTAGCCATCCACGCGGAAAGAATGCTGATCGACCACCGAAAGCACTGAATGGCCCGCTGTCACGTACTCCCCCGTGCGCGGAGCCTGGTCGTTCAGGTACCCGTCGACGGGGCTAACCACCGTAGTGCGTTCGAGATTAAGGCGAGCGGTATCGAGCGCGACTTTCGCCTGCCCAAGCTGGGCCTCGGCCTGATCGACCTTCGAGGTGCTCTCTTCCCTGATCTCAGTCGCTACGAGATCGCCGAGCGCCCGGTTGCGCACCGCCTCGCGCCGGGCCTGGTCGAGAATGGCGCGGCGCTGTTCCTCGGTCGCCTGTGCTTCCCGCAATGCCAACGAGTAGCGCGCGCGATCGATCACGAACAGCTTCTGGCCGCGCCGCACAGGCTGATTGTCCGACACGTCCACTTCGACAATCAGCCCCCCTACGTCTGGCGCAACCTGCACGATATCGGCGCGCACGTGTCCATCGCGCGTCCACGGCGAAAACAGGTAATAGCCAATGACGCGCCAAAGCGAAAAGCCTGCTGCAGCCACGATGGCAGCGGTCAGGAGCACCCGCCCAGCAGAGAACCCGAAATTCTTCACGACACAAACTGACTGGAAATGATTAAAACCAACGACAGCACAAGCGCATACATGGCAAGGTCGAAAATCGGACGGTGCCAGACGACCCTGTAGAACCCGGCTCTCGCCAGCACTGACCGGATGCAGGCATTGATGCAGTACGCGATCGCCGATACTGGTATCAGAGCGGGTATATACACGCCCAAAATGTCCACCTGACCCGTCATGGCCTTTCGTCCTCGACTCAACTGTTGTTCAACCGGATTGTGTTACGTTTAGCTGAAAATTTCCCTCTGTATTGTTTCGTAGGCATGCGAAGTATATTCGATGATGATCGATTGTCTCGTGCATTTCCGTAAACAGTCCTCTTCAATCTCGACGATTAAAGATTCGATCACTTTGCACAGGGTGCGGAAAAGCCTAGTTTTATGCGAATGAAATCACGCGACTGTCGATCTTCGACGCAAAAGTGGATCACATCGTCTACCCCATGGAAACGCTGCATGGAAATACCGTCTTTGAGCCGCAACGCAACGATCCGCCGGGTGCGCGAAACGGTTTATTGACGGCAGGTATCAACACTTGTTCATCCCGGGTTGTTCCTGTGTCTGCCGAACTTGTGTAGCCTGTATTAGGAAAGAGGAAACGCCATGGACATGCCTGCTATTACCGCAATAAAGGCTTCCGCGTCGATAGCCAATTTGCTTTCAGAGCATCCTGCTTATCGCAGGGTGTTTCGTGAAGATGCACTCACAGTCGGCCTGATTTTGCCGCTCGAAACGCACTCCGACTCGCCAACGCTGCGCGAGCACGTCGAAATGGCGCAACGCGCCGAAACACTGGGCGTCGCGGCATTGTGGATGCAAGACATCCCCTTTTTCGATCCCTCATATGGCGACGTCGGACAGATCTTCGAGCCGCTGGTCTACATTGCGAGCCTCGCGGCAGTGGCACACGAGATCGCCTTTGGCACGACAGGAATCGTTCTGCCTGTGCGCGAGCCGCACATACTGGCCAAGCAGGTGAATTCGGTTGACCAGTTGACGAACGGAAGACTCCTGTTAGGGATGTCCTCGGGCGACAGGCCGTCTGAGTACCCTATTTTCGGCATCGATTTCGATAGCCGCGGCGAGCGGTTTCGCGACGTGTTTCAGGTGTACAGGACTATAGGCGAGAAGCACTTCCCGATTTTCGACTCTTCCCGCTTCGGTAAATCGCGCGGAACACTGGACCTGCTGCCCAAGCCACCCTACGGCCGCACTCCGGCGATCGCCGTTGGTCGAGCCCAGCAGAGCCTCGAATGGATTGCCGCGCATATGGACGGCTACCTCGGCTTTGTGCCGGGCCCTGCCGACCTCGCTGAGTTCGCCAGCAGCTGGAAGGAGCAAGTAGCACAACAGTTTGGGCGTAAAGCGTTCAAGCCCGTTGCCTTTGGCGGGTTCCTGTATCTGTGCCCCAATCCCGACTTCCCGTTCCGGAAGATCAAGGGCGGTTTTGCAATCGGCAGCCGGACGCTCAGATATTTTCTCGAGCGTGCCCGCGATGCGGGCATCAGCCATGTCGCGCTGAATCCGAAAGTGACGCCGCGTCCTTGTGCCGAAATACTTGAGGAACTGCACAGTGAGGTGCTTCAGTACCTTTAAGGTCGATGTCGCTCGCGACTGAGGCCGAATATCCGTTGGAAAACCTTGATATCAGGAGCTTGCCATGTCGCTCGATACAGTGCTGTATACCGCCCACGCAACCGCTACTGGAGGCCGCGACGGGCGTGCGGTCATTCCTGAAGGCGGACTGGACCTTAAGCTGACCATGCCAAAAGAACTCGGGGGAAAGGGGGGAGAAGGCACGAATCCGGAGCAACTGTTTGCCGCCGGCTACAGCGCGTGCTTCATCGGCGCAATGCGGTTTGTGGGCCAGCGCGACAAGATCGCCATCCCCGCCGATGTCTCCGTCGACGGCAGCGTCGGCGTGGGCCTCATCCCCAACGGCTTCGGCATCCAGGTCGAACTGAAGGTGTCACTGCCCGGCATGGCGCGCGAAAAGGCGCAAGAGCTCATCGAAAAAGCCCACGCCGTTTGCCCGTATTCAAATGCCACGCGCAATAACATCGATGTGACCCTCACGCTCGTCTAAAGCACGGATGCATCGAAAACATGCCGGCTGCCCACTACAGCGGGAGCCGGCATTTTGCATTGTATCCCGGGTTTATCGGTACGCGCTGCCAATGCAGCAGCAGCGCTGCGCCTTGAACACTAGCGAACAGACTGCAACAGTTGCGCGATGGTTTCCTTCATCTCGCGCTCCAGTTGCGCAAACAGTTCGGCGGCTGGCAGAAAGCGCGCGAGCGCCGCCGCCTGCCCTGCCCATTGCGCACCAAAGCCAAATTCTCCCTTCGCCTTTGCCGCAGCATGCAGCGCCTTGCCGGCGTCGTAGGCAATCGGATAGTCGGGGGGACGAGGCGAGCTCGGGTCGCTGCCCAGTTCCGTGAAGCGGTTCACCATGCTTCTCGCCACACGGCCGGAAATCGTATTGGTAAAGGTCGTGCGACGCGCGGCGCCGCTGAGCAGCGTGCGGCGATAACCCTCGTCGATGGAGGTCTCGGGGCACGCCACGAAGGCCGTGCCGAGTTGTGCCGCCTGCGCCCCGAGCGCAAGCGCCGCGGCAATGCCCGCTCCGTCGACGATACCGCCGGAGGCAATCACCGGCAGCGAGAAGTTTTTGACCAGCAGTCGGGTCAGCGCGAACGTCCCCAACTGATCGTCCAGCGCTTCGGGGTCGAAGACGCCCCGATGTCCACCCGCCTCGATGCCCTGCGCCACGATGACATCGACACCCGCCTGGGCAACCTGTTCGGCTTCAATCAAGTTCGTTGCGGCGCCGAGAAGCTTGATGCCCGCCTTCTTCAACTCGCCAATGACTTCCGAAGACGGCAGGCCGAAATGGAAACTGACAACGGCCGGTTTCTCTTCAAGAAAGACGTCCACCATCGCGGAGTCTTCGACAAAGCTTGTGTAAATCTCCGACAGCGATGTGGGCGCCGTTGCGCCGAACTTTTCGAATTGCGGTGCGAGCCAGCTCAGCCATACGCGCTCGCGCTGGGCGTCGGCCTTTGCCGGCTGATGACAGAACACATTGATATTGAACGGATTGCCGGTCAACTCCCGCGTCTGCCTGATGACCTTGCGCGCGCCCTCGGAATTCATCGCACCGACGCCCAGCGAGCCGAGCCCTCCCGCGTTCGACACAGCTGCTGCGAGCGCTGGAGTGCTCACGCCGGCCATAGGCGCTTGCACGATCGGCTTTTCGATTCCTAGCAAAGGCAGTAGTGCTCGATTGTCAGTGTGGCTGCTCATCTCGATTCCTCTTCAAAACGTTTCCGTCCGCCTGACGCGTTACGCCCGAGCCTGAAGGGTACGCCTTAGCGTTATGTTCAACTTCGCACGACCCGTCGTTAAGTAGCCTCGGGAAAAATGTTCTTTACCCCGAGGAAACGCGGAATGGACCGTATGCGAAGAAACTCGCTACAAAGTACTCGATTACGCCGCGGCCAGTGTCGGTCGGTTTTGCACGCCGGGCCTCGTGAGAACCGCAACCAGACCTTCGTCGTCCAGCGCGCTTTCCACGCGGAAAAATTCGATGCAGAAGTCCACGAATGTCCTGAGACGCGCGGATAGCATGTCCCGGTGTGCGTAGAACAGGCATAGTTCCAGTTCGCTATCCGGCACGGAACAGTGCGGTAGAACCGGAACAAGTCTGCCTGATTTGATGTCGTCGCTGACCATTGCCTCCGGCAGCACCGCAATCCCGGCGCCGTTGAGCGCGGCAGCGCGAAGATACTGCTCATCGCCGCTCATGGAGGATATCGGAGAGATCTTGATACGATTACCATCTTCGAGCAATTCGATTGCGTGGCTTCCGATGCGGGACGCGGCCACATTGAGCAGTAGAAAGCGCGTTTCCAAGCTGCACGCTCGCGTGGGAGTGCCATATTTGCTGAGGTACTCGCGCGATGCGACGAGCGCCCCCCGCGACGTCGACAGGGTTCTACGGATGACTGTCGGCTGCTCGATTAGGTGCGAAGGCAGAATCGCAATATCGATGCGCCCAGCGTAGAGATTAACGGCGCGATCCTGCACAGCGACGGTCAAGTTCACGTTGGGCGACAAATCGCGATAGCTCGTCACGAGCCGTGAAAGCGTCGAACTCGCGAGCCCCGGGTGGACGACAAGGCTCAGCTTTCCGGAGTCGATTTCCCGCTCGTTCGTGATACGCCGATTCGCCTCGTCCATTGCCTCCAGCATGCGACAGCACGTTTCATAGTATGGCTTTGCCTCATCCGTAAGCACAACTGACCTAGTTGTGCGGTGGAACAAGCGTATATGCACATCCCTTTCGAGCCTCAGAATGGTCCTGGAAACCGCCCCAGTTGTGACACCCAGTGATTGAGCCGCCTTACTGAAGCTCTGCTTTTCCGCGACCAGAACGAAAGCTCTGAATTTGTAGAACTGGTCCATCACCCTCCTCCTATTTCGGGGCCTGTATCGCTCAGTCCAAGAACAGGAACTCCGCGTGCACGCATGTGTCATGCAAATGTCGCCGTGTTTCCATGTGCTCTGTTCTCACGTTGCTGCGTGACCGCAGACTATTGTGCGAGGACGCTGCCGTTCTTTGTCAGCATGGTAGGTGCGTTGCGCGCCATGCGCCAGAGCACCTTAGCCTGCTTCAGGGATCCCTTCGGATACCGCCGGGAAACGTTCGAGCCATGTCACGGCGCACCGAGAATTCTCTCGAGAAGATCGCACAAAGCCGTGAGATCGACAGGCTTACCGTAGACGGCGACAACACCCGCTTTATTCAGCATCGCCTTCACGTTTTCGGTTGGAAATGCCGTAATGAAGATCGTGGGAATGGTGTAGCCGAGAGCGACTAGCCGCTCGTGCAATTCCGTTCCCGTCATCCCTGGCATCCTGACGTCCGTAATCAGG
Source organism: Paraburkholderia sp. BR10141 (assembly GCF_056155635.1). Taxonomy (NCBI): domain Bacteria; kingdom Pseudomonadati; phylum Pseudomonadota; class Betaproteobacteria; order Burkholderiales; family Burkholderiaceae; genus Paraburkholderia; species Paraburkholderia sp. BR10141. The sequence continues at coordinate 30,060 of NZ_JBMIQH010000022.1, read as the reverse complement.
CACGCGATCTCGTCAATCCTGTTCGATTGGAGAAATTCGGTAGCCGAAGCGATTTCGCACACGTTTCGCCCGCTCGCACGAAGGAAGTTCCAGAGTGCTCGTCTGACGTCTTTGTCGTCGTCAACGACAGCTATAGTCTGAGTCGGTTGGGTGCCCATGCGATCATCGGTTACAAAGGGAGTGGCTCGGTCTGACTTCGTAGACACATTGGCGCAATTCAAAACCTAGCTTGCGCGGCGATGAATTGGAATGATACGAAAGTATCCCTCGGTACACTTCTGGATGCCGGACGCTGCGCGCCAAGGTGGCAAGAAACGCAGGTGAACCTTATCGCGTGGTATCGGTTCGAATACCATCGGGTATCCCTTGAGCTACGCAACGTGATTCTTTGGTGCTGTTGCGCGCGGAGGCACGCTTGCTATGCTTCGTGAACAACTTTTTACCACGAAGCGACGCGCGTCACGGGGACGAGTCTGCAAGAGCAGACTTGGTCCCCGAAGATCGTCGCCAGCAAGCTCACTGTTCGCATCGTGGCACCTTGACCCTTGCAGATGAGGCCACTGATGAACATGAACGACACATGGCGACCGGAGTCGCTCGATTCATACGTCATGACCGGCCGCGATTTATCGTCGTTCGTAGATCCGTGGCCGCACATCCTTCTGCTCCTCGATACCGCGCCTGTGAAGCAGCGTGGCGCTGATGGAATCAAATCAGTCGGACCCGCATCCGGACAGCCAGCCGCCCGTGTAAGCCGTGAAGGGCAACGGCGCCGCCAAGGCAGACGATGCAGCGGCCAGAAGAGCGGACCAGCCTGTCCGGCCGCGATTACGCTGATCGACCGTCTTTCCGCCAAATGCATCGCGCTGCGTTGGTGCTCGAGTTCATGCCACTATGGCTATCAGGTTTGGGTATGCGGCAAAGCGCTCAGAAGCGGTATTTGCGCACTGACTGGCAAGGCGATCTGTCGCGGCGATCTCGTCTATCGGCCGAAGACGCGCTTGGACCGCTCGCCGGCGAACGCCAATGCGATGATTCACGATGCCGCATTGACTTGGGGCACTGCACCCTGAACCGCTTTACCGTGAGGCTGTCCACACGCGTGCGTTGCGCCGATTGTGAGCAATGTGGCATTCGCGCTTATCGCGCGGGTGCACGTTTGACGAGCGAATATTAGAACGCTTGAGCAGATCGTTCGGCGCCCGCAACCGAACCGATAATTTTCCCCGGAAGTTTTCATGAGGGGCGCTGCGGCGCTCCGTTAAGGTGGCAGGGTCATACGCTCGAGTCCGCCGTGCCCGACGATGCCTGTAAGAACGAAGACCTCTTCGAAAGGTGTGCAATCCATGTTTACCCTCGACTCCCGCGACGGCACCGCCGTAGCGAGCCGTCCGGAATCGATCATCTATGTGAGCGACGACGAATCTATTCGGCGCGCGCTCATTTGGTGCGTCACGAGACGTTCTGGCATGCCCAACGCCCTGCGTCCCGATCTGGTTGATTCTCGATGTCAGGCTGCGTGGAGAAAATGGCCTGGAGTTTCAGACCGCGAAAGATTGCGCGAGGCTATCGGCGGAACTCGCGCTCGGATCGTTGCGCACTGCATACAACAGTCTCACGCCGCGCGAGCGGGATGTGGTGGAGCTCGTACTCGCGGGTTTACCGAACAAGCAGATTGCATCGATAATTCATATTAGCGAAGTCACCGTCAAGAAACACCGACGGGAGGCCATGCAGAAATTGTCGGCACGTTCGACAGTGGATCTCGTCTGCAAAGTCCCCTCGCTAGGTATCGAGCCGCGGGCGCCGATGATCGCGCCGTAATTCGACCGCCACTAGGCGGCGTCCCGCATTCTCCAGTCGTCGCACACATACCAGCCAGGGCCCGTTTGCCAGGCTGACCCGGCAGGTTTACGGTGGATGATAGCCAAGTGAGTTCAGCATCGGACAGGTCGCGCGTCGTCTGGGAAGACGGTGGACGGATATTCTGCCGCGAGTGGCAGGTGGACGACGATGGGGCGAGCCGTACTGTGCTGGCCGTGCGCCCCGCCGGCGAGTCCCCAGCACCCGAGTTGCTGGAACGCTTCGCGCACGAATACGCGCTAAGGGACGTACTCGACCCGGCGGCCACGGCGCGCCCGTTGCGACTCGTACACGAACGGGGCCTGCCCTGCCTGGTGCTAGAAGATGGCGGCCATGAGCCGCTGGAGTGCACGGCGCTGCCGATGCCATTGCAGGACTTCCTGAGCACCGCGATTGGTATCGCCACCGCGCTTGCGAAACTGCACGCAAGCGGGCTTATCCACAAGGACATCAAGCCGGCCCATATCCTCGTCGATCGCGATCGCGGCGAAGCGAAGTTCACGGGCTTGGGGATCGCGACCCTGATGCCGCGCGAGCGTCAGTCCGTTGGGCCGCCAGAGTTCATCACAGGTACGCTCGCGTACCTGGCGCCCGAGCAGACCGGACGGATGAACCGTTCTGTGGATGCGCGCAGCGACCTTTACTCCCTCGGCGTCACGCTCTACCTGCTCTCGACAGGCACATTGCCGTTCATAGCGACCGACGAGATGGAGTGGATTCACCGCCATATCGCACGCATGCCGGTGCCCCCCAGCGAGCGGACGCAGAACGTTCCCGAGGCGGTCTCGCGCATTGTCATGAAGCTGCTCGCCAAGACGCCCGAAGACCGCTATCAGACCGCCTGGGGCGTTGAGCGCGACCTGCGCCGCTGCCTGAACCAGTGGGAAACGAAAGGCCGTATCGACAATTTCCCGCCAGGCGAACACGACGTGCCCGACCGCCTGCTGATCCCCGAGAAGCTTTACGGAAGATCGCACGAAATTGAGGTCCTGATCGGAGCCTTCGATCGCGTTGTCAGGAACGGATCGCCGGTTCTGGTGCTCATCACGGGCTACGCGGGTATCGGCAAATCATCGGTCGTCAACGAACTGCACAAGGCACTGGTTCCGTCGAGGGGGCTTTTCGCCGCGGGCAAATTCGATCAATACGAGCGCGACAAACCGTATGCGGCACTCGTGCAGGCTTTCCAGAACCTCGTGCGGCCGCTACTCAGCAAGCGCGAAACCGAGCTGGACAAGTGGCGCGCAGCGATTCTGGGAGCGCTCGGACCGAACGCACGGCTGATGGTCGAACTGGTACCGGAGCTCGAATTCATCATCGGACAACCACCGCCGGTGGCGGAACTGCCGCCCCAGCAAGCGCAGAAGCGGCTCCAGGCGGTGTTCCAGAGCTTTCTCGGTGTCTTCGCTCGGCAAGAACATCCTTTGGCGCTATTCCTCGACGATCTGCAGTGGCTAGACGGGGCAACCCTGGATTTGCTCGAGCAGCTGCTGATCCACTCGGACTTGCAGTACCTGCTGCTGGTTGGCGCATACCGGGACAATGAAGTCGATGCCGACCATCCGCTGGCGCGCAAGCTCAAGACCATGAAGCATGCGGACGCGGACCTGAACAAAATCAGGCTTACGCCACTAACGCGCGATCACGTCGCACGGTTGCTTGCGGACTCGTTCCACTGTGAACCTAGGTATGCCGCGCCGCTTGCCCAACTGGTGCACACGAAGACGGGCGGTAATCCATTTTTCGTTCGTGAGTTTTTACATGCGCTTGCCGAGGAAAAACTGCTCACGTTCGATCATCGCGCCACGCGCTGGTCGTGGGATATCAAGCGAATTCTGGCTACGGGGTACACAGACAACGTCGTGGACCTGATGACCGGCAAGCTCACGCGCTTGCCTACGCAAACCCAAGAGGCGTTGCAGCAGTTGGCCTGCGTTGGCAATCACTGCAGCGTTTCGATGCTGACGGCTGTGCTGGGCGCCGCTGAAGAGGAAATCCACGGCCTGCTATGGCCGGCGGTTTGTTACGAACTGATCGATCTGCGCGTAGACGTCTATCGTTTCACTCACGATCGCGTCCGGGAAGCCGCGTATGCGCTGATTCCCGAGGCGCTGCGCACGCAAACGCATCTGCAGATTGGGCGGCGGCTCCTCGCGCGTACGCCCCCCGGGCAGCAGGAAGAGCGGATCTTCAGCATCGTCGGCCAGTTCAATCGCGCAGCCGCGCAGATCGATTCACCGGACGAGCGCGAGCAGCTTGCCGCTCTGAACCTGTTGGCGGGCCAGCGCGCCAAGGCAACGGCCGCATATGCGTCCGCGCTCGCTTATCTTGGCGCCGGCGCGGACCTGTTTACCGAGGCATGTTGGGAGCGCCACCACGCGCTGCGCTTTTCCCTCGAACTCCTGCGCGCCGAATGCGAGTTTCTCACCGGCACCATCGTGTACGCGCAAGCACGGCTTGAAGTGCTCGCCGCGCACGCGGCTACGACGGTCGAACGTGCATCCGTCGCGTGTCTCGGCATCGAAATGTGCCATTCCCTCGGCGACCAGGATGAGCGTGCCATCGCCATCGGCCTCGGCTACTTGCGGGGGTTGGGCATCGCCTGGCCGCGGTATCCGAGCGACAAAGCGGCGCAAGGCGAATATGAGCGTGTCCTCGCATGCATTGGCGAGCGCACCAACGAAGAGCTCGTTGCGCTGCCCTTGTTGCGCAATCCCGACGCGCTCGCGACGCTGGAAGTCCTAGTCAAGCTCGGCCCGTCGACCTTCCAGTCGTACAATTCGGTGAACCTCTTTGTGCACGTCGCCTGCCGGGCCATCACACTGAGTCTCGAGCTCGGTCACAGCGACGCTTCCTGCTACGCTTACGCACTTCTCGGCATTGCGGCAGGCGTGCGATTTGGCGATTTTCAGCGTGCATTGCGCTTCGGCAATCTTGGCTGTGACCTCATCGACCGGCGCGGCTTGAAACGTTTCGAAGTGGGAACCAGTGCGCTCTGTGCGTATAACCTCATGCCCTGGACGCAACCCATCAAAGCGGGCCGCGCTCTGGCGCGCCGTGGTGCTGAGGCGGCGAACTGGAACTACGATGTCCTTTATGCCGCTCACTCCCGGCATCTCCTCATTACCAACTTGCTGGCGGCGGGCGACGCGCTCGCCGATGTGATGCGCGAAGCGGAGCACGGGCTCGCGGCGGTGCAAAAAACGCAATACAGCCTCGTGGTCGCAATGATCGCCACGCAGCTTCAGCTTGTGCGTACTCTGCTCGGCTTGACCCTGTCGTTCGGCTCCTTCAATGACGGACAATTCAACGAGCGCGAAATCGAGCGCCAATGGTCGACACGCTCGGGTTGGGCGACGTCCCAATGCTTCTACTGGATCCGCAAGATGCAGGCGCGATTCTTCTGCGGTGATCATGAAGCGGCGCTACAAGCCTCACTGCGGGCGCAACCGCTGCTGTGGGGTTTGCCCCTGAGCTTCGAATTGGCCGAATATCATCTTTTCGCAGCCCTCACCCATGCGGCCGCATGCGATGCAGCCGCTGCGCCCGAGCGGCAGCAACACCTCCTCGCCCTTCTCGATCATCAAGAACAACTCACGAAGTGGTCGGAGCACTGCCCGCAGAACTTCGAAAGCCGCGCGGCACTCGTCAGCGCGGAAATTGCCCGTCTGGAAGGGAGAAAGGTCGATGCCGAACGGTTCTACGATCGGGCTATTCGCGGGGCGCGGGAAAGCGGCTTCATGCATGTCGAAGCGCTCGCCTGCGAGCTAGCTGCAGCCTTTTATTCGACACTCGGGCTCGAAGCATTTGCACAGGTGTTTTTGCGTAGCGCGCGCGACGGCTATCTGCGCTGGGGCGCAGATGGCAAAGTGCGCCAGCTCGAACAATTGCATCCGCAACTCCGGAGGAATGAACCCGTGCTTGCCGCCACGAGAACGATCGAAAAAGCTGTCGAGCACGTCGACCTAGCAACTGTGACCGGGATCTCCCAGGCCGTTTCGGGCGAGTTCGAACTAGCGAAGCTGCTCGACAAGCTCCTGCGTATGGCGCTCGAACATGCGGGCGCGCAACGTTGCCTGCTCACGCTTGCGCGCGAGGGCGAGCAACGTATTGCGGCCGAGGCGAAGACTGGCGGCGAGACCGTCGCCGTGCACCTATGCGATGAGCCGGCAACGGCGGCGATGCTGCCGGAAACCGTGCTCCTGTACGTCCTGCGCACGCGCGAGACCGTCATTCTCGACGATGCGCAATCCGAAGCGCGCTTTGCGGACGATCCTTATGTCGCCGCACATCGGGTTCGCTCGGTGCTCTGCCTGCCGCTGATCAACCAGACCAAGTTGATCGGTGCGCTGTACCTCGAAAACAATCTGGCGGCCCGTGTGTTCGTGCCGGGCCGGATCGCCGTACTCAAGCTGCTGGCCTCGCAGGCCGCCATTACACTGGAGAATTCGCGCCTGTACCAGGTGCTGGCAGAACGCGAAGCCCGGATCCGCCGCCTGGTCGATGCCAACATCGTCGGCATTTTGATCTGGGACGCGGAGGGTCACATTCTCGAAACCAACGATGCATTCCTTCGTATCGTAGGATACGAACGCGACGACCTCATCTCCGGGCGCGTCCGGTGGACATCGCTGACACCGCCCGAATGGCTCGAGATCGAGCGGCAGAGAACCGAGGAACTCGCGGTGACCGGGGCGCTGCAGCCCTTTGAAAAGGAGTTCTCGCGCAAGGATGGCAGCCGCGCGTCGGTCCTGATCGGTGTCGCGGCGTTCGAGTCGAATTGCAATGAACGTGTCGGCTTCGTAATCGACCTGACCGAACGCAAGCGGGTGGAAGCCGCGGCGCGCGAAAACGAGCGGCGCTACCTCGAAGCGCATGTGGAACTCGCGCACGCGAACCGTGCCGCGACGATGGGGCAGCTCACGGCGTCGATCGCGCACGACGTCCAGCAACCGATCACCGCAGCGCTGACAGAGGCCGCCGCCGCCTTACGCTGGCTCGACGCCAGCCCACCCGAGCTGGGAGAGGTTAGGGAATCGCTCAATGGCGTCGTCAGCGCGGGCGTGCGAGCAGGCGCCATCGTGGAACGCATCCGCGCGATGATCAAGAAAGAACCGCTACGCAAAGACCGCGTGGATATCAACGAGGCCATTCGCGAAGTGATTGACCTGATACAGGGCGAAGCAGCCAAAAGCAGCGTTTCGATAGCGGCGACGCTTACCGACGCCTTGCCATGCGTACAGGGAGATCGCGTGCAACTGCAGCAAGTCATGCTCAACCTCATCGTCAACGCGATTGAAGCGATGAGCACACCGAACTGGTATCCGCGCGAGCTGCGCATCGGCACAGCCCGGCTTTCGCCGGATCGTGTGTCGGTGACGGTGGGGGATTCCGGCCCGGGCGTCGCCGACGTGGAACTCCAGCACGTCTTCGAAGCGTTCTACACAACGAAGGCGCACGGCTTGGGCATGGGATTGTCGATTTGCTGTTCGATCATCGAGGCACATGGTGGAACGCTCTCGGTAAGCCCCAATTCGCCACATGGTGCCGTGTTCGACTTCGTGCTTCCCGGCGCGGCGGCCTGACGCTTACATCGCTGCCGTTGCCTCGCTCGCGGTGGTGGCGCGCTCGCGCGCCAGAGGCTCCTCTTTGATGGCCTTGCGATATCGCCCCGGCGCCATCCCTGTCGCGCGCTTGAAAGCGTGACTGAATGCGCTCTCAGAGGTGTAACCGGTGGCCTCGGCGACATGCGCGACCGATGCGCCTGCACGCAGGTCTCGCTCGGCCAGATGCATCCGCCAGTTGGTCAGCCAGGTAAGAGGCGGCAGCCCCATCGCCTTGCGAAAGTGCACGGCAAAGGAGGTGCGCGACATGCCAGCCTCCTTTGCGAGATCTTCGAGAGTCCAGGCGCGCGCGGGATCCGAATGCATGCTGGCGATTGCGGGGGCAAGCCGTCTGTCACCCATGGCCTTTAGCCAGCCGCCGTCGCTGTCCGGCGACTGCATGACATTGGCCCTCAGCGTCTGCACGAAAAGAAGCTGGGCAAGCTCCGCCAGCACGATGGGGCCGCCGGGACGAGCCGGTGGTGTCATTTCAAACACGATTTGTTCGAGCAGCCAGCCGAGGCTTGCCGCTTCGCGTTGAGCACTGCTCACATGAATGCAAGGCGGCAGGCCGCCGCTCAGCAGCCGGTAGTGGTGCCGCTCTTCGATCTGCACCATGCCCCCCAGCATCACAAAATCCTTGCCCTGCCCAATGCGGTAGTTGCCGTCATCGTCATGAACGAGCCGCTTCGCGCGCGCGTGCTTAACAAGGTGTGGCTCACTCGCGAGAATCAGCGGCTGCGAGCCGTTCGTGACCAGAATGTCTCCTCGCTCGAACCGCAACGGGCTTGCCATGCCCTCCATGAAGAACCAACAGGCGCCGTCGACGGCAGCGCAAAGCTTCAGGGCGTCGAGATTCGCGAAGCGCTGCGCCCAGTTGCCCCCTGCGACGAGCCGCCCCGAGAGACTGCAGCGGGCACGCACGAGATTGAGCAGGTCGGAAAGGAAATCGATGGCCATTTCCGAACTATTGCGCAGAAAATGCGTCTTTTCAAGCATTCTGCGTACGCGCGGTACGGGCTAAAGTGCCTCTTCCAAACGAACGGAGTGACAACATGGCCACCTTGCAGGCCCCCATCGGATCCGGGTTCAGCCCGGCCTCCACGGCAGCAGAAGTCATCGCGGACATCGACTTGAGCGGCAGGCACATCGTCGTCACGGGTGGATATTCCGGCATCGGCATCGAAACGGTGCGTGCTTTTCGCTCGGCAGGCGCAGCAGTCATCGTGCCGACTCGCGACATCACCAGGGCTCGCACGGCGCTCCAGGACATGCCCGGGGTGATTCTGGAAGAGATGGATCTCCTTGACCCGGTGTCGATCGACCGATTTGCAGCACGCGTTCTCGCGGCGACCGACTCGCTCGACATTCTGATCAACAATGCAGGTGTCATGGCGCCCCCGCTCTCGCGCGACGCGCGTGGTTACGAATCGCAATTCTCCGCCAACCATCTTGGTCATTTTCAGCTAACATGCCGGCTTTGGCCCGCCTTGCGCAGAGCGAAGAAGGCGCGCGTCATTGCCCTCAGCTCCTATGGCCACCGCCGCGCCGGAATCGACTTTCACGATCCCCACTTCACGGCGCGCGAGTACGACCCGTGGGTGGCCTACGGACAATCCAAAACCGCGAATGCACTTTTCGCGGTCGCACTGGACACGATCGGGCAACTCGATGGCGTGCGTGCCTTCTCCGTGCATCCGGGAGGTATCGCGACGCCGCTCATCCGGCATATGTCTCAAGCCCAGATCGATGCGAGCGAGATCATCGACATGCAAGGCAGGCCGATCATCGATCCGCAGAACAACAAAAAGACCCCGCAGCAAGGCGCCGCCACGACCGTTTGGTGCGCGACGAGCGAGGCGCTCGACGGCATGGGTGGCGTTTACTGCGCCGACTGCGAGATCGCTCCCGCGCTGCCCTCCAATGAATCGACGGAACTGCACGGCGTACGGCCGCGCGCGATGGACCCCGTTGCCGCAGGGCGTCTTTGGCAGCTCAGCGAGCAAATGACCGGCCTGCGCATCGATTGAGAGGGTCGCAAAGTCGCACTGCGTCTTTGCGGCCCATCGAGGCGCAGCGAACCATCACTTGCGCGCACGTCAAATGAGTTTTGTCCTGATCGACTGACCTGGTTTGTGTGAGCGCGGTTCTATACTTTCCACTCATCGAATCCGTTTTCCAGGTCGCGGTCGATTAAATGTGGATTGTGCGAACCAACATCATGCTCAAGCGCATGCTCACAGTATTTATAGCAATCCTTATCATCTGGATTGCTGGCACTGTGGCATTGGGATCGAGACCGGCCATCGCGCCGGTTACGCCCCGCTCGGCATCCACGTTCGCTCCGCAAGTCGTCGAGCGCGGTGCAACATTGGCCGCGGCGGGCTACTGCGCGAGCTGCCACACCAGCAAGGGCGGCGCGCCTTATGCAGGCGGCTACGCGATACGCACGGCATTCGGCACTATTTACTCAAAGAACATCACGCCCGATCCCGCGACGGGAATTGGGACCTGGTCCGAGGAAGCGTTTCGGCGAGCCATGCATGAAGGGATAGCGCGTGACGGTTCGCATCTCTACCCAGCCTTTCCGTACGATCACTTTACCAAGGTGTCGGACAAAGACATTTCCGCCCTCTACGCGTACTTCATGACGCTTGCGCCGGTCAAGGCGCCGGCGCGCGACAATACCCTGCCATTCCCGCTGAACATTCGCGCATTGCAGGCGGGATGGAAACTGCTGTTCTTCCGCGCCGGCAGGTTCGAGTCCCAGCCGGCACACACAGCGCAATGGAATCGTGGCGCATATCTCGCCGAAGGGATCAGCCATTGTGGAGCCTGTCACACGCCGCGCAATTCCCTGGGCGCCGAGATGCCCGGCAAACGCTACGCCGGCGCCCAGATCGACAACTGGGTGGCGCCGCCGCTTACGCAGGCGAACCCTTCACCCGTACCGTGGAGCGAAGACGAGCTCTTCAATTATCTGCGCGCCGGCGTAAGCCGCTTCCACGGCACGGCCGCCGGCCCGATGTCGCCCGTGGTCCATGCGGGGCTGGCGAGGCTGCCCGAGTCCGACGTCCGGTCGCTGGCTGTCTATTTTGCCGATATCGACGATGCGGCCACGCGCAATACCCAGGCTCAAACCGCGATAGACCGCGCACTTGTAGCAAACCGAACGGATTTCACACAGCACGGCAGCGATCCCGCGGCCCGGCTCTATCAGGTCGCTTGCGCGCCCTGCCATTACAACGGCGGAGATGGACCCAATCCGCTTCGTCCGGATCTCGGACTCAACAGCGCAGTGAGCTTGCCCGACCCAACCAATCTGATCCAGGTGATCCTGCACGGCATCACCGCGCGCAAAGGCGCACCCGGCATTGTGATGCCTGAATTCTCCGACTCCTTTAGCGATGCCGAGGTCGCAGGCATCGCGGCCTGGCTCCGTGCGACGCGCACCTCCCTCCGTCCCTGGACAGACCTCGAAAAGAAGGTTGCCGAAATACGCGCGCAGGGCCAAAGGCAAGAGGAGCGGCAAGACTGATTTCATGCGTATGTCTGGAGCAGTGCAACCATGATCCGTTTCATAATCAACGGCCGTCCCGTCGCGCTCGATCTCGAGGAAGACACGCCGCTCCTCTGGGTGATTCGCGACGATATCGGGCTCACCGGCACAAAATTCGGCTGCGGAATCGGCATGTGCGGCGCGTGCACGGTCCATGTTGGAGGACGAGCAACGCGATCCTGCATCACGCCGGTCAGCGCGGTCGACGGCGCCCAGGTCACGACGATCGAGGGACTCGATCCCAAGGGCGAGCATCCGGTGCAAAAAGCCTGGCAGGCGCTGCAGGTCCCCCAATGCGGCTATTGCCAGTCCGGCCAGATCATGCAGGCCGCAGCCCTGCTCAACGACTTCCCGTCTCCCTCCGATCAGGACATCGACGCTGTCATGGCCGGCAATCTTTGCAGATGCATGACCTACATACGCATTCGCGCGGCAATCAAAGAGGCCGCGGCAGCCTCAGCACCATCAGGGAGCAACGAGAAACATGACTAGATTGCGATCTTCGGCGCCCAATGCTCAAGCGTTCACTCGCCGCGACTTCCTGGTCTCGATGCTGGGTGCGAGCGCCGTGTTCGGATTCTCCGGCGCCATTGCTGCCGTCTCCCGCCCTGCTACGTCCGTACCCGGCACGCAGGCGCGTGCGGCCACGGACGCGCGATTCGAGCCGACCTTATGGTTCTCGATGGATGGCAACGGAATCGTCACGGTCAACATCATACGCGCGGAGATGGGCCAGCACGTCGGCACTGCGCTGGCGCGCATACTCGCAGACGAGCTGGAGGTCGACTGGAACAACGTCCGTATCGATCACGTCGACACCGATTCCAAGTGGGGGTTCATGGTCACGGGTGGAAGCTGGTCGGTTTGGCAAACCTGGCCGGTTTTCAGCCATGCGGGCGCGGCGGGCCGCATCACGCTGGTGGAAGAAGGCGCAAGACTCCTTGGCGTAAGCCCGGCCGTGTGCGTCGCTCGCTCCGGCGCAGTGGTGGCGGGAAATCGTTCGATATCCTACGGAGATATCGTCAATAGCGGCAATCTGAGCCGACGATATACGCCAGAAGAGCAGGAAAAAATGCCGATCAAACCCGCGTCCGAGCGGCGCCTGGTCGGCCGGCAGGTGGCTGCGCTGGACGTTCCCGAGAAGATCAACGGCACGGCGCGCTATGGGATCGACGCGAAAGTCGCGGGCATGGTCTACGCGAGGCCGAAGATTCCCCCGACGCGCAACGGCTCGAAGGTGAACGCCGTCGACGACAGCCGCGCGCGCAACGTGAAAGGCTATATCAAGAGCATTGCGCTCAACGATCCGTCCGGCACCGTGCAGGGCTGGGTGATGGTGATCGCTTCCAGCTACCCAGCTGCAATCCGCGCGGCCGATCTCGTTACTGTGGACTGGACACCGGGCCCAACTACGAACGTGTCCGAAAAGGATATTCAGGCCCATGCCGTCGAGCTCATTGCACGCACGCCCAGTGGCGTGGTGCTGGACACGGGCGACACCCATACGGAGCCCGCGTTCCAGACGGCAAGCTCAACGCTGGAGCAGACCTATACGACCGCAACCGCCCTGCACTTCCAGCTCGAGCCGGTAAACGCGCTCGCCTTCGAAAAAGACGGCGTCTTTGAAATTCACACCGGCAACCAGTGGCAGGGCCTGATAATGCCGACGCTCGCCAAGGCCCTCGGCCGCCCGCAGACGAGCATCGTTATGCGCACCTATCGCATCGGCGGTGGCTTCGGGCGACGCCTGAACGGTGATTACGCCGTACCTGCCGCGCTCGCTGCGAAAGCGCTTGGCCAGCCCGTGAAAATGGTGCTGACGCGCTCCGACGACGCACGCTTCGACTCCGTTCGCTCGCCCTCGGTGCAAACACTGCGCATGGCGTTCGGCGACGATGGCCGCGTGCTAGCGATGGAGCACGCCGCCGCCGCCGGCTGGCCCACCCAGATCGTGGCGGGCGAGTTCATGATGAAGGTGAAGGACACACCATACGATCAATTTGCGATCTCGGGCGCGGATCACTGGTATGAGGTTGGCGCACAGAAGGTGCGCGCGATTTCCAACGACCTCGCCAACAACACGTTTCGGCCCGGCTGGCTGCGCTCCGTGGGACCTGGGTGGACAAATTGGGCAGTCGAAAGCTTCATGGACGAAGCGGCCCATCACTCGGGAAGCGACCCGGTTGAATTCCGCCTGAAGTTGCTCACGGGGGAAGGCCGCAACGCAGGCCAGGCACCGAATTCGAACGGCGGTGCGCGCCGGCAGGCGGAAGTTGTGCGCCGCTGCGCCGAGCGTGCTGGTTGGGGAAAGCCGGTGCCAGCGAATACCGGCCTCGGCCTTGCCACGAGCTTCGGCCAGGAGCGTGAGATGCCAACGTGGCTGGCATGCGTGGCACGCGTGCGGGTGGATCGCAAGAGCGGCGAGGTCACGGTGGAAAAACTGACGATCGTGGTGGACGCCGGGACCATCGTCGACCCCGATGGTGCACGTGCACAGGTCGAAGGCGCTACGCTCTGGGGGCTCAGTCTGGCGCTGCACGAAGGCACGGCGTTCGTGAACGGCCAGGTGCAGGACACCAATCTCGACACCTATACGCCGTTGCGCATCCACAATGTTCCGGACGTGGACATCAGCTTCGTGGAAAGTGTCGAGGTGCCTGTCGGACTAGGCGAGCCCGGCGTGACCGTGGTCGGCCCCGCCATCGGCAATGCCATTTTTGCCGCAGTGGGCGTGCGCGTGCGCCACATTCCCATCACGCCTGCAATGGTGCTTGCAAACGATTCGACCAAAGCATGAACTACGCAAATTCGATCTTCACAACATTATCGAAGAACGGGCGCCGTTCGCACATCGAGCTGTACCATGCCCTCAGACGCGGATACTCCGGCCGCTCCACAGGAAGATTGAACCAGCGATGCACCAGCGGCCCGATCGAGATATCTGCGAGCGTGAATGTATCGCCCGCAATGAACGCATTGCCGGCCAACGTCGCTTCGAGTATCGCGAGCAGCGTGGCGTTGCGTGCGCGGTGCTGTTCGATCACTTCCTGCTTGCGCTCCGCAACCGGCGTGCGGACGATGCTCTGGTACAACAGCACGTTCGCCGGTCCAAATGTGGAGAGCTGCCAGTCCATCCAGCGCTCGACCTCGGCGCGCGCCACAGCGTCCAACGGATACAGGTTCGATAGTTCGAGAATGTTGCCGAAATACCTGAGGATCGTATTGGATTCCCAGATGACATTCTCGCCGTGCATGACCGTCGGCACGACGCCGTTCGGATTCTTCTTCAGATAAGGTTCGTCGCGGTTGCCGCCATGCTTTCCGCCGACATCCACCCGCGCACAGGTACAACCGGTTTCAGCCAGCAACCACATCACCTTTTGCACGTTCGAGGACGTATTGCGCCCCAGGACCGTGATCGGCCAATCCAGTTTCATCACAGAATCTCCATGCCGCGTCTGACCGCGCTTCTTGCTCCCACCGTGTCGTACCACCGCTTGACGTTTGGCACGGCTGACCAGTCGAGATCGTGCAACTCGAAGCGGGCAATCCAGGGGTAGGTCGCGATGTCTGCCATGCCGTATTCGTCGCCCGCGATGAACAGGTTCTCGCGAAGCTGCGTGTCGAGGACCTTGTAGATCCGGTGGGTCTCTTTCGTGTACCGCTCAAGGCTGTAGGTCTGGTCCCTGGCGTAGCGTTTGAAATGATGCATCTGCCCCAGCATCGGTCCCACCCCGCCCATCTGGAACATTAGCCACTGGAGCGTGCGAAAGTACCCCTCGCCCGCGGGAGGCATCAAGCGCCCCGTCCTGGTCGCCAGATACACGAGGATCGCCCCCGATTCGAACAGGGTGATGGGCTTTCCGTTAGGCCCGTCGTCGTCGACAATCGCCGGAATTTTATTGTTCGGGTTAATCGCCAGAAATTCCTTTGAAAATTGTTGGCCATTCATGATATCGATCTTTTCAATGCGGTAAGGCAGCGCCAGCTCCTCCAGCGCGATCGATATCTTTCGCCCGTTGGGCGTGCCCCATCCATACAGTGTGATCATCTCAGTGACTCCTCTATCGCGGCGTGCGTAACGTGACGAACTCTTCCGCCAGCGTTGGATGTACGCCTATCGTCCTGTCGAAGTCCCGCTTCGTCGCGCCCGCGTTCATCGCGATCGCAAGACCCTGAATAATTTCTGCTGCGTCCGCCGAAACGATGTGAGCGCCCAGAACCCTGTCGGTTGCATCATCGACGACCAGCTTCACCAGCGCGGACTCGTCGCTTCGCGACATCGCGCTGCGCATCGGCTTGAACCGCGTCGCATAGATTCGCACCGCGCCGACCCGCTCGCGCGCTTCCTTTTCGGTCATGCCGACAGAGGCCGCCTGGGGCTGGCTGAATACGGCAAAGGGAACGAAGTCGTATGAAGTCGTGCGGGGGGTGTCGCCGAATACGGTGTCGGCGAAGGCATGGCCTTCATGGATCGCAACCGGGGTGAGGTTGAGGCGGTCGGTCACGTCGCCCACGGCATATACGCCTGAGCACGTCGTCTCCGAGAACGGATCGACCTTCACGGCGCCACTGCCCGTCACCTCGATCTGCGCCGAATCCAGCCCCAGATGCTTCGTATTCGGCCGCCGCCCCGTAGCTGCGAGCACGGCGTCCACCTCGATCACGCTCCCATCGCCAAGCGTCACGTTGAGCGCATCGTTCTGGCGCACGACCGACACCACGTCGGTGCTGAGCTTCACGTCCACGCCACTGGTGGCGAACTCGCGCCCCAGGTGCTCCCGCAGTTCCTCGTCGAAGCCGCGCAGCACCTGTTCCCCTCTGCACAGCAGGGTGACGCGGCTCCCGAGGCCATGAAAGATCCCCGCGAACTCGCAGGCGATATAGCCGGCGCCAATGATGGCGATCCGGCGCGGCATCGCCTCCAGCTGGAAGACATCGTCGGACGTGATCATGAGTTCGGCACCGGGAACGTCCGGTTTGACTGCCTTCGCACCCGTCGCGATCAGGATCACTTTGGCGCTGATCCGCTCGCCCCCCGCATCGACCAGATGCGGCCCGGCGATGGTGGCCCGCGCTCGCAACCGCGTCACGCCGGCGTTGTTCAGCAGCCGCTCGTAGACGCCCTCCAGGCGATCGATTTCGGTGTCCTTGGCCGTCATCATCGTGTGCCATTCGTGGGGCGAAGCGTCCACCCGCCAGCCAAATGCTCGCGCTTCCGCGAGATTGCGCCCGATCTGCGACGTGTACATCAGCAGCTTCTTCGGTACGCATCCCCGGATGACGCAGGTCCCGCCGAAGCGGCTCTCCTCGGCAATGGCCACGCGCGCACCGTGGCCGGCCGCGATTCGCGCCGCGCGCACCCCGCCAGAGCCGGCGCCTATTACAAACAGATCGAAATCGAATGCTTCCATCATTTCCACGACTCGTTAGTCCGGTTTCACCGGAACACCTCAGACGGGACGTTCGCCATTCCAGGCCAGCGTCAGCAAGCGAAGCAGCGCGTCTTGTTCGAATGGACGCGGATTTGGGTACGGGCTTGCCGTGACCATTTCAACCGCGCGCCCTATTCCCTCTTCCGGCATACCGATCGCCTTGAGCGAATGCGGTTGACCCGTGCGCTTGAGGAGATCGAACAGGCCAGACGGAACATGATCCATCGCCAGCGCCCCCGCAATGCGCCGCATCGCCTCCGGCGCCGCATCAAGGTTGTAGGCGAGGGAATACGGCAGCACGACCGCGTGCAACTCGGAATGAGGCAGATTGAACATGCCGCCAAGCACATGGCAGAGCTTGTGATGCAGCCCCATGGATGCATTGCCAAGCGCAATACCGCACAGCCAGCTTCCATACTGGGCCTTGCTGCGCAACCCCAGGTCGTGCGGATTTTCGGCCAGCCGCTCCAGTGCTTCGCGCGAGGCGCGAATGCCCTCTTCCGCCATCAGCGTAATTACCGGATTGGCATCGTGGGCGTAAATGCTTTCTGCCCCGTGGGCGATTGCATTCATGCAGCTCGATGCGGTCAACCCCGGTGGCAACGACGCGGTCAGCCTGGCGTCGTAGATCACCGTGCGGGGAATCACTCTCGCGTCCCGCCCGGTTTTCTTCACGTCGCCTTCCGTCATGCCGTAGATGGGCGTCATTTCGCTCCCGGCATAGGTGGTCGGTATGGCAACGATCGGCAGGCTGGTCTCCAGCGCAATGGCCTTCGCAAGTCCGATAGTCGAGCCGCCGCCGATCGCCACCAGGCAGTCGGCGTCCAGCTCCGCTGCCAACGTACGCGCGGCGCGGGCGAGTTCGACCGGCACGTGCATCTCTGCTTGCGCATAAAGGCCGACGGCGCGGCGATCGAGCAGTTGCATGACCCGCTCGCCTTCCTTTCTTTGGGGCGGCGTGGATAGCACGAGCGCCTTGGCACAGCCAAGCGCCTCCACCTCCGCCCCGACATTGCGCAATGAATCGAGCCCGAATATGACGCGCGGAATCCGTGCTTCAAATATGAACCGGTTCAACCCGCTCTCCTCTATCCCGTTGATTCAAGATGACATGAATTGCGCACCGTTCAATACGCTCAATGCTCAACAATCACGCCATTAATTGAACGCCGCAATCATTGAACGGCGTAGTCCACCTGATATCGGGCCACGCGCACATTCAGCAGACGTTCCTTGATCTTCAGATGCTCTGGATGCACCGCATAATTCTCCAGCGCCTCTTTCGACTCGAATTCGGAGTACAGAACGACGTCGCAGGCGTAATCGGTGCCACTGATATCGACACCGATCTCGACGCTCAGGAGTCCGGGAATGACACCCACTACGCCGTCAAAGGCGGATTTCACCTTGCGGATCGAGGCTTCTTTCTCCTCGCGGGTGTTTCCTGCCAGTTTCCACATGACGATATGCTTGATCATTTAGCTATGCCCCTCATTTTGAATCTCACAGAGCACCTGGTCTGTCCACGGCCAAGCCCCCTCATGAGGCATTTCAGGCGTTGGCCGCGCCGTGCAACGTGAATGTATAATCCAGCGTGTAAAACGGCGCGTCGCTGCGGGTACCGTCGGGCAGAAGGCCCGCTTCGTGGCGAACATAATCGCCAATGCAGGAGGCACGTACGCCAAAAACGGAGTCCGAATCGAGATACTTGTCGCCGTTGGCAAACACATGCGTGACAAGCGTGTCGAAACCTTCCTTGCGGATCATGAAATGAATGTGGGCGGGCCGCGTGGGGTCGCGAAGGGTCGCGTTCATCATCTGCCCGACCGGACCGTCCATCGGAATGGGGTAGCTGCTGGGCATGATCGAGCGGAAGCTCAAGCGACCGTCGGTGTCGGTTTTGAACACCGCGCGCAGGCTGGCTTCGTCGATGCTCCACTGCGCGTCCTGCACATCGTAGTACCCATCGCTGTCGGCCTGCCACACGTCCACGACGGCGCCGGATACGGCACGTCCGTTCATGTCGGTCACGTTGGCCGTAACCCAGAGTGGCGCCCCCAACAGCGCGCCGCCAATATCGCTGCCGTGCGACTCCAGGTTGGGCGCATCCTCTACGTGAAACGGACCGAAGACCGTCTGCTCCGTGGCCCCTTTCGGGCGGCTATGGTTTTGTGCGACGACGAGCTGGGAGAGTCCGAGCGTGTCCGAAAGCAGGATCATTTCCTGGCGCACGGCGTTGCTGATCTGGCCCGTGCGTGTGAGGAACTGGATACCCTCCATCCACTCCGCTTCTGTAAGATGGACTTCGCGCGCGAACGCATGCAGGTGCTCGATCAGCGACGTCATGATCTGCTTGAGGCGCTGGTCGGGCGTATGCTCGATCCGCCTCAGCACTTCCGCGGTAATGGTGTGCTCGTCAAGATTCATCATTTCCAATACTCCTGTAACCTGTTCGTTTCACGCGTGAGGCGCGCTCTCCGTGTGCTTTCCGTGCTTCCATCTTTCGATGATCGTGGTCGAGAAAAGCCCGGCTCGCGTAAACGGATCGTTCTTCACGAAATCTTCCGCAGCCTCCCAACTCTCCACGTCCAGAATCAGAAAGCTGCCAGTCATCTGCTCTTCGCGTGCGGCCGAATTGAAGCCGAGCGTTGGGCCGCCAATCACGATCCTGCTGCCGTAGGGCGCCAGATACTCAAGGTGCTTGTGATGGTTATCGAGCCTGACCTGCAGATGACCAGGCTTATCTTTGCGATAGATAAGAAACAACATAACCTCTCCTTGTGCATGACCCGCTTCGGGATGCGAAACACCGGGGCGGGTTCCCGGCTTCGCCTTGCATTCAAACCTGCATCCGAACCTTCACTGAAACGGCATAAAGACCTGCAGCCAGAAGCGGTTGCCCTCCGGGCGATTGCGCACCAGCATTTCGCGCTGGTACTTGACCTGGACGGCAAAGCCCTTCCACGCATAGCCGATGAACGGACCGATGGCGAATACCTGTCCTCGATTGCCATTACCGTTCACCACGGCCCCGTTCTGCACATCGTCGGTGGTCTGCCGGTAGTAGTAACCGTTTGCGCCGACCTGCCAACCCCGCCTGAAGCGTATTCCCAGGTTGTAGTCAAAAATCAGCTCCTGACCCGAGCGATAGTTGGTTGCGTTGTTCGTCATATTGAACAGGTACAACGCACGTGTACTCACTTCGACGTCTGGAATCGGAAACCACGTCACGGCCCACGTCGGCTCGATTGAGTAGTAATGCCGACCGGGATTCACCAGGCGATTCTTGTCATAGCTTCCCGTCGGCACAAAAAACTCCACTCCGACCACCTGATGGATGTTGCCGAAATGCCAACCGAACAACGCGGGAGCCACCGAAAGATCTGCGAAGCCAGTCGCCTCCCCCCTCTTGCTCACTTCGCCATGCGGCGTCATCACGTCGTAGTGCGCATCGATGTTGGCGAACGGAATGTTCGTGCGCGACTCGATCGTCGCCCCAAGCACATGCACGTCCCACACATGCGCGAGCCGTATCGCGACGCCCTGCGCGTGAAACGAAAAGTTCGAAACGCTTCTGACATCATTGCCTGCGTTATCCTTCAGCGAAGTCGACTCGTAGCCGGTCACATACAAATAGCCATAGTTGCCTGGCGGCGGTTGCAGCCCAGCGAGGATCGTATTCACCCCTACCGCGTACTGCGTGCCGCCGTTTTCGGTGGCCCATGCACCTTTGGCTAGCAGCGCGACCTGAACAAATGCACCTGCAACAAGCAGGCGGCTTCTCGGTGCAACACCGCCTCTACGGCGCCTGGAACGCAACATGGCTCTCCTTTTCCTTCGGAATTGCGATGCATTGCGACCAACTCGATCAGCGCCTGTTAAGGCGCTGCATGCCTTGAACATGTGGCGCCGGCGGGTCCAACATCCGCGCCCGCCGGCGAACCGCCTATGCCAGCGAACAGGCCTCATCGAATGCAAGACGGGGCAAACGCGGAAACACCTTCGCTGAGTCGCCGTACCCAAGACCGCAAAGGAAGTTCGACTTCACGGACGTACCCGCGAAAAAGAGCGAATCCACCGCTGCGTTGTCGAACCCGGACATCGGACCGCAGTCGAGTCCGATAGCGCGCGCGGCGGCAATGAGGTACGCGCCCTGCATCGTGCCGTTGCGAAACGCCGTCAACTTCGCGAATTCCTGCTTCCCGTCGCCATCGAACCACGCCTTGACCGCAGGATTGTGCGGAAAGAGTTTCGGCAGGTGCTCATAGAAGCGCGTGTCGTAGCCGACGATCGCGACGACGGGTGCGCTCAGGGTCTTTTCGACGTTGCCCGGCGCCAGCGTCGGCTTCAATTTTTCGCGTGCCTCGTCCGTGCGAAGGAACACGAAACGTGCCGGCGAGCAATTGACCGACGTCGGCCCCAACTTCAGAAGCTCGTAAAGATCGCGCAACTGAGCATCACTGACCGGCTTGTCGAGCCAGCCGTTCTGGCTGCGCGCCCCTTCGAAGATAATGTCTGCAATCTCCGCTTTCGACATTTTATTTGCACTCCTTCTTAAAACGAATAGTGAAGTGAACGGTCTGGACATCATACGGCGTCCAGACCCGGCTGGACTAGAGCGTAAGCGCGCTATGCGTGGCCAGTTGTTCCTGACTGCGCGCCGAATCTTGCGCCAGTGCGTAGTCCGCCGCCGAGGTGGTGTACTCGGTGCTCGAATCCGTTCGATGATCGATTCCGCAGACCTTCGAAGCCAGCTTGCCGTAAGGCCCCGAGCCCGAAAACTCCGCGCGTTGCATCGTCAGTGCACGAATCGCCTGCAACGGGGTGCCGTTGAAATTCTCGAACATGAAGAGGCGGCTGCCCCAGTCCGACAGGAACAAATCGCGCACGACACGGCCAATCTTGATACGATCGTACGGGATGCCCACCGGGCCGTTATTCATGCGCTTGAGCCACGGACCCAGCTTTTCATCATTCCACTGGTTTTCGGAGGGGAAGATCAGCGCGCTGCGGCCGCAAAGATCGACGAGTTCGTAGATCATTGCCGAGAAGTTCTCGAGGTAATACGCCCGACCGAAGTCATAGATCAGAATGTTCGGCTTGTAGTGGCCGCCTGGCGTATGAAAGCCGAGTTCCTCGCTCGCCACCATGTGTGCCAGCACCGCCTGGTGAAAGCCGATAAGCTTGGCCAGACGCGTTTGCACCGCCGGTATCTTGTTGGTCCCGATGTGCTCGGTGATCAGCACGCCAAGGCCAGCCATCAGTTCGGCCCGTACCGCCTGGCGAATCAGCGCGTGATAGTGCAGCCAGTCGAACACGCGCTGCGGGTATAGCTTGGCATGCTCGGGGTTGCCGATGTGGAACACCTGGCTCCACGGGATGAAGACGTTGTCGAAAACGGTCATGCCGTCGAGTTCGTCGCCTTGTGAGGCGAGCGGATGCTCGGTCTCATCCTCCTTCACGACGCTCTCGCGGCAAACGATCGTGACGCCCTTCGTATTCACCGGCGTCACCGCGAAGATTACCTGCTCGCCGGGAATGCCAGGGCGGTAGAACACGCCAATGTGAATCCAATCAGCGAAGGCCACGCCTGTGCCGATCGCTTTCACACCATCGACGACGATGCCGTGCTCGTCTTTCTTGACTACGCGCAGGCCAGGTGAGCGCTCTTGCGCGTCCGGGCTCGAGCGATCCATCTGCGGATCGACGAACTGGGGCGCGCAATTCAGATCATTTTCCTTGGCGTGCTTGACGAATTCGACGATGTTATTCGCCAGCCCCTTGCCTTCGGCACCGATAGCCTTTTCTTCCCATGGCGTCGGGTCGTCGGTATAGGTCATCAACACATAGTTGTTCACATCCGGCGTGCGCGGGAACGACGCGCCGGCCATCTCACGCATCACCGTCTCGTGATATCTGCGTTTGCGGCGCAGGCCCTCCTTGTCGCGGTGGCTAAACCACTGCATCGAGCGGCGCTCACCATCGTCATCCACGAACGTCATGACGTCCTTCAGATCTTCACGATGGTGGAGATCGTAGAAATCCGCATGGCGCTGTGCGTAGTCGCGCGTCTTCGGATGCGTGGCTACGTTGTGGATCTTCTCGTTGCCTACCCAGACGTTACGTCCGTCATTCAGGGTCGAAAGATATTGCTTTCCGGTGCGGATCATGAGTGTTGCACTCCTAAAATAAGCAACTGCGGTGGATCAGGATTGAGCGGGGCGGGTCGTTGCATACGCGCGCTGGCAGTACACGAGCGGGTCTGCGCTGTCGGCGCGCATCGCCCCAAGGACGCGCGCAAGAAACACCGTGTGCGTGCCGACCTCGGTGACCGAGGCGATCTCACACTCAAACGTGACGAGTGAATCCGTGCGATACGGCACACCGAGTGGCGATGTCTGCCAGCGCTCGTCGTCGAAACGGTTTTGCATGGGAACCTGTCCAACGCCCGCGAACATCTGCGAAACTTCCGTCTGTTGCGAATTCAACCAGTTCACCGAAACGAGTGCGTTCTCCTTGATGACACTGTTCGCGGCGCTGCGGCGGTTCACGCAGAAGAGAATGGTTGGCGGTGTATCGCATACCGAGCAGACCGCGGAGCAGGTCACCCCCGCAACGCCAGCGGCCCCGCCGGTTGCAAGCACGGTGACGGCCGTGGCGGCGGACGCGAGCGCCTCGCGGAACAACTCGGCGGAAATGGACGGTACGAGTTCATCCGTGGCGCCCGACAGCACCTGGCCAGGCGAGGCGCCACTACTTGCACGCGCATCCATCACGAGCGGTGATAGTGATCCATCAGTCATTGAATGTCTCCTTGTTCAAGCTCGCTTCGCACGACCGGCGTGCGAGCGCCTAGGGGCGTTCCTGCAGGCCGTCGCACCCTTGATAAGGGTTTTCTCCTGTATTGCCTAGCTGGCCTGCATATTTGTGTTTCGCTACATTAGGGCCATCGAATGAATTGATCTATGGACGCAACGGCATGAGCACTATTCCCCAACGAAATGAAGCCGAACTCGATCTTTATCACTTGCAGGTCTTTGATGTCTTGATGACCGAGCACAGCATTACCAAGGCCGCGCACGTCCTGAACGTAACGCAGCCCGCGCTCAGCAAGACGCTCGCGCGCCTACGGCTCTATTTCGGTGATCCGCTGTTTATCAGGGTTTCCATGCGTATGGAGCCAACGCCGAAGGCCATCGAGCTCGCGGAGCCGGTCAAGGCAATCCTTGAGCGCTTCCGCGGCTTGCGCTCATCGCACGCGGCGTTCGACCCCACAACGTCGGAGCGCACATTCAACCTCTATCTGCTCGATGTGGGCGTTGTGAAGATGTTGCCGCCCCTGCTGAACTACCTAGGCGAGCACGCTCCGCGCGTCCACGTACAAATCATCCAGTGCGACGCGCAACACCTTGATCTCTGGCTGGAATCCGGCGTCATCGACCTGGCAATCGGCTCATTTCCGTCGCTTTCATCCGGCATTCGTCGCCTGCCGCTATGGATCGAGTCGTACGCCAGCGTGACACGCAAGGACCATCCGCGCATCGGCCCGACGCCAACGCCGGAGCATTTCTTCGCCGAAAAACATGCGCTCGTATCGGCTGCCGGCACCGGGCATGAACATCTGTGCGCCGAGCGCATGCTGGAGGAGCACGTTCCGCGCGAGAACATCATCTGCCGCGTGCCGGTGTTCACCTCAGCCGCATTCATTTCCAAGCATTCGGATGCGATTGCAACGGTTCCGCGAACTCTGGCACTTTTAATGAGCGCGGATCTCGACCTGCAGTTCGTCGAGCCCCCGCTGGCATTTCCCAAGATAGAGATCGCCCAGTACTGGCATGATCGCGTGCACCGCGACACAGGGAATCAATGGATTCGCAACGTTGTGCGCGACCTGTTCTGCAAGTCTGCGTGAGCGCGGCTCGCATCTATGCCCTGCCGTTATCGCGCTCATGCACTCCCGTTCATGGCGCATGCGGCGTCGGCCTTCTATGATGGGTCTGTGCAGACTTCGGAGGCCACTAATGAACGCTCGATCGGATCTTGCGCCAAGCGGCATGCAAGAGCACGGATGTGTCGTATCTGTCGGCGTGTTCGACGGCGTCCATCGTGGACATCGGCGAACATTGGAGATCCTGCGCGCAACGGCGGCGCGATGCGCGTTGTCCACCGCCGTTGTGACGTTCGATCCCCATCCACGGCTTGTGATGCAACCACACAAGGCGCTGCCCATGCTCGTGAGCCCGCGCCGGCGTCTGGCATTGCTGGCGGCAACAGGTCACGTCGATCGCTGCGTGGTCTTGCCATTCAATCAGCAACAGCGGGAACAGTCTGCAGACGATTTCGTGCGCGAAACGCTCGTGGAGCAGTTGGGCATGCGCGCGCTTGTAGTGGGTGAGAATTTCGTATGTGGACGTGGGCGGGTTGGCACTGTGGACTATCTTCGCACGCTAGGCGTGCGGCTCGGCTTCACAGTGCATGCCGTCCCGATGGACAGGCCGCACGGAGATACGTCGGCCGTACCTTCGTCATCGACAGAAACGCGGCGCTTGGTTCAAACGGGACAGGTGGCGCGCGCGTCCGCATTACTGGGACGGCCTCACGAACTGGAATGCGTGGTATCTAGCGGACCTGCACATGAGTACGGGTGCGAATTGACGCTGCCCTCGGGCATGTGCATACCCGCTGCCGGCACTTATGCCGCGCATGCGAGCATGGCCGACGGCCGTTCGATGCAAGTCTCGGTGCATTTGAGCCGAAGCGAGGGCACGCACGGTTTCAGGTGCCTCCTGCGGCCGTTCGGGGGTAAACGTGGGTTGAGAGCGGAACCGGCACCGGGAACGCCGGTTGTCGTGCGCTTTATCGACACCCTGCGCAACGGTATGGCAAGCGTCATCGAGCCAGTCAAGGCGGCATGACGCGCACGAGCCCGCGTGGGCACCTGATTACTCTTCAATGTGCGTATATAGCTTGTTGACGATGAGCCATGCGCTATCGACTTTCAACATCGACAGGAAATCGTAGTAGTTGTTGCCCGACATTTTCACGCGCACCTTGGCCGACGCCATTTTTCCAACTAATTCGACGCTCAGAATAGACATGCCATAAGGCTCGTTCTGCGAGGCGGGGCTCTTTCGCGACCCCACGCCCAGGAGATAGGCGTCGAGCGACTTCTGCACGATCTCACCACGAACTTCCGCAAACAGTAACGCCGCGGGATGGAAAGTGGACCCCAAAGCCTTCACGTCGCCGTTATAGATAGCGTTGAGATACACCTGGAGTTGCTGCAGGATATCTTGATGCGACTTATCAATGGCGCTTGTATTCTGTGATACTTGCATTTCTATGCTCCTGATGGCGTGATGGGCGCGGCAGGCAGCCGCGCCCGAGCGGGGCTTACTGATCGCGGCCACGCAGCAGTGCGGTTGCAATCTCAGCGATATGACGCCCCTGGAAGCGCGCGCCGTCCAGCTCGTTCTGGCTCGGTTGACGCTTGCCATCTGCCCCGGCCAGCGTGGTGGCGCCGTAAGGCGCACCGCCCGTGATCTCCGCCATGTTAGTCAGGCCGCCATAAGAATAAGGCAGGCCGACCGTGATCATGCCATGGTGCATCATGCTGGTCAGAATCGAGAATAGCGTGGTCTCTGCCCCGCCGTGCTGGCTCGCCGTCGACACGAACGCACCGCCCACCTTGCCAATCAGCTTGCCGTTGGCCCAAAGGCTGCCCGTCTGGTCAAGGAAATTGGCCAATTGCGCCGACACACGGCCGAAGCGTGTCGGGCTGCCGACGATGATTGCATCGTAGTCTGCGAGTTCCTCGGGACGGGCGACCGGCGCGGCCTGTTCCAGCTTGGCGCCAGCCTTCTGCGCGACTTCCAGCGGCATCAATTCCGGAACGCGCTTGACGGTGGCTTGCGCACCTACCCCGCGTGCGCCTTCGGCGATTGCGTTGGCCAGGTATTCGGTATGGCCATAGGTCGAGTAGTAGAGGACGAGAACTTTTGCCTTCATTTCGGGCTCCTTTGCAGAACTCGCCTGGCCGAAGCCGGTCGCGAGCAGACGTTTTATGAATTTGAACATGGAGGTTCTCTGTTAACGCCGACGGTAGCCGGTGGGATGAAATGTAGACGGCAACGCAGCCCGGACAAATAGCGTGCCTGGAAAAAATGCATATTAACAATGTAAAAAATGCGGTCACTTGCATCATTGCCTTCGTGGAAAAACACATTTTCCGCGGACTGCGGTGGTTTTGATTCGAAAGACCTCCAGAATGAAAGCCCCCCGGCCTACGCGGCGGCCGGCCATTTTGGCTGCCTCGCACACCGGGTCCATTTCACCAGGAAAGCAATGAAACAACCGCTCAAAATCGAATTCCCCCCGACGTTGCAAGCGTAATGTGATTGTTTCGTCTTAGTGGGATTGCAGAAACGGCTCCGCCGCCTCTGCAATCAGGGCGTATTTGGCTTCTTCATCCGAACTGACCTTGATGTGCTGCCTCAACTCAGTGATCTGATATTCCGGCGCATATACGTGAAGCGGACGATACCATCGTCTTATTGATTTGCGTTCGAGCCTTGAATACGCTTAGCCCAACCCAAGGCAGCGGAATTGTTCCTGGGAGAGCCCTTTCACTGCCGCCGTGCAGTGGAGCTGGGCTCTGCGAGTCGAGTGGCGCAAACCAGTGATGAACCCGACGGCGTGGCGTCGCTACTGGACGTGACGTCTCTCTATCAACCACGCATCGAGCGAGATTCTCATGTTGACCGACAGTCAGCGAGACATCATCAAGGCAACCGTCCCACTGCTAGAAAGGGGCGGCGAAGCACTTACACGATATTTCTACAAGCGCATGCTCGATGAGTATCCGCAAGTGCGCCCTCTGTTCAACCAGACTCACCAGGCGAGCGGCTCCCAGCAACGGGCGCTTGCCAACGCCGTACTCGCCTATGCGCGCAACATCGACCGCCTTGAAGCACTTGGCCCGCTTGCAACGCGGATTGTGAGTAAGCACGTTTCGCTGCAAATTCTGCCTGAACACTACCCGATCGTAGGCGCCAGCCTGCTGGGCGCCATTCGAGAGGTCCTGGGTCCAGATGTCGCGACCGACACAGTCATTGAGGCATGGGGTGTGGCCTACCAGCAGCTTGCCGATATGCTAATGGGCGCCGAGCGTCAAGCTTATGATGCGTTGGCCAGCGCGCCGGGCGGATGGCGCGGTGAGCGGGCATTCCGCGTAGTCCGCAAGGTCAAGGAGAGCGAGGAGATTTCCTCGTTCTATCTAGAGCCGGTCGATGGTCGCCCCCTTCTCGACTTCGCCCCTGGCCAGTATATCGGGCTTCGACTGAACATCAACGGCGAGGACCTCCGCCGCAATTATTCCCTGTCGGCTGCACCCAACGGACATAGCTACCGTATCAGCGTCAAGCGCGAACCCGGCGGCGTCGCTTCGAACTTCCTTCACGACGAAGTTCGCGAGGAAACCGTGCTGCGGCTCTTTCCGCCGGCTGGCGAGTTCACCCTCCGCGATAGTGACAAGCCACTTGTGCTCATCAGCGGAGGCGTCGGCATCACGCCAACGCTGGCCATGGCGCAAGCAGCTTTAGACGGTAACAAGCGGGAGGTTATTTTCATCCACTATGCGCGGAATGCGCTGGTGCACGCCTTCGCTGACGTACTCAGAGCGTGGCACGCCCATTTTCCGAAGCTTCAATCTTACGTCGTTTATGAAGAGACTGGCGCACAGGGAGCGCGTGGCCAAGACGAGCATGTCCCCGACGGAGTCGGCCGGCCAACCCTGGAGCAGTTGCGGCGGTGGCTTCCCGCAGACGACGACTTCGACGCCTACTTCCTGGGGCCGAAACCGTTCATGGCCTTCATCAAGCAGTCACTGCGGGAACTAGGCGTACCCGAGGACAGAAGCAGATACGAGTTCTTCGGCCCCGCAGAAGCACTGAATTGAGCCACGATGCAGCCGGTCAAAACTGATCGGCCGAGCCGCCGTTGGCACGGCCAGCCGTTGCCAACGGCGCAGAGAGAATAATCTTTTGCCGTGCAGGTTCTGCACCGCCGAAGCGCTGGAGGAAATATTTGCCGTGAAGCCCCCTCATTTGACTGCCGCTGTCAGTGCGGCTTTCGCCTCGAACGGAATCTACGCACATGAGATTGGTGTCAGCCTTGAATGCGATGTTGGGCCGCACGAATTCATTCAACAGATGCTTGCGAAAAAGGAAATAGATCCGCAACCGATGAAAGTGTCGAGTCGACCAATTCAGTCAATTCGCATCGACCTAGACAGAAGCAGAGCCTGACTGCACTCGGATTCGAAGTCGCGGAAGGCGCTGCCCTCTGTATCGCGTCACGCTCACCGGAACCCACTCAGTAGGAATCGACCATGGAGGTCTCGCGCGCAATAGCCAGGAAGTTCGCGATCTTTGCTGTCGTGCCGTCCTTGCGCGAGGCGAGTGCGAGTCGGATCGAAATATTTCCGCTGAGAGTGTCTGCATAGACAACACCTTCGACTCGGATCTGGCAGACCGATGCGGGTACCAGCGATACACCGAATTCCGCCGCGACCAGATTGACGACCGACGAAAGTTGTGGGGCTTGCTGACCCATAACGGGGGCAAAGCCAGCGTCCCGACAGGCTCCAACGATCACGTCATGCAAAGTGGGACTTGCTTCGCGAGGAAGCAGCACGAAGGGGTCGTGAGCAAGTGCAATGAGCGGGATTTTTCGCTTCTTTGCTAGCGGATGCGTAGTAGGCAAGACGAGTTTCATTGGCTCAATCGCAATGTGGTGGAACGCAACCCCGGCTGGCGATTGATTCCCAAGGCGCACAAACGCAACGTCGAGTCGACCATCGTCCAGATATGAAAGTAGTTGTGCCGTATTGCCTTCGGCCAGTGTCAGTGAGACGGAGGGATATGACTGGCGAAACTTCCGGATCAGACTGACCACTACCGGATTGAACGCGGCGGATCCGGTAAAGCCGATATTCAGTTGCCCCACCTCGCCTCGTCCAGCGCTTTGCGCGTTCTTAATCGCTTGCTGGGCATTTTCCAGGAGGCGCTTCGCATCGGTCACGAACGCCTCACCGGCTTCCGTGAGAACCACTCCATGGCCGGTACGACGAAACAGCTGGACGCCGAGTTCGTTCTCGAGCGCATGAATCTGCTGACTAAGGGGCGGCTGTCCAATGCCCAACTTCTCAGCTGCACGCGTGACGTTGCGCTCCTCGGCGACCGCCATGAAATATCGGATGTGCCGGAGTTCCATCGTGATATCTGCAGAACGTATTTCAGAAAGATGGGATAGATATTGGACAGAATATCATCAATGAACGAAGATGACGCGAATTTGCCGGCAGGTCGAGCGCCGGCAATCATCTGCTCTATGCCGCGCTGCCTTACCCAAAGTGTCTCGAATCAATGCGGACGGAGCATTCGCTATGGCGCCAGATCATCGCAGCGGATGCGATCAGTTATCCAATCAGTAAAGGGGTCTAGAATGGCAGATGCCGCAAAAAAACCGAGGCCGGAATACCGGAATATCGGGCTTGGGCAGATATTGTTCGCATACCGCCTGCCTCTGGCCGGTCGTGTGT
>NZ_JBMIQH010000021.1:0-159998 GCF_056155635.1 Paraburkholderia sp. BR10141 | reverse complement strand
GTCTGGGCCGCGTGCTGCTCAACGATCCGGCCACGGGCGTGATGCGCCACGCGGACGCCGGCTACGAACTCGCGCAGCAGACCGCGCGCGAGGCAGGCCTCAAGCTGCCGATGCTCGGCCGATGAGCGGCGCGAAAGCGATAGGGGGCGCGGTGCAGGCTGCCAGGCTCACGCTGCTGCGTGGCGCGGCGCTCGTGGCGTCGCCGTGGAAGAACGGCGGCGGCGTCACGCGCGAAATCGCGGTGGCGCACGTGGCATCGCGTGCCGACGCGTCACTGGACGCGTTCGCGTGGCGCGTGAGCGTGGCCGATGTCGCGCAGGCGGGGCCGTTCTCGCGCTTCGAGGGCGTCGATCGGACGCTGGTGCTGCTCGACGGCGCGGGCATGCTGCTCGACGAAGCGGGGCGTACGCATGTGCTCACGCAGCCCCTCGACGTCGCGCATTTCGCGGGAGAAGCCGCGATCGACGCGCGCCTCGTGAACGGCGCCACGCGCGACTTCAACCTGATGGTGCGCCGCGATGCGGCGCGCGGCACGCTCGAAGTGTGGCGCGCAAACGAGCGGCGCAGCATGCATGCGCAAACGGTATTGCTCTACTGCGCGCAAGGCGGGCAGGATGTGCGCGTGGATAACGAACGTCACGTGCGCCTCGAAGCGGGTGACACGCTGCGCATCGATACGCTCGATGCGCAACGCTCCTTGAACATCGACACGCGCGGCGCGGGCGCCTTGCTCGCCGTTGCGCTAGATGTGCTGCAAGAGCCGCCGCAAGACACTACGGAAACGGCATCGCGCGATGCTGTGCATACCTGATGAAACGCACACTCTGGCAAAACCTCAACCTGTGCCCGCATGGCGATCCGGGCCACGTCGTCGAGAACGCGGCGATTGCTGTGGAAGACGGCAAGATCGCGTGGCTCGGCGCCGCTGCCGAATTGCCCGCGCCATTCACCGATTGGCCGTGCGAAGACCTGGGCGGCGCCTGGGTCACGCCAGGCCTCGTGGATTGCCACACACACCTCGTCTATGGCGGACAGCGCGCCGATGAATTCGCGCAGCGCCTTGCGGGCGTGAGCTACGAAGAAATCGCGCGGCAGGGCGGCGGCATCGTCTCGACGGTGCGCGCCACGCGCGCGGCCGACGAAGCCGCGCTGTTCGCGCAGTCGGCAACGCGTCTCGAAGCGTTGCTCGCCGAAGGCGTAACGGCAGTCGAAATCAAATCGGGCTATGGCCTCGATCTGGCGAGCGAGCGCAAGATGCTGCGCGTCGCGCGTCAGCTTGGCGAGCGTTATCCGGTCACGGTGCGGACGACGTTTCTCGGCGCACATGCGTTGCCGCCCGAGTTCGCCGGCCGCGCCGACGACTATATCGACGAAGTGTGCGAACGTATGCTTCCTGCGCTGGCCGACGAGGGGCTCGTGGACGCTGTCGATGTGTTCTGCGAACGAATCGGATTTTCGCTCGCGCAGAGCGAGCGCGTGTTCGAGGCGGCCGCGCTGCGCAAGCTTGCGGTCAAGATGCACGCCGAGCAGCTTTCCAATAGCGGCGGCGCAGCGCTCGCGGCGCGTTACAACGCGTTGTCCGCCGACCATCTCGAGTTTCTCGACGAAGCGGGCGTCGCCGCCATGAAGCAGGCGGGCACGGTGGCGGTGCTGCTGCCGGGCGCGTACTACTTCATCCGCGAAACGCAGCTGCCGCCGCTCGACTTGCTGCGGCGCTACGAGGTGCCGATCGCCATTTCGACCGACAGCAATCCGGGCACGTCGCCCGCCACTTCGCTGCTGCTCATGATGAACATGGCGACCACGCTGTTTCGCATGACCGTGCCCGAGGTGTTGCAGGGCGTGACGCGGCACGCCGCGCAGGCTTTTGGCGACGCAGAGCGTCATGGCACGCTCACGGCTGGCCGTCCCGCAGACTTTGCCGTTTGGTCGGTGCAGTCACTCGCGGAGCTGGCTTACTGGATTGGCCGTCCGCTCTGCGCGCGCGTGGTGCGCGGCGGCGAGACCGTCTTTGAGCGTCGCGCATTTGAGCGTCGCGTTTGAGCGCAATTTTCAGCATGAATCACACCATCGAAACGAATCCGACTTCGCGCGCGCTCTTCGCCGAGTACGCTTACTTGACTGACGGCTGGCGCCGCAACGTGCTGCTCGAATGGGACGCCGCGGGAACGCTGCGCAACGTGACGCCCGATCTGGCGCAAGCGCCTGAAGGCGTCGCGCGTGCGTCGGGCCCGATCACGCCTGGCATGCCTAACCTTCATTCGCATGCGTTTCAGCGCGCCATGGCGGGCCTCACCGAATATCGCGCGAACCTCACCGACAGCTTCTGGAGCTGGCGCGACCTCATGTACCGCTTCGCGGCGCGCATCACACCCGACGATCTCGGCGCGATTGCGCGCTGGCTGTATGTCGAGATGTTGAAGGCGGGCTACACCTCTGTTTGCGAATTCCACTACGTGCATCACGGCAAGGATGGCCAGCGGTATGCGAGCCCCGCCGAACTGGCGCAACGCGTGGTGGACGCAGCGAACGTGACCGGCATCGGCATGACGATGCTGCCCGTGCTCTATCAATACAGCGGCTTCGGCGCGCAAGCGCCGCGCGACGATCAGCGGCGCTTCATCAACACGCCGGAACAGTTGCTCGGCATCGTCGAAGCGCTGCGTGCGTGGCAGCCCGAGCACGGCGCGTTGCGCTACGGCGTCGCGCCCCATTCGCTGCGCGCCGTCTCGCACGACTCCTTGCGCGCGCTGCTGGAAGGCCTGGATCGAGCGCTTCCCGGTGCACCGGTGCATATTCACATCGCCGAACAAACGGCCGAAGTCGAGGCATGCATGGCGACCGAAGGCGCGCGGCCGGTGCAATGGTTGCTCGACCGCTTCAACGTCAACTCGCGCTGGTGCCTCGTCCATGCCACGCATATCGATGCGAGGGAGACCGCCGCGCTTGCGCAGAGCGGTGCGATTGCGGGTCTGTGCCTCACGACCGAGGCGAATCTTGGCGACGGCATTTTCCCCACGCGCGAGTATCTCGATGCGGCCGGCGCGTTCGGCGTGGGCTCGGACAGTCACATCGGCGTGGACTGGCGCGCGGAGCTTCGCTTGCTCGAATACGGTCAGCGGCTCGCACGGCGCGAGCGCAACGTGTTGGCCTCGACGCATCAGGCACAGGTTGCGGACCGCCTGTTCGACGCAGCGCTCGCCGGAGGCGCCAGTGCTACGGGGCGCAAGGTTGGCGCATTGAAGGAAGGCGCGCGCGCCGACTGGATCGTGCTCGACGCTCAACATCCGAACCTCGCCGAGCAAAAGCCGCTCACGTGGCTCTCGTCGGTCGTCTTTTGCGAACATGGCGAAACGCCCGTGCTCGACGTCTATACCGGTGGCGTCAAGGTCGTGGAAGCGCGCCGCCATCGCGACGAAGCCCGCCTTTACGCCGACTACCGCGCGGCGCTCGCCAGACTGCTGACTGATGATTGAACGCAGGGGCCAATTCACGAGGCAACTTTCGATGACCGATATCTTTTCGCTGGAACGCGGCACCGCGCCGCTCATCATTTCGATCCCGCACCTGGGTACGCACATTCCGGCCGCGATGCACGGCGAGTACACGGACGTGGCGCTGACCGTCGCCGATACGGACTGGCATCTCGATCGCCTTTACGCGTTTGCGAAGGAGCTGGGCGCGACCGTGCTCGGCGCGCGCGTTTCGCGCTATGTGATCGACCTGAACCGCCCGCCGAACGACGAGAGCCTCTATCCCGGCCAGACCACCACGTCGCTGTGTCCGACCGAAACGTTTCGCGGCGAGCCGGTCTACCGCGACGGCTGCGTGCCCGACGCGCCTGAGCGCCAGCGCCGCGTGAAGACATTCTGGCAGCCGTATCACGACACGCTCGCCGCCGAACTCGAGCGCCTGCGCGTGGCGCATGCGAATGTGCTGCTGTGGGAAGCGCATTCGATCGCGAGCGTTCTGCCGCGTCTGTTCGACGACAAGCTGCCCGACCTGAACATCGGCACCCAGGACGGCCGCACGGTGAACCCGGCGGTGCAGGCGCGCGCGGAACGCGCGGCGGCGGCAAGCGGCTATTCGTGGATCGCGAACGGACGTTTCAAGGGCGGCTACATCACGCGCCATTTCGGCGCGCCGCAGGACGGCGTGCATGCGATCCAGCTGGAGATGTGCCAGTCGGTTTACATGAACGAAACGGCGCCGTTCGACTACGTTCCCGCGCTTGCGGAGAAAGTCCAGCCGGTGCTGCGCGAAATGGTGGGCGGCGCGCTTGCGGAAATCGAGGCGATGAACGCCGCTGCGGCCTGAGCATTCCCGACGGCCGTCCAGGCTGGGCGTGGGCACAACGGCTCTCGATCGACGATCGAGAGCCGTTGTTGCGTTTAGAAGCGGTGAACGATGCCGATCTGCACGCCACGCGCGTCCGCGCCGGGGTAGGCGAGCGGCAGGCCCGGATTCGCCGCGCCGGCGAGCGTGTAACTTGCCTGGTTACGGTTGCGCAAGAACGAAAGTGCGCCGTAGAAGTTCGTGGTTTTCGACAGGTCGTATTCGTACATCAAACCGATCTGATCGGCATTGTCCCCTTGCGACGTCCGATCGTGCAGGGTGGCGTAGCCGAGCGACACGGCATTGTTCACGTTGAACTGATACTTCGCGGAAAGGCCCACGGTATAGGCGTTCAGCGCCAGGTCGGGCCATTTCATGTCCGAATAGCCGCCGAAGATCGTGACGCGCCCGATCGCGTACGAGGCGCCCGCCATGATCGTGCGGTCTGTTGCGCTACCCTCGCTGTTTTTGAGCCACTGTCCCGCCACGAACGTGGCGAATGGGCCGTGCGCATAGGTCACGTCGAACTGTTGACTCGAGCCCGCGGAGCGCAGGCCGCCTGCGTCGCCGAAGCCCACGTAGATGCCGGCCTGAAGGCCCGCGAACTCCGGCGTGACATAGGAGACGGTGTTGCTCGTTCGGAACGTGAACACCGTGAGGTTGTCCATGGCCGAAGCCTGTGTCACGCCGCCAAAAGCGTCCTGGCCGCCTTGATCGTTGAAGAGCGGCGAATTTTGCCGGCCCACGCGCAACTGGCCCCAGCCGCCCGAGAGGCCGACCCATGCCTGGCGATCGAACAGCGAGCCCTTGGTGGCCAGCGTGCCGTCCGTGGGGTTGAAGCCGTTTTCGAGGGCGAACGACAGCGTCTGCCCGCCGCCCAGGTCTTCCTTGCCTTTGAGGCCGAAGCGGCTGCCCCATTGACCGCTCGAACCGAGCGCGGCCGTGTAGCCATCGCCGGTGTTGACGTATTGGGCGAATTCGTCGATGAGCCCATAGAGCGTCACGCCGTCCTGGGCAAGCGCGTTGTGCGCGAAGAGGCCGAGTGCGGTGGCGCAAAGTGAGTTTCTCGTGGCGCGAGCGGAAGGGCGAACAGCTGTAGCGGGGTGCTTTTTCATTATCAGTACAACTATTTTTCGGAGGAATGAAACGAACGCGCGGGTGGTGAGGCCCGCGCGAATGGGAACTATGTGGATCAGCGAAGCGGCGCGCTGCGCCGCACGGGTCAATCCTGCTCGACCGGCAGGATCAGGCGTTCCGGAATGACCGGCGGCGTGAGGCGCATGGCGGCGTAGTAGAGCACGCCCGGCACGATCAGGCCGAGAATCCACGAGATGTCCGTGCCGCCGAGTGCGTCGACGAAGGGGCCCGTATAGAAGCTCGTCGAGATGAACGGCATTTGCACCAGCACGCCGAGCACGTAGATGCCAATGGCCTTGGCGTTCCAGCGGCCGTAGCGGCCATCGGGATTCGAGAGCGCCGGCACGTCGTAGCGCGAGCGCGTGAAGCAGTAGAAGTCCACCAGGTTGATCGCGCTCCACGGTGTGAAGAACGCCAGCAGAAACAGGATGAACGCCGTGAATTCCTTGAGGAACGAGTGGCGCCCCGCAAGCGCGACGAGCGTCGAGATGCCCACCATGCCGATGATGTAGAGGAAGCGGTGGCGCGTGGAAATTGCACGCTTCGCGCGAAACGCGCTCACGATCGTCGCCATCGACATGAAGCTGCCGTAGGCGTTGAGCGTGGTGACGGTGAGCTTGCCGAACGCAATGCTGAAGTAGAGCATCGCGGCGACCGCGCCGCTCGCGCCGAGGCTCACGATATACGCCACCTCATGGTGCGCGAACGCGTGGCCCGCGAGCGCGGCCGCAAACACGCCGAACACCATCGCTGCCTGCGCGCCGACCACCGAGCCGAGCCCGACGGCGAGGAACGTGCGCACGGGCGAAGTCGAGCGCGGCAGGTAGCGCGAATAGTCGGCAACGTAGGGGCCGAATGCGATCTGCCACGAAGCCGATAGCGACATGGAAAGCAGGAAGCTCGCGATCGAAAAATGGCGATTGGCCAACAGCGCGCCGATATCGTGGTGCGTAAAGAGTTGCGCGAACATGAACACGAACGCGAGCACGCCGATCACGCTGGCAATGCGGCCGACGAAGTGAATCGAGCGATAGCCGAGCAGCGTCAGCACAACGATGAGTGCCGCGAAGAGGCAGATGCCCGCGGTATCGGAAACGTCGAGCAGTTGCGCCGTGGCCTGGCCGGCAAGCACCGTGCCGCTCGCGGAAAAGCCGACGTACATGATGCAGACGAGCACGATTGGAATGGCCGCGCCGTAGACGCCGAACTGCACGCGGCTGGAGATCATCTGCGGCAGGCCGAGCTGCGGGCCTTGCGCGCCGTGCAGCGCCATGACCGTGCCGCCTATGAGTTGGCCAGCCAATAGCGCGATGAGCGACCAGAAGACGTCTCCGCCAAGCACGACGGCGAGCGCGCCGGTAATGATCGCGGTGACCTGCAGGTTCGCGGAAAGCCAGAGCGTGAACTGGCTGAACAGGCTGCCGTGGCGCTCAGAATCGGGGATGTAGTCGATCGAACGCGTTTCCAGGATCTTGCGGCCATCGGTTTCGAGGTTGGCGACGGATTCAGGCATGGCCACGGACGGCTCCGAACATTGGGGTGAGTGCAGGGCGTCCGCGAGCCGCGGACGATGGGAATGTCCGCATGATGTTGTATAGACAACTTAGGAGAAATTGGGGATTACCCTGTCGATGCGTGGCTTACAAAAGCCACTCGATAGGCAGGGTGGAGAAGAACCAGACGCTCAGGCGCTGGTTCCATGTGGTGTTCGGCTCGGTGTCGTAGCGGATGACCGTGTCATCGGAAAGGCGCGTCCAGTAGAGCTTGCCGTTCTCGTCGAGGTGCGCCTGATACGCGAGCTGCGGCACGCGCGTCCAGAACGCTTTTTCGATCTGGGTGGCGAGCACGGGGCTGTCGATCACGAGCCCGAGTTCGGTGTTGAGGTTGGCCGAACGCGGGTCGAAATTCACCGAGCCGACGAAGACACGCTCTGCATCCACAGCGAAGGTCTTGGCGTGCAGGCTCGAGCCCGTGCTGCCGAACGGGCCACTGCCTGCGCCTTTGCCCGCGGCTTTGTCTGAACCCTTGCTCGTGCCCGCCGCGCGCCGCAGTTCGAACAGCTCCACGCCGCCTTTGAGCAGCGCCACGCGGCGCCGCGCGTAGCCGGAATGGACGGCGGACACATCGGTGGCTTCGAGCGAGTTCGTCAGTACTCGCACGGTCACGCCCTGGGCGGCGAGCTGGGTGAAGTATTGCGTGCCCACCTCGCCCGGCACGAAGTACGGCGAAACCAGATCGAGTTCGCGGTGCGGATCGCCGACGATCTCGTGGAGCTGGCTGAGGATGAGCGTCTCCTTGGGCGCCGTGCCCAGCGCTTTGGCCGGATCGTCGCTGACCAGCTGCGTCTTCGCCCATTCGAGCGGCAGCGTGCCGTCCAGCAGACGGCGCACGTCGGTGGTCTTGCGCAATGATTCGATGTATTCCGCCGCGGCCGGATCGGTGCGCGCGGCAAGCGCTTCGCGATCGAGTGTAGCGAGTGCATCGGGCGCCACGTAGGGCAGGATTTGGGACGCGGGGAATGACGAAGCGCTGGCCCAGTAGCGGTCGAAGTCGTTCGCGACATCGGTGGCGGCGGGGCCGATGGCGAGCACGTCGAGGTCGGCGAATACGACGCCGTCGGTCGCGCCAAAATATTCGTCGCCGATATTGCGGCCGCCAAGGATGGTCGCCACGCCGTCAGCCGTGAGCGACTTGTTGTGCATGCGCCGGTTCAGCCGCGAGAAGTCGGTGATAAAGCCGATGGCTTTGGGTTTGCGCGTGACGAACGGGTTGAACAGCCGAACCTCGATGTTGGGATGCCCATTGAGCGCCGCGAGCGTGGGGTCGAGGGAGGACGGAATGCCGTTGTCGTCGAGCAGCAGGCGCACGCGCACGCCGCGGTCGGCGGCTTCGCGCAGTTCTTCGAGCAGCAGCGTACCCGTGAGATCGTTGCGCCAGATGTAGTACTGGACGTCCAGCGTACGCTGGGCATTGCGCACGAGCGCCACGCGCGAGGCGAAGGCGTCCAGCGGGTTCGCGAGCGGGTCGATGCCGGTGAAGTCGGGATGGGTGGCGAGTTCGGCCGCTACGGCTTTGCCAAGTTGAGTCGATCGCGCTTCGGCTGACGTGAGCGCAGTCGTTTGCGTGCGCTCGCCGATAGGAGGTAACTGCTGACACGCGGCAAGACCTGTGGCGAGCGCGATTGCGCACAGCGGCAACGCCATGGCGCGCAGTTTTCGCAACCCGTTTGCAGTCAGCGCGATGAGCGATCTTTGCATGGAGCGTCCGCTTTTCCGTGTCGATCCCGCTTCGAGGCGCGAAGCGCGGGGCTTCGCGAGTGAGCGTGCAACGACGTTAGCTTACGCGATTGGCGTGGCGGGCACCACGACGGGCGTACAGCCCAGGAGCGAACGCGTGGGTGTTGCGAGCTTAGTGCGCGTCGAGCGCCGCTTGCGCGCGGGCGCGGGAGTCTTGCGCCGACTGGTTGCGCTCGGCCCGGGCGTCACGTGCTTCCTGCTTGAAGGTCTGGCGAGCTTCCGCCGTGCGGGCGCGCTGTTGCCGGTTGGCCTCGCGAACTTCCATGCGCTTCTGAACGATCGGGTCGTTATGCGTCACCGTGGTGGCGGGCTGGCCTTCTTGGCTTGCCGGTGCGGGGGTCTGTGCAAACACCTGGCCCGCAAACAGGGCGCTGGCCACGATGGCGACGACGGCAACGGTGCGAGTTCTGATTTTCATGAGTTTCTCTCCGGAAAATAAGTTTGGGTTGCTAATTAATTCTCGTGCTCGGGTAAAGCCGAGAGCGGGGCCTGTCGAGCGATCAGAGGCGGGTGGCCTCGTCCGCTCTTGTCTTCTGAGCTTTCATTTTACTTTCCAGTTGAGGCAGGTCAACCCGAGAGAGGCTCTAGCGACCTGGCCGTGCGGCCGCAATGCGCCTATTCATAGGCCATTGAGGAATTCGCATGACAGATGGTCGCAGTTGCGCGTTCTGTCACCGACGCAGCATGTCTGCAATCGTTTGTGTGAGCAACGTCTGCTTGTGTGCTTTCCGGTGAATCATCCCCACCGTGCGGATGAGTGGCCGCCCAGGCAGCGGCACGAGTCGCAGATTCGGATCGCTCTGCCATTTGCCGCCTTGCAGGACGGGCAGCACACTCACGCCCACGTCGTTGCGCACCAGCGAGACGATCGTTTCGATCGAGTTCAGCTCCAGGTATTCGAGCGGTTCGATGCCTAGCTCGCGCAGGGCGCGGTCGATCACGACGCCCGTCGGCACGCGCCGGTCGAAGCGCAGAAAGCTGCGCTCGCGCAGGATGCGTCGCGCATCGTCGCCGGGCGTCGCGCAGCTCGTCACGAGCATGAGGGGCTCTTCGTAGAGCGGCGTCCAGGCGAGCGACTCGTGAAGCGAACCATCTGCACTGCCAACTACGACGGCGAGGTCCACGTCGCCGTCTTCCACCATGCGCGCCAGTTCGTTCGAGCGCGCCGAGGTGAGGCGCACTTCGAGTTCCGGGTGGCCCGTTTTCAGATGCGCGACGGCCAGCGAAAGCGCGCCGATCACCGACACCACCGCGCCGATGATGATCGAGCCGCGCATCGTGTCGCCCGCGCTGGCGGGCAACTCGTCGATCAGCGCGAGAATGTGATCGACCTTCGCGCAGATCTCGCGGCCTTCGCGCGTGAGCGCGACCTGGCGCGCGCGGCGGTCGAAGATCTGCCGGCCGAGAGCCTCTTCGAGCCCGCGCATTTGCAGGCTCACGGCCGCCTGGGTGAGCGCCGATTTTTCTGCCGCCGTGGCGAACGACCCGCTGCGTGCGACGGCCTGCAAGGTGCGGAGCATGCGTAGGGTTAGCATGTAAATAAAACTTAAGTGTCGACAATAAAATATTAATATTTTTTCGCTTGATCCTTCAAGATAATCGACAGATCGGCGTGAGCCGTGCGCCCCGCAATTGAGTGCGGCCGTGCGCGTGCCGCTGCTTTCGTTCATTACCGGAATCCGGACTTCCATGACGCGCTTCAACTGGCAAAACCCCTATCCGACGCCGCGCCTGCCGGTGTTCGCCCGCAATATCGTTTCGACATCGCATCCGCTTGCCGCGCAGGCCGGGCTGCGCATGCTCTGGAAAGGCGGAAATGCCGTCGACGCCGCCATCGCCGCCGCGGCCGCCATCACGGTGGTCGAGCCGGTATCGAACGGCCTGGGCAGCGATTGCTTTGCGCTCGTGTGGGATGGCGCGAAGCTGCACGGCCTGAACGCGTCGGGCAACGCGCCGGCGGCGTGGAGCGTCGACTATTTCCGCCGCAAATACGGCGAGGAAAACGGTCTCGCGAAGCAGCCCAAACGCGGCTGGGACACGGTGACCGTGCCTGGCGTGATCGCGGGCTGGGAAGCGCTGCATGCGAAGTTCGGCAAGCTGCCATTCGCGGACCTGATGGAACCGGCCATCGAGATCGCGGAGCGCGGCCATGCGGTAGCGACTATCGTCACGCGCAAGTGGCAGGCGGCGATTCCCGAGCTGCACAATCAGCCGGGCTTTGCCGAAACGTTCATGCCGCGCGGCCGCGCGCCCGAAGTGAGCGAGCGCGTGTGCTTCCCCGGCCACGCCGCCACGCTGCGGCGTCTTGCGGAACGCGGTCCGCGCGACTACTACGAGGGCGAGCTCGCCGAGCGCATCGCCGCGTTTGCGCGCGAAGGCGGCGCGGCGCTCACGCTGGACGACCTGCGCAACTATCGCCCGGAATGGGTCGAGCCGATCGGCAAGAACTATCGCGGCTACACGGTCCACGAGATTCCGCCGAACGGACAGGGCATCGCCGCGCTGATCGCGCTCGGCATTCTCGAGCAGTTCGACATGGGCTCGCTCGCGCTCGACAGCCTCGAATCGCAGCATCTGCAGATCGAGGCCATGAAGCTCGCGTTCGCCGACGTCTATCGCTACGTTGCCGATCCGCGTTCGATGGAAGTCACGCCCGAGCAGATGCTCGACGACGCCTATCTGAAAGCGCGCGCGAAGCTGATCGACCCGAAGCGCGCCACGCATTTCGATTTCGGCATGCCGCGTTCGGGCGGCACGATCTATCTCTCCGCCGTGGACGAGCGCGGCATGATGGTCAGCTTCATCCAGTCGAACTACATGGGCTTCGGTTCGGGCGTGGTCGTACCGGGCACGGGCATCGCGCTGCAGAACCGCGGCTGCGGCTTTTCGATGGACCCGGCATCGCCCAACGTCGTGGCAGGCGGCAAGCGCCCGTTTCACACCATCATTCCGGCGTTCCTCACGCAGCAGGTGGACGGCCGCCAGGAAGCGGTGATGAGCTTCGGCGTAATGGGCGGCGACATGCAGCCGCAAGGGCATTTGCAGTCGGTCGTGCGCATGCTCGACTACGGCCAGCAGCCGCAGGCCGCGTGCGATGCGCCGCGCTGGAAGGTCAACCGCGACTTCACGCTCGACATCGAATCGACCTTCAACCCGCAGACGGCGCGCGCGCTGCAAGGGCTCGGCCACGAGATCAAGGGCATCGACGATCCGTACATGGACTTCGGCTCGGGCCAGTTCATCTGGAAGCTCGATCGCAACGATCCCGAGCGCGGCTATGTGGCCGCGAGCGACACGCGCCGCGACGGGCTCGCAGCGGGTTTCTAGGCGGCAAACCGGCAAGCAGTATTTGACGCGAGCGGGAATACCTCGCTCGCGGTTCACGACGATCAATGAGTAGACCAAATAAAAACGGAGGAACTGACATGGAGACCGGTTCATCGGTAACGGGTGCGCCGCTCAGCCGCGGCATGGTGCGCCGCATCGTGTTCTCCTCGTCGATCGGCAATGCGCTGGAGTGGTTCGACTTTCTCGTGTACGGCTACTTCGCGCCGATCATCGCGAAGCAGTTCTTTCCCGTGCACGACGAATGGCTGTCCACGCTGCTGGCGGTCGGCACCTTCGGCATCTCTTTCCTCATGCGGCCGCTCGGCGCGATCGTGCTGGGCGTCTACGGCGACCGCAAGGGACGCAAGGCAGCGCTCACGCTCGCCATTGCGCTCATGATGGCGGGCACGCTCGCCATGGCCGTCATGCCTCCGTATGCGTCGATCGGCATCGCCGCGCCGCTCCTGATCCTGCTCGCGCGCCTCGTGCAGGGCTTTGCCGTAGGCGGTGAATTCGGCAGCGCGACGGCGTTCATGGTCGAGCACAGCCCCTCGAAGCGCGGCTACTATGCGAGCTGGCAGTTCGCGAGCCAGGGCGCGGCCGCGATTCTCGCAGCGTCGTTCGGCGGCGTGCTCGCATGGTGGCTGCCGCCCGAGCAGTTGCAGGCGTGGGGCTGGCGCGTGCCGTTCTTCTTCGGGCTCGTGCTCGGGCCCGTGGGCTGGTACATTCGCTCGCATCTGGACGAGACGCCCGAATTCGTCGCGAACCAGCAAGCGCACAGCGAACAGGATGCGCGCGCAACGAGTGAGCCGGGGCTCGGGCGCCAGTGGGTGAACCTGGTGCTCGCGGTGGGTATCGTTGCCCAGTCCACCGTCGGCGTGTACATCCTCCAGCTCTACATGCCGATGTACGCGGTGAAGCAGCTCCACATGGCGGCGGCAACCTCGTTCGGCGTGGTCGTGCTCAACGGCGGCCTGCAGTTCGCGCTTTCGCCGGTGATGGGCGCGCTCTCGGACCGCATCGGCCGCATC
Organism: Paraburkholderia sp. BR10141; assembly: GCF_056155635.1. NCBI lineage: Bacteria > Pseudomonadati > Pseudomonadota > Betaproteobacteria > Burkholderiales > Burkholderiaceae > Paraburkholderia > Paraburkholderia sp. BR10141. The sequence goes on along the minus strand of NZ_JBMIQH010000021.1, from coordinate 146,872 downwards.
CGCATCATGCTGACCACGTCGATCCTGCTCGCGGCGCTCACGTATCCCATGTTCGCGCTGCTGCAGCGACACCCCACGCTCGGCTGGCTGCTCGTGCTCCAGGGCGCGGCGGGCATCTTCAAGGCCGCCTATTCGGGCCCGATGCCAGCGCTGATGTCGGAGATCTTTCCCGTGCGCGTGCGCTCTGCGGGGCTTTCCATCGCGTATAGCCTTGGCGTGACGCTCTTCGGCGGCTTCGCGCCGACGATTGCCGAAGTGCTGATTCACGTGACGGGCGATACGCTCGCTCCCGCGTATTACGTCTCGCTTGCCGCCGTGATCTCGGGCGTTTCGCTCGCGATCGTCGGCTGGCGGACGATGCGGAAGGCTTCGATGCGCACCACGCTCGCGAGCTGAAATTCGGAAGTCCGAACTGGCCCGATTGTTCTTGCGCCCGCAGAATCGCTCCTTAAACAGGGCGTGAATGCGGGCGCGGTGTTTTTGCACGACTTCTTCGCGACTTCGTGCGGGCCTCGCTGAAGCGTCACGAAAGTGGTGATATAGTCGCCCCCTCACCGCCGTCCGGCGGGGCGAGCATTACGTTTTGTCAGGTTTCGGGAGAGTATATGGCAGTCGAATATCGTGGCTTTCGAGTCACTGTCGATGCGAAAGCAGACGCGACGGACACGCAATGGCTGTGCCGCGCGGTCATGGAAGGTGTCGACGCACAGGTGGAAACGGCGAAGCTGCCTTCCGTGGAGCTTGCCATTCCCAAGCTGAAGATCGATGTGCTGATGGCGCTGAGCGTGGTCGAGCAAACGGCGAAGCAGGCCGTCGACGAATGGTGGCACGCCAGGCAGCCGGAAATGGCCTGATGTTTCAGGCGCAGGCAACCCCGCGCTGCGGTTGCCGCGCCTCGCGCTCAACGCGCACTGACCCGATTGCGCGGCGTGCCTTCGCAAAACGCCGCGATGTTTTCCACGAGTTGATCCGCAAGCGCCTGCATGGCTTCATCGCTCGCCCACGCAACGTGGGGTGTGAGGATGAACGCCGGATGCGAGACGATGGCCTGAAACGGGTGATCGGCAGGCAACGGTTCCTGCGTCACGACATCGAATCCCGAGCCTGAAATCGCTCCGCTTTGCAGGGCGTCCACCAACGCCGCTTCGTTCACGAGTCCCCCACGCGCCGTATTGATCAGCAAGGGCCGCCGCTTCATGCGCGCGAATGCCGTGGCGTCGATCAGATCCCGCGTTTCCACGGTGAGCGGACAATGCAGCGTAATGATGTCGCTTTCTTCTAGCAGCGCTTCGAGCGGCACGTAGCCCGCTTGCGCGTCGTTGCGCGTCTTGCGCGCGGCGAACAGCACGCGCAGGCCGAGCGCGCGTCCCATTTGCGCGACGGCCTGTCCCAGTGCGCCGTCCCCGATGACGCCGAGCGTCGAACCCGCGAGATTGCGGATCGGATGATCAAAGAAGCAGAACTGCCCCGATTCGAGCCAGCGCCCTGCGCGCACGGCGTCGCGATACGCGGCCAGGCTGCGGCGCAGCGCAAATATCAATGCGAACGTATGTTCCGGCACGCTGTTGCCGGCGTAGTCGCGCACGTTGCTCACGACGATGCCGCGCGTCGCGCAGGCGGCCAGATCGACGTTGTCTGTACCCGTGGCGGCGACGGCGACCATGCGCAGGCGGGTCGCGCCAGCCAGCGCTTCGGCGCTGATGCGCGCCTTGTTCGTGATGACGATATCGGCGTGGCGAATGCGGGCGGCGACCTCTTCGGGCGCGGTGCGCTCGAAGGTTTCCAGGGTGTGGTCGAACGGCAGCGGACGCAGCCGCGTCTGGGGCGCGAGCGTCGCGCGATCGAGAAAAACGACGTGCATGATGTCTGGCCTGAGCGAAAGAGGGGGCAGTACGTCCATTGTCGCGCACCCGGTGCCCCGCTGGCTCGCTCGATCCGCCAACTGGGTTTCCGGTGAGGAAATGCGCAGCGACGCCGCGCCACAGGCCTTCGCTGCCTTTCCATTTGCTCAAGCCAGATTGAGCAAGCATCGATTATCAAAGGGTGCGGGCCGGTTCATCATGTCTCCCATAGTCAGTCGCAGACAGTCCGAAATAACCCCTTTCATGGGACCAGAGTCAGGAGCTTTGCATGGGATCAGAGTAAGCGCTAAAGCGCTAACGCTCATCGACAGCTTTGCCCTGACTCTGGTCGACAGGAGACACAGCCATGCCACGACCACTCGAAGGCATCCGCGTTCTGGAGCTCGGACAGCTCATCGCGGGTCCGTTTGCTGGCCGCATGCTCGCCGAGTTCGGCGCGAGCGTCATCAAGGTGGAGCCGCCCGGCGTGGGCGATCCGTTGCGCAAGTGGCGCCTGCTGCACGACGGGACGTCGGTCTGGTGGGCCGCCCAGTCGCGCAACAAGGAATCCATCACGCTCGATCTGCGCACGCCCGAAGGGCAGGACGTGATTCGCCGTCTCGTAGCGGAAACCGACGTCCTGATCGAAAACTTCCGCCCCGGCACGCTCGAAGGCTGGGGCCTCGGCTGGGACGAACTCAGCGCGATCAATCCCGGCCTCATCATGCTGCGCGTGTCGGGCTACGGGCAGACCGGCCCGTATCGCGACCGGCCCGGTTTCGGCGTGGTCGCCGAAGCGATGGGCGGCCTGCGTCACCTGAGCGGCGAGCCTGAGCGCACACCGGTGCGCGTCGGCATCTCGATCGGCGATTCGCTCTCTGCGCTGCATGGCGTCATCGGCGTCCTGCTGGCGCTGCGGCATCGCGAGCAGCAGGGCGGACGGGGCCAGGTCGTCGACGTCGCGCTCTACGAGTCGGTCTTCAACATGATGGAAAGCCTGCTGCCCGAGTATTCGGTGTTCGGGGCCGTGCGCCAGCCGGCAGGCAGCAGCCTGCCCGGCATCGCGCCGAGCAACGCCTACCGCTGCAGCGACGGCAAGTACGCGCTGATCGCAGGTAATGGCGACAGCATCTATCGCCGCCTGATGGAACGCATCGGCCGCCCGGACCTGGGCAACGATCCGGCGCTCGCGCAGAACGACGGACGCGTCGCGCAGGTCGAGCGCATCGACGCCGCCATCGGCGAATGGACCGCGCGGCACACGCTCGACCAGGTGCTCGCGGCGCTCAACGAGGCGCGTATTCCAGCGGGCCGCATCTACGACATCGCGGACATCGCGGCCGATCCGCATTACCACGCCCGCGAGATGATCGTGGACGATACCTTGCCCGACGGCACGGCGGTGCAAGTGCCGGGCGTGGTGCCCAAACTGTGCGGCACACCCGGCACGATCGAGCGTAGCGCGCCGACGCTCGGCGAGCATACCGAAACGGTGCTGGAATCGATAGGCGTAGACGCCGCTACGCGCGAAACATGGCGCGCGCGCGGTGTGATCTGAACGGAGAGCGGCAAGATGACAACCGGAAATAAGGACAACTTCAAGGGCAAGGTGCTGTATCTGAACGAAGTCGCGACGCGCGACGGTTTCCAGAACGAAGCCGCCTTCATCGACACTGACGACAAGATCGCGCTGATCGACCGCCTGAGCGCCTGCGGCTACGCGAAGATCGAAGTGACCTCGTTCACGTCGCCCAAGGCGATTCCCGCACTGCGCGACGCCGAGGCGGTGATGCACGGCATCGAGCGCGTGCCGGGCGTCGTCTATACGGTGCTCGTGCCGAACGTGCGCGGCGCGGAGCGCGCGCTGTCGTGCAACGTCAATGAAGTGAATCTCGTGATGTCGGTGAGCGAGACTCACAATCGCACCAACCTGCGCATGACGCGCGAGCAGTCGTTCGCGCAGTTGCGCGACGTGATCGACACCGTGCGCGGCACGGGCGTCGCGATCAATGTTTCGCTCTCCACAGCAATGGGCTGCCCGATGCAAGGCGACGTGGCCGTGCAGGACGTGCTCGGCTGGATGCAGCGTTTTGCCGAACTGGGCGTGCAGGGCGTGACGCTTTGCGATACCACCGGCATGGCGCATCCCGCGCAGATACGGACGTTGTGCGAAAGCGCTGCGCAGGCGTTCGGCACACTCGAACTGACGCTGCACTTTCACAACACGCGCGGCATGGCGCTCGCCAACACGCTTGCGGCGCTCGATGCGGGCATCGTGCGCTTCGACGCTTCGCTTGGCGGTCTTGGCGGCTGTCCGTACGCGCCGGGTGCGAGCGGCAATGTGTGCACCGAAGAACTCGTGCACATGCTCGAACTCGACGGCTACGACACCGGCGTCGATCTCGCCGCCGTGCTCGACGCCGCCGCGCTGTTGCCCGGCCTGATCGGTCATGACGTGCCCAGCCAGATTCTGAAGGCCGGCCGCCGCCTCGACCTGCATCCGGTGCCTGAGCAGGCGCAAGGCATGCCCCCACAACGCGCGTACTCATGACAAGGAGCGAAGCATGGCGTTGATCGACCACCTCGACCACCTGGTGCTGACCTGCGTGGACCCTGAGGCAACGAAGCACTTCTATACGGAAGTCTTGCAGATGCAACTGGAGACCTTCGGTGCGGGGCGGCTCGCGTTTCGCTTCGGCAACCAGAAGATCAATCTGCATGTGCGTGGCGCGGAATTCGAGCCCAAGGCGCATGTGCCGGTGCCGGGCGCGCTCGATCTGTGCTTCATCGCCGCGGTGCCGCTCGATGTGGTGATCGCGCATCTCGCCGGGAAGAACTGGCCGATCGTCGAAGGTCCGGTCGAGCGCACGGGTGCGACGCAGAAGATTCGCTCCGTTTATGTGCGTGACCCCGATCTGAACCTCATCGAGATTTCCGAGCCGATCCAGGCCGGTTGATCCCTCTCGCCAGTTTTTGCCGTCGAGCCGGGGGGCGCCGGTTGGGCGGCGAGCACGCCGGCCCGCATGGCCGGCACGCGGACGTGCATCGCAGCACGTCCGCCTCTCCATTCGCACATCTGCACTTCCTCCCGAGCCCGCGATGCAGGACAATCGTCTCTCGCGCCGGCTTTGCCCCATTCATCATGGTCAATCCACTTCACTTCGATCTGCAGTCGCTGCGGGTCTTTCTGCTCGTCGCGGAACATGGCAGCCTCACCAAGGCCGCCGAGCACGGGCAGCTCACGCTTTCGGCCGTCAGCAAGCGCATTGCCGAACTCGAAAGCGTGACCGACTGCGCCTTGTTCATCCGTCGCGCGCGCGGCGTGGATCTGACGCCCGCGGGCCATGCGCTGCTGGAGCACGCCACGCGCGTGGTCGATCAGGTCAATCGCATGGCCACCGAAATGAGCGACTACGCCGCCGGCGTGCGCGGGCACGTGCGCATGTGGGCGAATACGTCGGCGATCGTGCAGTTTCTGCCCGTCGATCTCGCCTGCTTCCTGAATGAGCATCCAGGCATCAAGGTCAGTCTCGAAGAGCGGCTGAGCCACGAAATCGTTGAAGCGCTCGGCGCAGGCAAGGCCGACCTCGGCGTGTTCGCCGACAACGTGCCCGCACCCGGCATCGAGCGGCGCCTCTATCGCCGCGACGAACTCGTGTTGCTCGTGCCGCGCAGTCATCACTTTGCGCAACTCGAGGTGATCCGCTTCGCCGATACGCTCGACGAAGACTACGTGGGCCTGAGCGATGGCAGCTCGCTGCTCGCGCGCATGACGGACGCGGCATTCGCCGTCGAGCGATCGCTGAAGCTGCGCATCCAGGCCTCGAACTTCGACGGCGTGTTTCGCATGATCGAAGCAGGACTGGGCATCGGCGTGCTGCCGCGCGACGCGGTGAGCGACGAGCGCGGCAAAGCCGGCGTCGTCAAGGTGAAGCTGGCGGACACGTGGGCGACGCGCACGCTCTGGATCGGCATGAAGGCGGATAGCGCGCCAAGCTCGGACATCGTGAGCCTGTTCGACTACATGTCGGCGCGCGCAGAGCAATGAAAAGCGGGGCGGCCCCGCAAGACGCGGCAGCCGCCCCGATGACGCTGGGACGCTTGAGGTATCGGACGCTCAGACGGGATTGATCTCATCCTGGCTGCGCCGCGTGGTGAGGGGCCCGAACGCACGCAAGGTCACGGCAACGATGGCGAGCGCGGCGGAGATCACCCCGAACATCGCAATCGGGCCGTGCTGCGTGAGCACCGGCAACAGGATGAAGGGCAGGGCGCTGCTCATGATGCGCGAGAGCGAATAGGTGCTGCCGATCGCTGTCGAGCGCACGCTGGCGGGGAAAATCTCGGCCTGGTACACGTGGTAAGCGTTGCTGAACACATTCGATGCGCATGTCGTCAGTACGCCGAAGCAAACGATCAGCGCGGCCTGCCCCGAGTACGCGAAACCAAGGCCAAAAATACCGATGGAGATCAGCGAGGCGATCACGAGCGTGCGGCGCTCGATCCAGTTGAGCAGCGGCACGGAGAGCAGCGAGCCGATCGGGTAGCCGAGGAACGAGAGGGCAACGAACAGCGTGCTGCCCGTCACGTCGATGCCGCGGCTCTTCACGACGACGCCCGCAAGCGTACCGAAGCCGTAGTAGCCGAAGGCCTGGAACAGGTGAAACACGACGAGCATGACATAGCGCTTGTCATAGGGCGCGCGCCGCAGCAGGGCAATGCGTTCGGCGAGGCTCAGCGGACGCTGGCGCGTTTTCGGCTCGGCAAAGCGCTTCGGCATCGGCGCGCCGGCGCTTTGCGCGAAGCGGCCCAGCATCGCATAGGCCTCGTCGGCGCGGCCTTGCGCCAGCAGCCAGCGCGGGCTTTCCGGCAGGCGATGCTGCACGGCCAGCACGAACAGGGCGCCAAGGCTGCCGATGGCGAGGATGATGCGCCATCCCGCAATGCCGGCAGGATGGATCGGATTGAGCCAAACCGCGAGGAAACCGACCAGCGGCACCGCGACGTACGAGGTGGTATAGGCCCACGCGGCCATCCGGCCGCGTTTCTCCTTCGGCAGGATCTCCGAAAGGAAGCTATCGGCCACGGGATAGATCGCGCCGACGCCCACGCCGGTCAGAAAGCGGCAGACCACGAGCATGGTGGCGTCCACGGAGAACGCTGCGAGCAGCGAGAACGCGCTGTACCACACGAGCGTGAACAGGAAGGCGCGCCGGCGGCCGACGCGGTCGGCGAGACTGCCGAGGAAGAGCGAGCCGAAGAACATGCCGACGAAGGCCGAGGCCAGCAAGAGCTTGAACGCGAGGCTGTGCGCATCGAGTCCGTATTCGTTCTGCAGCGCGGCGCCGATCGAACTGACGAGGAAGATCTCGTACATGTCGAAGAAGAGGCCAATGCCGATCACCCACACCACGAAGCGGTGCAGCGCGCCCACGGGCATGTCGTCCATGAAGCTGCTGAGCGTGACGCCCTGGGGGCTTGGCAATGGGGCTTCCGCGGCGAGCGGGCGGTGTGGCGCTTCGCCCGGCGCGCTGCCGCCCAGGTCGAGGGGATGGCTGTTCATGCTGTCTCCGGTATTTTCGATGCCGCGTCACGAGCCGCGGTCGGGGCGCAAATCCGTACGAACGGTACGGAGAAGGCGTGATGGCCAGTGTGGGAGATTTTCGCGAGCGCGAAAATTGAGGAAGGGTGAAGCGTGCTTTCCCGCGGGGAAAGGCTGGGGCGGGGCGGCGCGTTATAGCCGCGCCGTTGCGCCCGAAATGCGTCTGGCTTTGCTTGCTTATGCGATCGCGAGGCAGATGCCGGTTCAGATCTGCAGCCGCTCGAGAACTTCAAGGAAGAGCAGCACGGCAATGAGGATGCCGATCCACCTTACCGTCAGTCTGAGGTTGAGGAGCGTCGGTCCCAGCGAGCTCACGGCTTCCGCGACGACCTTCGCCGCCCCCGCCGGGTCGCTGCTCGCCGCCGAGCCGCGCAATGAAGCCGTCGCAAAGTCGATGCGCAGATGGGTGACATAGCCAGTGGCTATGTTCGGCCATTCGACCGTGTCGTCGCCTTCATCGGGCCGCAGAAAGAGCCGGGGCTGGCGTGACGGCTCGGCCGCGGGATCTTCGGACGTATAGAGGTGCCGCATGGCCAGACCCAGCTCTACCGCGCCAAGCTGGCCGTCCGAGATCGCCTTCGCCAGCACCTGCAGGCAGGCAGGGGGAATGTGGCACGCGAGCCACCACTGATCGGGCTCTCCGGTCTCGTCATCGGCGGCATTGAAGCCCAGCCGGGCGGTGCCGAGCGCCACATCGGACATCGAGTTGCCCAGTTCGTCTTCCAGTGCGCGCAGGCCAAGCCGGTCGGCCGTGCTGACGTCGCGGGCTTCGAAGCTTACCTGAAGCACGCGCGTCGCCAGCTGCGGAAAGCCAATGATCGCAAGCTCCTGGCCGTCGAGATGCGCCGCGCCGTGGAGCGACGTGGACAGAACCGGCTGCCGGTCCTGATCCAGCGGCTCGACGAGTTGCTGCGCCACCTGAAGCTGTTCCAGCTTCAACCACATCGACGTGGTGGGGTAGTACGTCCGCTTCGCGCTTGCCAGCTCGACGAGTTCAAGAGCGTGATCGTTGCGTTCGACGAGATTCACCGCCGCTCTCTTTTCCAGAAAATCCATGTTCCCCCCCACGCCGCCAGGTCCCTCGCCGGCATGAGACCAGGAGGTGAGTGCCGTCCGTCTGACCGCGTGATCGACAAGCGTCCGCGGTATTCGGGTTTGCGCGTGATGTGAATAGGGGGGATTGTACCCATCGGAAAGTTCGCCGCTATATGCCACAGGGCACATAAGAACGACATTTCAATCCTCAGATTGATTCGAAGAATCACGTCGATTCGAAATGAAAATGAAAGCCATGACGCTGCGCGAGCGTTCCCCTTGCAGACCGGAATCGAGGCATGACGCGCCGCTTGTGTTGGCCAGGACACACTCCATCGCCCGTCAGGACCACGGCCGCGCAACGCGATGGGTTTGCCCTACTGCAAGTGTAGGGAGGTGACCCATCGCAGGCTCCGCTGCCGATATCCAGAATCCACATACGGGTCAGTGTGACGAATGCATCAGCCCGCAACTGCAGTCGAGCGTGACGTTCAGCGCCTGACGCGCTGCTTGACCCCAAGGACGGAGGTCATATGTTCAGCATCCGCATGTGTCGCAATAGCGTGGCAGCCCTGCTATGCATGATGTTTGCGATCCCCTCATTTTCCCAATCGTTCACGGTTCAATGCCCGCCGACCACGCCGTCTCATCCGTCGGCGCTGCCCGCGGGCGCCGGCGAACCGCCGTACACGGGACCGTCCTTCACGGGCCAGACCTCGGCATCGACCGGTGTCGTCAACGGCGCCATCAAGTGCCAGCAGATCTCGGGTGGCGACGGCTATGCGACGATGGCCAACGGCGTGCAGACCTATCTGTTCGCGTTCGGGCCGTTGTCCGGTCTTGCCGACATCAAGGCCGGATTGCCCGGCACGCAGTTCGCCTCGGTGTTCAACACCGTCGGCGATCCGAGAACGGATCCGACCTACAACGGCGCGGTCGGTCTCACGCCCGATCCGGAATCGACGCCGCCTGGCCAGCTCACGGGCCATGTCGACCCGCGGCCGATCATGGACATCGGCGTGATGAACGGCAACGAGCCCGCGCCGATGATGGCGATCGACGAGGATGACGAGTTCTTCCTCACGCTCACGAACGTCGGCATGATCATGCGCCCCGACCTGTTCGAGAAGCACACGGTGCACTTTCACGGCTATCCGAATGCCTCCTCGTTCTACGACGGCGTGCCGGACGCGTCGGTCGCGATCAACATCGGCGCGAGCTTCACGTACTACTATCTCGCGCCGGATGCGGGCACCTACTTCTGGCACTGCCACATCACGCCCCCGGAGCACCTGCAGATGGGCATGGTCGGCCAGATCTTCGTGCGTCCGCGTCAGAACCGCGTGCCCGCGGGCAAGTCGCTGTATCAGTCGCTGGTTTTGCAGCAGCAGGATCTGCGCACGCGGTGCGGCACCGACATTCTCTGCACGACGCCGCTGCCGCCACAGAACGGCGTGCTGCACGTGAACAATTTGAGCGGGACGCCCACGCTCTACGCATACAACGACGGCGATGGCTCGACCGCCTATGACGTCGAGTATCCGGTGCAGATCCATGGCTTCGATCCGAACTTCCACTTCGTCGGCATGACGTTCAATCCGGAGCCCTTCACCGACATGAAAGACAAGTTCTTCATGCTGAATGGCCGCAGCTATCCGGACACCGTCAATCCGAATGCGCTTTCGACGCCCGCGTCGGACGGCGTGCCGCGCTTCTCGCAACCGCTGCCGTCGCTGATCAATATCCCCGTCGGCGGCAAGGTGCTGCTGCGCATCTCGGACCTCGACGTCACCGAATATCAGACGCTCGCCTCGCTCGGCATTCCGATGCACGTGGTCGCGCTCAATGCGCGGCTGCTGCGCGACATGGCCGGCAACGACATGACCTACTACACGAACTCGATCACGCTCGGCGGCGGGGAGTCGCTCGACCTGATCCTCGACGCCACCGACACGACGAAGTATCAGTCAGGGCAGGTCTTCTACCTGTACACGCCGAATCTGGACCATCTGGCGAACGACCAGGAAAACTTCGGTGGACTGATGACCGAGGTGCACATCTGCAGGTCGGTGGATCCGAAGACGAAGGTCTGCACGCTATGAGACGCATCATGCACGCGATAAAGACGGTCCATGGCTGCCCTGCCATGGACCCGGCCAGGAAGTCCTGCACTTAGGAGAAGAGCCGTGGGACACATCACTTACCGCATAGCGATCGCGACCCTCGCGCGCCTCGGACGGCTTGCACGGTTCGGCGTGGCGGCGCTCGCGGCGCTCTTGTGCATGCAGGTGCATGCGGCCGCGCCTGGCATCACGGGCACGCATTTCGATCTGCGCGCCGAGGCGAGTCGCATCACCCAGCCGGACGGCAATAGCGTCTATTCATGGGGCTACGGCTGCAATACGGCGCCGGCCGGATTTTCGCCGCCCAACATTGCCGGTGCGAATTGCCCGACCATGCAGATTCCCGGCCCGACGCTGATCGTCAACCAGGGCGACATCGTCACGGTGACGCTCACCAACAATCTGCCGGCGGCGGCGGGCAACACGTCGATTCTCTTTCCCGGGTTTGACGTATGCATGGGGACGATCGACCCGACGACGAGGCTCTGCTCCGGCACGCCGACGGGCGTGCAGGGCCTGCTCACGCGAGAGGCGTCCCACACCGTCACGGTCACCTACAGCTTCATCGCCGCTACGCCGGGCACGCACGCGTACTACAGCGGCACGCAGGGCGATCTGCAGATCGAAATGGGCATGTATGGCGCGGTCATCGTGTTGCCGACGTCGTCGCCCGGTACGCTCGCCGTGCCGACCGGCTGCAACCCGATCCAGGGGACGCGCAAGCTGCTGGACGGCCAGCCCGACTTCCGCAATGCCGCGGCGGCCTACAACCACAGCGCAGCGTGCTACGACCGCGAGTATCTGTTTCAGTTTTCCGAAATGGATCCGCGCATTCATGCACAGGCGGAGCAACAGGCCAGCAACGCTTGCACGAGTCCGACCGGCTGTATGACGGTCGAGACGGAGCCGTACCATCCAGCGTACTTCATGGTCAACGGACGCTCGATGCCGGACGACATGGACCCGAACTACGCGGCGCAATATCCGAATCAGCCATACAACGGCAACCCGCACATGCACCCCGGCGAAATGGTGCTGCTGCGGATCATCGGCACGGGGCGCTGGCAGCACCCGTTCCATGAGCACGGCAATCACGTGCGCGTGCTCGCGCGCGACGGCAACATGCTGCTCGCCAGGTCGGACGCGACCAAGGTCGCCGGCCCGCTGCTGTTCACGACCACGACGACACCGGGCCTTGCGATGGACGGGATCTTCTACTGGACGGGCAAGGGGCTCAACTGGGACGTCTATGGGCACTATCCCGGCGACGGCAGCGTCTGTATCCCGGATGCAAACGGCTACTACACGCAGGATCCGACGGCACCGAACTATTACGAGTGGTGCGCGGACCACAACAAGGCGCTCGAAACCCATCCGTTCGGCAAGGTGGGAAGCGGCGGCCCGGTGACGCTGCCCGACTCGCACGTGCTGACCAACGGCTTCTGGTACGGCGGCAGCCCCTATCTCGGCCCCGATGCGACCATGCGCGCGACCTCGCCCACGGGCACGACGCCGCCAAGCGGCACGTCGGTGAATCCACCGCAAACGGAAGCCGGCTTTGCATTCATGTGGCACTCGCACAATGAACGTGAGATCACCACGAACAACATCTTCCCTGGCGGAATGATGATGATGATGCTCGTTGATCCGCAAGCATTCCTGATCGACGAATCGAACTAGAGGCGGGGAGAACGGCGATGAGATCCACCACACTCAAGGCAAATCTGTTAGGTATGCTTAAGGCGTCGATTGCCGCTTCCGTTTTGCTGGGCGCGAGCGGGATGGCATTCGCCCAGGCATCCGTCAATCTCACTGCGAAGGCCACCACGGCCGTGATGCCCGACGGGCAGGCCGTGCCGATGTGGGGTTACAGCTGCACGGCGGCCGCTGCGCCTGCCACGTGTACGGCGGCGAACCCCGGGGCAGGAGCGAACTGGTCGCCCGTCGTCATCACGGTGCCGCCTGGGCCGCTCACGATCAATCTCAACAACAGCCTGCCCGGCTCCGTGCCGACCTCGCTCGTGATCGTCGGGCAACTGGGAGGCGGTCTGGGCACGACGGCGACGAGCATGCCGAGCCCGACGCACCCCACCCAGACCGCGACCACGTGGCCGACCGCCGCCGCCGCGCCCGGCGGGGCGACGTTCACGCCGCCGACGCAAGCGGCCCGCGTGCAGTCGTTCGCGACCGAAGTAGCGCACGGCAGCACCACTGCGCTCACGTGGAGCAACCTGAACCCCGGCACCTATCTGATCGAGTCGGGCACGCACCCATCGATCCAGGGGCCGATGGGGCTCTATGGCGTGCTGGTGGTGAGAACGGCGGCCAACGGTACGACGCCTGCACAGGCGTATCCGGGCATCAGCTACGACACCGACGTGCCGCTCGTGCTGAGCGAAATCGATCCGGTGCAGAACACCGCGGTCGCCTCCGCGGTCGCGACCCCGGGCTTCAGCGAAACCCTGTCCTGGTCCGGGCAGCCGGGCGGCTGCGGCGATTCGAAGTCGACCTCGTTCGGCACCTGCTATCCGCCCACGGTGAACTACGATCCGCGCTACTACCTGATCAACGGCGTCTCGTTCGACCGCACCAATCCGGGCGCTTCGACGTTCGCCGCGACGAGCGCCGCGACCACCGGGCCGGTGATGCTTCGCTTCGTCAACGCGGGTCTGCGCATGCACGTGCCGGCCGTGGTCGGCGCGCAAACGGGCACCACGCCGGGCTCCGGCTTCGCATTGATCGCCGAGGACGGCAACGTGCTGCCCGGCAATCCGCGGATCCAGTCGGAAGTGTTCATGGCGGCCGGGAAGACCTATGACGCGCTGGTCAACATGCCGGCCGCAGCCGCTTCCGCGCTGCCGGTGTTCGATCGCGAACTGAGCCTGTCGACGAACAACGCGCGTGACGGCGGCATGCAGGGTTACATCAGCGTGAACAACTCCACCGCGGCGTCCGCGGCCGCCGTGGCGAATGCTTCGGTCACCGGTTCCACGTATTTCTTCGTACCCGGCAAGACGCTGACCGTGTCCGACCCGGCTAGAGGCGTGGCGGCGAAGGACGCCAACGTCTACGGCGTGCAGGTGAAGACGCCACCGACTGGCGGCTCGCTCACGCTGAACCCGGACGGCACGTTCGTCTACACCCCGAGTCAAGGCACGACGGCCGACAGCTTCGTGTACCAGGCGAACGGCAACCCGAACGCCGCGGCGACGGTGACGCTCACTGCGTGCACGACGGGCAACGGGTGTCAGTCCGGACCGCCCACGGCCGGTAATGCCGCTTATACGAGCAACGTCGCCTCGCGGCTGCAGATCTCCGAGCCCGGTGTGCTCACGTACGCCAGCGATCCGAATGGCCTGCAGCTCACCGCGACGCTGGTCGGCACCCCTTCGGGCGGCTCTGTCACGCTGAATCCGGACGGCTCCTTCACGGCGAGCCCGGCAACGGCGCCAATGGGCAGCGCGGCGTCCGCGAGTGTGACGTTCCAGTACAAGGCGGTGAATGCGCAAAATACGGCGAGCAACACGGCGAGCGTGACGGTGACGTTCAAGGGCGGCAGCGGACTCGTCGTCAACGTACTCGATGCGCCCAGCACGCAGCCGGGCAAGACGCCGGTGAAGATCAGCGACTACCGCTGGATCATCGAGGAAGACCGCACGTTCCAGATCGATCCGGCGTGCCAGGTGAACTCGCCCACGCGTCCGGCGACGTGTCCGCCGCTGCCTGTGCCGAGTCTCGGTGCGAACTTCCATACGAGTTACATGCCGGTGGTGGCGGCAGGCTGTGTCGGCGTCGCCGCGTGCGAAGCGGGGCAGACGGTCTACGACCCGGTCAGCCAGACCCACCTGCCGGCGGTGTGCGACGTCGGCAACGGCGTGTGCCGGACCACGGCGGCGCAGCAGGTGCCGGTGGATCCGTCGCAGGTGGCGCTCGATCCGAAGAAGCGCTATTACATTTCGATCCTGCCGGGCAACGCGTACAACTCGTTCACGAACGGCGGCGGCGTTCCGCAGCCGGTCGACCCGACCAACCCCTCGGGCGCGCAGCGGCAGTTCGACATTTCCAAAGACTGTCCGGGCGTCGCGAACTTCGCGCCGGGCACGGGCAAATGCGGCAACGGCATGGGCGGCGCGCCGATCGCGGCCGGGCAGACTTCGGTCAATGTGTTGCTGGAGGAATCGCCATTCCCGACTGCGAAGGTTTCCGTGTTCGTGTTCGAGGACGACGCACCGCTGAACGGCGAAGTGGACGTGAGCGGCGGCACCGACACCTTCGGCTCGGCGCGCGAACCGGGCCTCGGCGGCTTTGAGATCAAGCTGTGGGACGACGCGGGCGGCAGCGGCCAGCCGACCGGACAGATGACCTACGACATGTTCAACATGCCGCTGTCCAACTCGCTGCAAGGCACGATCGATCCGGTCAGCGGGCTCAACGCGTGCCCGATTTCGACATCGACCGATGGCCTCGTCGGCATGATCCCGACCTGCCCGAAATACGAGTCGGATGGCAAGACGCTGTCGCCGCTCGTTGGTCAGGCCATCATCGCGAACCTGATGCCGGGCCGGTACGGCATCATCGCGACGCCCGCTGCTGACCGCATCGCGCGAGGCGAGGAATGGCTGCAGACGAACACGCTGGACGGCGAGAAGGCCCACGACTCGTTCATCAAGATCGGCGGCCCGGCGTACTTCCAGGAATTCGGTCCGGCGGGCTTCCACGTGTCGATCGGCTTTGCGAATCCGAAGATCATCAACGCGCGGCTGCCTTTGCTGTGCGCCACCTCGAGCTGCAACAACGGGCTCAAGGGCCGGGTGACGAACCTGCACTACAGCCGTCCGCCCGACGAGCACCTCTATGGCAGCCAGTCGCGCAAGCCGTTGAGCTTCACGCAATGCTACGTGAGCGTGGGCGATCCGGACGGTGAAGACTACGCGTTCACCAAGTGCAACGCGGACGGCACGTTCAGCTTCACGGGCCTGCCTGCCGGCATAACCCGAATCACGGTGTTCGACCAGTGGAACGACCAGATCGTCGACGGGCTCGCATCGGCCGTGACGCTCGGCGGCGGTACGGTGACGGACGCGGGAGATATCGCGGTGCTTCAGTGGCAAACGAATCTCTATACGCGGACCTTCCTCGACACGAACGGCAACGGCGTGGGGGACCCGAGCAAGCCAGGTCTCGCGCTATTGTCGACCAACATTCGCTTCCGCGACGGCAGCTATTCGGATTTCAACGTCACGGACGGGAGCGGCTATGCGTCGTTCAACGAAGAGTTCCCGTTGTTCAACTGGTACGTCGTCGATACCGACCTGACGCGCTTCAAGCAGAGCGGCGTGCACGTCGTCTATGACGCGGGCGGTCCGCCGGACGGCACGCCGGGCGGCGGCAAGTCGACCATTGCCGCGAACTTCGCGAACACGCTGGAATCGGTCCATCTGCCCACGAACCTGCGGGTGCCGGGCGCGGTGTACTGCAACGACGCGGACTGCAACGACCGCTCGGGCTCGAATCCCTCGACCGGTCGGGTCGATCCGCCGTGGGTGACCACGATGGGCTGGCAGGGCTTCTCGGGCCAGAGCTCGTTCGTCGAGTTCGGCAAGACGCCCTACGCGGCGAATGAGAACGGCGGGATCCACGGCGAAGTCGTCTATGCCTCCACGCGCCCGTTCGACGATCCCACGTTGCTGATTCACACGAAGTGGACGCCCAACGTGCCGAACGTCACGGTGAACCTGTATCAGGAAGGCGTTGCGGCGGACGGCTCCACGAGCCTGAAGCTCGTCGACACGACGAAGACCGCGAGTTGGGACGACTGGGCCCAGGGGTTCCGTTCGGACGGCGTGCCGAACATGAACTGTCCGGGCCAGAGCACCAGCGATCCGTACTTCTACACGCTGCGGAACACGCCGAACTGGCTCGACCCGCAGCAGCGTGCGCTGCCGAACAACTCGCAGTTCAAGTGCTATGACGGCATGCACGTGTTCAACCAGGTGCAGCCGGCGCCGTTCGACGGCATGTACCAGTTCCCGAGCGTGACGGGCCGCGATCCGCATAGCGGCCTGCCCACCGGCACCAACTGCACGATCTGCAGCGCCAATCCCACGAAGGACGGCACGCAGATGCTGCCGCCCGGCAAGTATGTGGTCGAGATCATCGTGCCGCCGGGCTACGAACTGGTGAAGGAGGAGGACAAGAACATCCTGATCGGCGACAACTACATCGCACCGGTTACGCAGCAGTTCGGCGGCATCGGCGACATCTTCATCCTGCCCGACCAGGCGGCGATGAACTCCACTTACAACCGGAACAACCCGCAGAATCCGACCTCGAATCTCGGCTCCACCCCGCATGCCGAAGGCGACACCGGCTCCGTCGAACGCTTCTGGCCGTGTGTCGGCGAACTGCGGATCGTGCCGGACTACATCAGTCTGTTCCCGGGTTCGCAGGAAGTCTCGCCGTTCGCGGGGGCTTCGCGGAATCTGTGCGACCGCAAGGAGGTGGAGCTCACCGACCAAAGCGCGGTGCTGGCGAAGTTCTGGATCTTCAGCTCGACGCACGTCGCCGCACACTACACCGGCTTCATGCTGGACGATTTCTCGTCGGAGTTCGATCCGTATTCGCCGCAGTTCGGCGAGAAGTTCGCAGTGCCAAACGTGCCGGTGTCGTTCAAGGACTTCGCGGGCAACGAAATCTCGCGCACCTATTCCGACCAGTGGGGCATCTTCAACGGGCTGACCTACTCGACCTGGCAAGTCAACCCGCCGAACCCGACGGGCTACGCGCCGACGATGATGGTCGCCTGCATGAACGATCCGTACAAGCCCGACCCGGCGCATTCCGGCCAGACCATCAAGGACCCGCTCTATAACCCGGCATATAGCCAGTTCTGCTACGAGATTCCGTTCATGCCCGGACAGACCCAGTACATGGATACGCCGGTGGTGCCCGTCCAGGCCTTCGCGGACGGGTATAACCAGGTGGACTGCGCCTATCCGGACGGCACGCCGGGCATTGCCTCCGTGACGGGCGACGCGATTGCCGGCAATACGTCCGCGGGCAGCAACGGCGGCGCGGGCCCGTGGGTCAGTGGACCCTTGAAGACACTGACGATCACGTCGGTCGGCAGGCAGCAGGTGCCGAACCATGCGTACACAGGTCCAGCTGCCACTGCCGCGCCGTTCAACCAGAAGTTCATCACGCGCAACTACGGTTTCGGCCAGCAACGGGGCGTCGTGACGATCGCGGGAATCCCGGCGCCAGTGACGTCGTGGAGCGACGCGAAGATCACCGTGGTCGTGCCGCCTCTGCTCGGTCCCGATGCGGCCTGCACGATGCAGCAGCGCGGCGTGACGACGCCGACCCAGTGCGGCCAGCTCGTCGTCACCGCAGCCAGCGGCAAGCGCTCGATCGATGCGGTCACCGTGACGATCGGCGGCAAGGCGCCCACCTACGTGGGGGGCGAGAACACGGCGGGCAATGCAATCCAGACCGCAATCGACCATGCCGCCGCCGGCGACATGATCGTCGTCGGTCCCGGGACTTACAAGGAGATGCTGCTCATGTGGAAGCCGGTGCGGCTGCAGGGCGTGGGGGCGACGTCCGTGACGGTCGACGCCAATCCGCATCCGTCGGGCAAGCTCGACCCGTGGCGCAGGCAGATAGGGTGCCTGTTCGGCGATGCGCTGAACGGCGGCCTGATCTCGGCAAGCAATCCGTACGATCCGACCGGCGCGTACAGTTGCCTCGCCTCGATGCAGCGCAAGATCGACGGGATTCCGTTCGAGCCGACTTCCGGCTGGGATTTCAACCTCAACGGCAACCTCGCGGAGACGCTGATCGAGCCGACGCTGATGGGCGCGTACGAAGGCGCGGCCATTACCGTGCTCGGCAAGGGCGTGAAGGACGTGCTGGTGGGCGGGGTGCTGACCCAGGACCAGAACTGCGTCGCGAACGGCATCTGCACGCCGCTCACCAACAGCGCCGCGGACTGCAATACCTATCAGAGCAACTTCCTGTGCAACCCGTCGCGCATCGACGGCATGTCGTTCACGAACAGCTCGCAAGGCGGCGGCGGTATCTACCTGCATGGCTGGAATCACTACACGGAGGTATCGAACAACCGCGTCTTCTCCAACGCGGGAACGCTCACGGGCGGCATCATCGTCGGCCAGGTCGAGGTGCCCGACGGCAGCATCGCGGCGAATAACGTGACCCAGTTGCCGTTCCAGTACAACGTCCACGTGAACGTGCACAACAACCAGGTCACGTCGAACGCTTCGTACGGCGACGAAATCAACTCGACCACGCCGTCTTCGGCAGGAGGAGTGACGTTCTGCTCGGGCGCCGACTACTACAAGTTCAACTACAACTGGGTATGCGGCAACATCAGCAGCGGTGACGGCGGCGGCGTCGCGCACTTCGGCTTCAGCTACAACGGCGACCTGTCGCACAACTGGATCCTGTTCAATCAGAGCAACAACCCGACGCTGCCGACGTACGGCGGCGGGCTGATCGTTCAGGGTGTGCCGCCCGACGGCACCTTCTGCGAGAACTCGGCCACCGACGTCGACTGCGCGCCGCAGCTCTCGGACGGCGCGGGCCCGGACATCACGATCGACGGCAACCTGATCGTCGGCAACACGGCGGAAAGCGGCAAGGGCGGCGGCCTGCGGCTGCAGAACGTCAACGGCACCGACGTGCAACGTAGTCCGAACGACAGCTCCAGGTGGTATCGCGTGAAGGTGACGAACAACATCATCGCGAACAACGTGGCGGGCTGGGCGGGCGGCGGCGTGTCGCTGCAGGATGCCGTGGCGGTGAGCTTCATCAACAACACGGTCGTCTCCAACGACTCGACGGCGACGGCCGGCGTGCTGTTCAACACGTCCGCTGCGTCACAGGCCAACGTCGGGCCGCCGAACTGCACGACCTCGGGTTCGGAAACGACGTGCCAGCCGACCACGACGTCGCAGTACGAGCCGGCCGGCCTCGAGACCGCGCGCCACACGCAGAACCTGGTGGCGGCATTCACGAGGCCGAACGTGAAATGCCCGGCGGGCCACCCGGACTGCACGACGTTCTCGAACCCGGTGCTCACGAACGACCTGTTCTGGCAGAACCGCACGTTCTACATCACGGTGGGAGGACTGGATCCGGGCATTGCGGGGCTGCAGAACGTGGTCACGCTCAATCCGTCGCTGAATCAGGCCGGGCACGCCACGGGCTATTGCGATCCGAAGGCGGTCTACTGGGACATCGGCGCGTTCGGCGACACCGGCGCCGCCAACCATGGGTCCGGTCTGACGATGAACCCGCAGTACTCGATCCTGACCGACGCCGGCGACTATCCGAACGCAAACAACAGCGGATCGAATCCGGACGTCGTGCATCAGTACTGCAATGGTGCGCGCGTGCCGCCGGAGGCGGGTGGCATCGGCATCACGGTGCCCCCGGGCATTGCGGACACGGTGCTGCCGAATCCGTTGTTCAGCCTGCTGCCTTCGGCGACGCCGGACGAGGGCAACAACTGGATCAACATGTCGTACGGTCCGCTGTCGCTGTTCAACGAGGCGCGCACGGGCGCGCAACGCAACACGCTGCTTGGCAACTACACGATCCCCGGGACCTCGCCGGCGGTCAACCATGCCACGGCAGCGGGTGCGCCGAATCGTGACATCTTCGGCACGCCGCGGCCGCAGCTGGGTGGCTACGACATCGGCGCAGTCGAGTTCGTGAGGCCCGGCGTATTCGCCTCGCAGCCGTATCCGCTCGCGCTTGGCGTCAACGATCCGGTGACGCTGCTCGGATTGTTGCAGGGGATCCTGCCAAACGCCGCGAACAGCGGAGGGCTGCCCGGCATCGGAGGCGCACAAGGCAATCAGGGCCAGCCTGCGCTGCCGGTAGGCACGCCGCCCGCAGTCACGACGCCGGCGGGTCTGAAGACACTGGGAGCGTTGCCATGAGCCAGCGTCTGCGCCGGACGCCGCGGGTCGTGCTGCTGGCCGGCAGTATCTGTCTCGTCGCCGCCTCGCTTCAGCCGGCGGTCGGCGAGGCCGGTGCGAGCGCGGCGGCGAAGCAGTCGCCGTACTCGCCGGCGAGCCTGCCGCAGCGCGCGCGGGGCTATTACGAACTGATGCAGGGCATCGACCACCTGAGCGTGCGCCGCACGGCGTCGGGCAACCTGATCCGCTTCAGCTATCGTGTGACGGACCCCGTGGCCGCGCGGCCGCTCGGCGAAAAGACCGCGACAGCCGTGATGTTCGGGCGCACGAGCCATGCATTGCTCGAAATCCCGGTGATGGACAAGGTCGGGGCGCTGCGCCAGAGCGGTCCGCTGGAAACCGGTCAGGAGTACTGGATGGTGTTCTCGAACAAGGGCGGTCTGATCAAGGCCGGGGAGCGCGTCGACGTATTCGTGGGGTCGTTCCACATCGACGGGCTGATAGTCGAATGAATGCACAAGCGCCTTTCACGCGCAGACGAAGAGGAGATGACTCATGAACCGCTTTCTTTCGCTGGCGATCCGGACCGCGTCGGTGGTGACGCTCGCGGCAAGTGCTCCCCTCGCGCTCGCGGGGTCTTCTGCGGCGAGCGCCCAGACTGCGGGCGCGGCGCACATGAGTGCCGCGCAGATCGTCGAGCGCAACGTCGCCGCGCGCGGCGGCCTGCAGGCGTGGCACGCGGTCAACACGATGACGATGTCGGGGCAGCTCGAGGCGGGCGGCACGAAGAACACCAAACTTCCTTTCACGATGACGCTCAAGCGCCCGCGCAAGAGCCGTATCGAGGTCCGCTTCAACGACCAGACGGCATTCCAGGTCTACGACGGCGCGCAAGGGTGGAAGGTCAGGCCGTTCCTCGGCCGCAATGAAGTGGAGCCCTACACGCCCGCGGAAGCCAAGGCGGCCGCGTCGTGGGCCGAACTGGATGGGCCGCTCATGGACTATGCGGCGAAAGGCACGCGCATCGACGTGCTCGGCATGGAAATGGTCGAGGGCCACCGCGCGTATGTGCTCAAGTTGACGATGAAAGACGGCACGTCGCGCCGCGTATGGATCGATGCGGCCAGCTTTCTCGAACTGAAGGTCGACGGCGATGCGCGCAAGCTCGACGGCAAGATGCACAACGTTGCGATCTTCTATCGCGACTATCGCAAGGAGGGCGGCCTCGTCATGCCGCATACGCTCGAAACGGTTGTCGTCGGCGCAAGAGGCACGCACAAGCTGATCATCGATAAGGTTGCGCTGAACCCGCAGGTGGACGACACCGCGTTTGCCAAGCCGCAGGTCACGGTGGCGAAAGTCACGCACCCCGCACCGGTCGTCAGCGCGAACCCGGCGCCGAGCCCGCGTCCGGCGGCGAGTGCGAACCCAGGCGCAAATGCGGGGGCGCACCCGGGCCCGCGCCAGAGCGCAAGCCATTAGCCGCTGGGTGCCCCCATGAGGTTGACGGCCATGAAACCAGTCGCAGTATGGGTGCTCGCCGGCAGTGTCGCCGCGGTCGTGTTCGCGGGAGAGCAGATCCCCGCGCACGATCTGAGTGCCGATGAGATCGTCCAGAAGAACGTCGACGCGAGAGGCGGCCTCGACGCATGGCGCAAAGTCCAGACCATGATCTGGTCCGGCCACGTGGATAGCGCCAATGCGCCCGCGCCGGACCTGCCGTTTGTCCTCGCCATGAAACGCCCGAACAAGACACGCTTCGAGGTCACTGTGTACAACCAGAAGTCCGTGCGCGTATTCGACGGTAGACAAGGCTGGAAACTGGGCCCGAACGGCATGGGCAGCGCGACGCCGCGGCCGTACTCGATGGACGAGGCGACGTCCGCGCGCGACGAGCAGGTGATCGACGGGCTCCTGATCGACCATGAAGCGAAGGGCGTCACCGTTACGCTCGAGGGCAAGGATCAGGTGGGCGGGCGCGATGCGTATCGCCTTGCCGCAAAGCTGCCTTCCGGTGTGATCCGCCATGTGTGGATCGACGCTCAAACGTTTCTCGACGTGCAGGTCGACCGCCAGGTGCGCACGCCGCGTGGGCAGACGGTCGTCGTGGACGTGAACTACAGCGACTTCAGGAGCGTCGAGGGGCTGCAGATACCGCTCGAGATCGAGAGTGGGGCACCGGCGTCCGACAAAAAGGACAAGCTCACCATCGACAAGGTGTCGCTCAATCCGGCGCTGGACGATGGCATCTTCACGAGACCCGCACCGCCGCAGATGCACCGCAAATCGGTTTCGATCGACGTCGATGCCTCGCCGGCGCTGCCCGGCGCGGGACATCCGTCGCCCTGATCATGAAGCGCACGGCAAGCGGGCCGAGAGGCCGCACACGGGCACCGTCGCGGGCGACGCGATGGTTGGCTCCATGCGCGTTGGTCGCCGCGCTGATCGTGCCTGTGCACGAGGCGCGTTGCGCGCCTGCCGCCCCACCGGTCGCGACGGCGAGCGCCGGGCAGGCGCTCTATCAGCAGGGCGTACTGGGTTCGGGCGAAGCGCTCGAAGCGATGCACGACGGGGGCGTGCACCTGCAAGGCGCAGCCGCGGCCTGTGTGAACTGTCATCGACGCAGTGGCCTCGGCTCGCGGGAGGGCAACAGCAGCATTCCGCCAATCAGCTGGCGCTACCTCGTCGAGCCGCGCACGCAAACTCCGGAGGATCGCGACTTGCCGTACGTTCCCGGGATGCGCGCCGAACGTGAACCGTACACCGAGGCGACGGTCGCGCGCGCGATTCGCGAAGGCATCGACTCCGAAGGCAAGCCGCTCAGCAGCCTGATGCCGCAGTACGCGCTGAACGACGCCGATATGCAGGCGCTGATCGGTTATCTGAAGCAGCTCGATCGGCGCAGGCCGACGGGTGTCACCGATACCGTGCTGCACTTCGCGACCATCATCACCCCCGATGCCGACCCGGTGAAACGCGCGGGCATGCTCGATGTGCTCACGCATTACTTCGCCGACAAGAACGTCTTTCCGCTCGGTGCGGTGCCGCCGTTGCGTTCGTCGCGCAAGATGATGTTCATGGTCAATCGCCGCTGGGAACTGCACGTGTGGGAGCTAAAAGGTCCGCCGGATACCTGGCGCGGGCAACTCACGCAGTTTCTGGCCCGGCAGCCGGTGTTCGCGGTGTTGTCGGGTCTCGGCGGCAAAAACTGGGCGCCGATTCACGACTTCTGCGAGCAGGAGGCCGTGCCGTGTCTCTTTCCCAACGTCGAGGTGCCGATCGAAAACGATCGCGACTTCTATTCCGTGTACTTCTCGAAGGGCGTGCTGCTCGAGTCGGAGCTGATTGCGGCGCGCATCGTCGATGAAACCGGCGCGCCGCAGGCGCAGGGCACGAAAGAGGCGAAGGCGCCGACACACGTCTGGCAGGTCTATCGTACCGGCGACAACGGCGAACGCGGAGCGCAGTCGCTCGCCACGGCGCTGGCGGCTCACGGCATTGCGGTATCGAATCACGCACTCGCCCCGGGCGAGGGCATTGCAGGTGCGCTGCACGGCATACCGCGCTCGGATGTGCTCGTGTTGTGGCTGCGTCCGCCCGATATTGCGGCGCTCGCGCGGATCCCTCCAGCGACGCATACGGTGTTCATGTCGGGCCTCATGGGTGGGCTGGATAGTATCCCCTTGCCGACGAGCTGGCGCGGCGTCACGCGCCTTGCGTACCCGTTCGATTTGCCGGAAGGGCGGCGCGTGCGCGTCGACTACGCGTTCGGCTGGTTCTCGATCAGACAGATACCGATGGTGGCTCCCCAGGTGCAGGCGGACACCTACCTTGCCTGCGGTCTGCTCGCCGAGACCCTGAGCCATATGGTCGATGCGTTCGTGAGGGACTATCTGGTGGAGCGGGTTCAGGACATGCTCGAACGCCGCATCCTGACGGGCTACTATCCGCGCCTGACGCTGGCGCCGGGGCAGACATTCGCGTCCAAGGGCGGCTATATCGTTCGCTTTGCCGGGCCGGACCACATCAAGCTCGTCGCCGATGGGGACTGGATCGTGCCGTGAGATCGATGGCGCTTTGCGGGGCGTGTCGTGCATCTGCACACTTTCGAAGGAAAGCGGGAAGCTCAAATGCGACGCGTCTATCTTTTGCTGCCTACCGCACAGCGCGCGCGCGCGGTCGCCGGCGAACTGCTTTTGCACCGGGTCGAGTGGCGGCATATGCATGTCATCGCCAACGAGAATGTGTCGCTCGACGGCTTGCCGCAGGCATCGCTCGCGCAACGCAGCGATCTGCTTGCTTCGCTGGCTCGAGGCGCAGCAGTGGGCTGTGCGATCGGGCTGCTGGTGGCGCTGATTGCGCTTGTGTGCCCGCCCGAAGACGTACGGATTGCCGGCGGCACAGTGGTGATCCTCGCACTTTCGGGCGCAGGATTCGGCGCCGGGGTAGCGGCCGTGGTCGGCGTCGAGGTGCGCAATACGCGCTTGAAGCGCTTCGAAGAAGCGATCCTCCGCGGCGAGCTTTTGATGATGATCGACGTCCCGAAGGAGCGCGTGGAGGAGATCGAGGACATGATCGAGCTTCACCATGTACAGGCGCACGGCGAGGGATCGGACAAGACCATTGCCTTGTTTCGGTGACGTGTGCCCGCACGCGGTAGACAACGGAGGGAGAGCGTAGGACGCAGCACCGCTGCAAGTGTTCGCGTTCTACGTCGCAGAGGGCGTCCGGCCGACTGAACTGGTCCCCAGTCGGCCGGTTCGCTATGCTCCGGGGCGTGCAATCAGGCTCAACTGGACGCGAGGAGCTGCTTGTAGCGCGCCAGCACGCGCGGAACGTACAGACGCGTTTCCGGCAGCGACGGCACGCGATAGCCGGCGCGAATCACCGCGTTTTCACCGGCGTTATAGGCGGCCAGCGCGAGTTCCACATCGTCCTTGAACAGGTCGAGAAGAAAGCGAAGATAGCGGGCGCCGGCCAGCACGTTGTCTCGTGGATTGAACATGTCGCCGTGCGAGAATCGCGCAGCGGTGTCGGGCATCAACTGCATCAGTCCCAGCGCGCCTTTGTCCGAAACCGCCTTCGGGTTGTATCCCGACTCGATGTCGATCACCGCGCGAAGCAGTTCGGGTTGAACGCGAAAGGAACGGCTCGCTTCGTCGATCACGTCGGCGTACAGGGGGGAGTCGGCGCCGCCCGATGACTTGCGCGACCGGCGCCTGGCGCCGGGTTCGCCTGGCGGTTCGCCCGCAACGATCACCTTCAATCCCGGCTTGCCGCGCACGTTCGTCAGAACGATGGCGCCGTTGCTGTCGACGGTGCCGAAAATTTGTGCGCACGCCGGTCCCGGCAACACCGCACCGAGCATCGCGAATGCGGCAATGATCGCGTTTCCGAAGCTGGATGACGGGTGGGAATGCATCGTTGTTTTCTCCTGCACCTGAATTGTGGTGGAAGAAAAAACGGCTCGGCAATGGGGCACCTCCCTACACTTTGTGACGCGAAAGCGCGCTCAAAAAGCGCATTGCAGAAACTTAACATTCGAAATAAATGGTAATGGACGGTAATCAACGGCAGCCGCTCCGCCGTCATGCCTGGCGCCTTGATTCTTCTCGCCGGATGCAAATATCATCGATCAATTTTCACGCAATGATAAAAATGAACCGGCTTCCTGCCATCCATTGCGGCAGCTAATCTTCTGGGGATTTAAAAAGGATTCGAAAATGAAACATTTTTCGGCACTCGACGCGCGGCCGGAATGTCCCAACAAGTGGAGATGCGCGCCGTTGCTTGCTCTGCGCGAAGTGGCGTGAACCTTGCGAAGGGCAGGTACACACACAGTAACCCGAAAATAACACAAAGCTAACAGTTAGGAATTCGAATGTAAAGAGTGAAAGCTGTGTGGAAGGGAAGATTTTCGTCGAAGCGTTAATGCGGTGAAGACGGCCGAGGGCACGGGTACCGGGAGACAAGACGTGAACATGAAATGTCGCGTTGTAATCGCAGAGGATCACGATCTGCTGCGAAATGGTCTACGTTCGATGCTGTGTGCGCAAGCCGACTACGACGTCGTCGGCGAAGCGCGTGACGGCAAAGAGGCCTGCCAGCAGGCGATGACACTCGCCCCCCAACTGATCCTGATGGATCTGTCGATGCGGGGGATGAACGGCATCGACGCCAGCGCGACAATCAAACGGCGATCGCCGGGCATCCGGATCATCGCGCTCACGGTGCATCAAAACGAGGAGTACGTGCGGGAAGCGTTGCGTGCCGGCGTCGACGGTTACGTGCTGAAGGACGTCTCGTTCGAGGAACTGCTGGTCGCGATGCGCTCTGTCATGCAGGGCAAGAAGCATCTGAGTGCGGACGTCTACGGGTTTATGGTCGACTCGTTCGTCAGCGGCCGCGAAGCGCCCGCACCGAAGCATGCGTGGGACGTGCTGACGGCGCGCGAGCGCAGCGTGCTGAAACTGATCGCGGAAGGACGCACCAACCGTCAGGTCGGACAATATCTGAACCTGAGTCCCAAGACCATCGAGAAGTATCGCGCGAGCATGATGCACAAGCTCCATATCGCCAACCTGACCGAGCTGGTTCTCGTTGCGATGAGCATGGGTTTGCTGACGTCGCTCGCCGCCAAATGCGCTGAGCCGGATGTGGACGACGAGCATTTGCCGGAACGCGCCGATCCGGCGCCGGGCCCGGGGCCAGGCGGCGAAGAGCCCGAATGCAGGCTGGGCGAGACGGGAACCTGAATGCGGCGAGGGCTGCGCTAGCGCGTCCAGGTCGCGCAGACGAGGGTCCCGGTTGCGGCGGACGACTCGATCGAAAACGCGCCGCCGTGCATCTCTACACGGTGCTGCATGCCGACGAGTCCCAACCCTGTTGCATACGCTTCGTCCGTGGCGAATGGATGGTTCTCGTAGCCAATGCCGTTGTCCCGAATCGTCAACATCAGGCGGGCCGCATCGCTGCGCAGGCTGAGCGAGATTTCGGTCGCCGCGGCATGCTTGACGGCGTTATTCAGCGCCTCCTGAGCCACCCTGAACATGTCGGCTTTCAGATGCTCGGGCACGTCCTTATCCGCGACATCGCAGTCGAACACGACCGACATCGCCCCCGTGCCGCGTTCGATGCGCCGGCACAGCGAACCCAATGCCGCGGGCAGCCCCAGTTTGTCGAGCATGAGCGGCCTTAGTTCACCGCATATCTGCCGCACGTCGCCAATCGTTTCGCGGATCCTGAATACGGTCGAATCCAGTAGCTGCACCGCATCGTCGACCTGACCGCGGCGTATGCGCATCAGCGCGTCCTCTGTCATCAGCTTGACGAGGGTGAGCGCCTGGCCGAGGCCGTCGTGCAACTCCGAAGCGAGCCGCTGGCGTTCTTTCTGCTGACCTATCATCAGATACGTCTGGCACAACCGCTCGCTTGCGTCGAGCAACTCCGAGTCGGCAGACGCGGGCTCGATGATCAGCGGTTCTTCGAAAAGCGTCAGCAAGACGCCCGAATTCATCGTCTTCGCGGGCACCCATTGCTGATGCAGTGCAAGCCGCGTTGGGTGACCGGTTCGGCCGGTGAGCAGGGCCTTGAACGAATGAAACTCGCGAGCCGCGCTGGCGGACAATTCGTCTGTCAACGCCGCATGAGCGTCGTCGGGCGCAAGATCGACGAGACGCTTGCCGACGAGTTCGGCGCTCGAGTAGCCGAGCAGTGCGGCCGCGCTGCGGTTTGCCGACACGAAGATTCCAGCGGGCGTGAGAATCGCAAGCGCTGCGCCGCGCGCATCGGTGACGACGCCGGCTTCGGGCTGACTGGCGCAGGCTGCACGACGAAGCTTGCGCATTGCTTCGATCAGATCGAGCAATCTTACCTGCGGTCCTCCAGGCTGAATCGCATCCATTGGAGCTCCCCCCGATGCGTCGATATAAGCAGATCGTAAGAATATCGGGATTTTAGGCCGTGATCGGTGTGGGCCGCAACGGGTAATGTGCGGGCTCGTAGTATGGGGACCCCCCCATTGCACGGTGCGGGTTTTCCATCAAGCGGGCATACCCTACCGTCGTTTGGGGTCCCTCCACCCATGACGCTCGTTGGCAAAATCATGACACTGGGCTCGCAAGGGAGTGAAAGCGCCGCGACCTGCGCATCGCGAGAAGCGACCTTTCTCCTCACTTCTGGAGACCGGTATGAACAGGACTGCAAAATTAAGGCTTGGGGTGCTGGCTGGCATGGCACTCGCGGCGACCGCGGCATGGAGCGCACCGGCCGATGACGCCGCCGCCGATCCTCACATGCATCATCACATGATGGCGGGTATGACGACGCGCACGACCGGGCAATACACGCTGCCTTCGGTGGACCTCGTGCGCGACGACGGCAAGACCGTTTCGCTCGTCGACGAGTTGAACGACGGCCGTCCGGTGATCGTCACGTTCATCTATACCACCTGCACGACGATCTGCCCGATGACCAGCCAGACGCTCGAGCAATTTCAGAACGATCTGGGCGACGATCGCAACAAGGTCCATATCGTCTCGATCTCGATCGACCCGGAACAGGACACGCCCGCACGCCTGAAGGCCTATGCGGCCAGGTTCGAAGCCGGCCCCGAGTGGCAGCACTATACCGGCACGGTCGAGGCGAGCATTGCGGCGCAGCGCGCGTTCAACGTCTATCGGGGCGACAAGATGAATCACACGCCGGTTGCCTTCCTGCGCGCCGCACCGGGCAAGCCCTGGCTGCGCATCGACGGCTTTGCCACGCCTTCTGAACTGCTCGCCGCCTATCACGATGTCGTCGCTTCCAACTAGGCCTGCAGTGTCCCGCAAGGAGCGACGAAATTGGAAAAAAGACATCGTGTGCTGATTGCCGAGGACCAGCATTTATTGCGCAGCGGACTTTGCCGCATGGTTTCCGAACTGGACGACTATTGCATCGTCGGCGAGGCGAGCGGCGGGCTCGAAGCCCATCGCCTCGCGAGAGAGACGCTGCCCGATCTGGTCCTGATGGATCTGACGATGCCCGGCGGAAGTGGCTTCGATGCGATCACCGCGATCAAGCGCGAGTTCCCGCGCGTCCGGATCATCGTCCTCACCGTTCACTGGAGCGAAGACCACGTGCGCGAGGCGTTCGCCGCGGGCGCCGACGGCTACGTGGTCAAGGACGCGTCGTTCGATCAACTGGTGCGGGAAATGCGCTTCGTGTTGCAGGGCAAGCGGGTGGCCGGCGCCAACCGGATCAGCGGAGGGGCGCACGGATCGCAGGAGGACTTCGCCCACAAGGCGCAGCTCTGGAACGCGTTGACGGGCCGCGAACGCACGGTGCTGCGGCTCGTGGTAGAAGGGCACACCAACCGCCAGGTGGGCGAGTGCCTGAGCCTCAGCCCCAAGACCATCGAAAAGCATCGTGCGAACCTGATGCGCAAGCTCGGCATCCGGAACCTGAACGGTCTTGTGCGCATTGCGATCGACATGGGCGTGCTGTCGTTGCCCGACGACGAGCATGTGTGAAATCCCTCCAGACGCGATCGTGCAACTGGAGGGTCTTTACCCATGTCTTTGGACGGCACTCCCTACTACTTGCCCGTATCGACCTGAACAAGAATGCATTGAACGGCTTCAGCGGCGCTGAAGCGGTGAGTCGATACAGGGGGGGGAGCCGTGCACAGCGAATCGACCTCTATCCAACACGGTGTGCCGATGCCCGAGTCAAAGGCGCCGCGGCGTTGCGCCGGTCGTGCGGCACCGGCGCGCACGTATGCGCGCCGCGGCTTCACGCTGCTCGAACTGCTCGTCGTGATGGTCATCATCGGCTTGCTCGCCGGTCTCGTTGCGCCCCGATATTTCGAACAGGTCGGCAAGTCGAACGTCAAGATCGCACGTGCGCAGATCGTGTCGCTCGGCCAGGCGCTGGATCAATACCGGCTCGACGTCGGCGCCTATCCGACGACCGAAGAAGGCCTGGAGGCGCTCGTGGAGAAGCCGCAGAATGCCACGCGCTGGAGCGGGCCGTATCTGCAGAAGGCGGTGCCCGTGGATCCGTGGGATCGCCCGTATCAGTATCGTTCGCCTGGCGACCATGGCGACTACGACCTGTTTTCGCTCGGCAAGAACGGACGCGGTGACGGCACGGGCGAGAACGTCACGATCTCGTCGTGGTAGGGGCGCGCGGCGCGGTCGTCGCGCCGCCGGTGGGTTGTCTGCAAGGAGGTTCGACGTGAAGTACGTGCTGCGTGTCTTCGATACGAATGGCTCGGTCCAGACGCTTCGCATCGACAGCGAAACGCCCGCGGCAGCCACGGCACTCGCGCGTTCCCGCGGTCTGCGCGTCGTCTCGGTGCGCGCCGAGGGCGGCCGGCGGCAACGTGCGAACCGGCTGGGGCTTCCCGGAGGCCGGTTCAACGTCGAACTCTTTGCGCGCGAGCTAGCGGCGCTGCTCGATGCGGGCGTGGGCGTCGTCGACGCGTTGCGCACGCTCGGCGGCAACGAGCGCCGCGAGACGTCGGCGCAAGTGTATCGCGACCTCTTGCGTCAGCTCGAAGAGGGGCACTCGCTGTCCGCGGCGCTCGAGCACGCAAGCCATATCTTCCCGCTGGTTCTGGTTGCGTGCGTGAAGGCGAGCGAGCAGACCGGCGGCCTTGCCGACAGCCTTACGCGTTACTCGCGCAACAGCGCGACACTCCACGAGCTGCGTGCACGTGTGGTGTCCGCGGCGATCTATCCGACGGTCCTGCTGTTCGTCGGCGCGGCGGTCGTCCTCTTCCTGCTCGGTTTCGTGGTGCCGCGCTTCGCGAGCCTGCTCGAACACAGCGGGCGCGAGCTGCCGCTGCTGTCGCGCATGCTGATGGCCTGGGGCGGGTTGGTGCACGCGCACGGGTCCGGACTGTCCGTGAGCGTCGCGGTGCTGGCCGTGGCGACCGGCTTCGCCTTGCGCCGCCCGTTCGTGCGCAACTGGATCGCCGATCGCATGCTGGCGCTGCCCGGTATCGGGCAACACTTTCGCGTGTTTCGTCAGTCGCAGTTCTATCGCACGACGGCCATGCTCGTGGATGGCGGCATTCCCGCCGTGAAGGCCTTCGACCTCGCACAGGGCCTGGTTGGACGAGCGGACCAGACGGCGCTCGCGGGCGCGCTGCACCAGGTGCGCAACGGCGCGAAAGTTTCGGACGCGTTTCAGGAGGCGGGGCTCGCCAACGCGATCGCGTACCGCCTGTTGACGGTCGCCGAGAAGACCGGCGGTCTCGGGCCCGTGCTCGACCGCATCGCGGCGTTCCAGGAGGCGCAGGTATCGCGCACGATCGATCTGATTTCGCGCTTGATCGAGCCCGCGATGATGATCTTCATCGGCGTGGTGATAGGCGGGATCGTGGTGCTGATGTACATGCCGATCTTCGAAATTGCGTCGAGCATTCAGTAAACCGAATTGGGGAAGCACGTGGATACCGTCATCGCCCAGCCGGATGGCCCACAAGCCGAAGCGCGCGCCGATCTGCGCGACGCACTGAGAGCGCTCGGCGAGCGGCATGGTTCCGGCATTCGCGCGCTCGAGGAGCTGATGGCGCAAACCGCGCTCAGCGCGGACGAACTGCGCGTGCAACTGGCCGCGCTGTTCCGCATGAAGTCGATCGGCATGCGTGAGCTGAATCAGCTCGAGCCGGATTTCGAAGTGATTTCGTTCGTCGAAGCGACGACTCGCCTCTGCGTGTGCTTCCGCGATCGCGACACCACTCGCGGGCTGCTGTTCGCGATTGCCGATCCGCTCGATGCGCGCACGCGCGGCTGGGTCGAGCATCGGATGCGCTCGCAGCCGGGCGTCCCGTATAGCTGGGCGCTCGCGAGCGCGGGAGACATCAATGCGTATCTGACCGTGCGCGAAAAGGACGTGCGCGCGATGGATTCTCTCGCGTTCGACGATCCGATCCAGAAGACGGTCGATCCGGCCTCACTGGCGTTGACGCTGCAGGGCATCAGCAGCGACGACAGTCCTGTGGTCAGGCTGCTCAACTCGACGATCTACGACGCGCTCAAGATGATGGCGAGCGACATTCACCTCGAATGCCGCGCCAATGGGCTGATGATCAAGTGCCGCGTGGATGGCGTGCTCGCCGTGGTCGGCCGTGCCGAGGGACGCGACGTCGCGGACCAGGTGCTCTCGCGCGTGAAGGTGATCTCCGAGCTCGATATCGCCGAGCGCCGTGTGCCGCAGGACGGCCGTTTCAAGGCGCAGTACGCGGGGCGTGAAATCGACTTCCGCGTGTCGATCATGCCGAATCAGTTCGGCGAGGATGCGGTGCTGCGGATTCTCGACCGCTATCAGCTTTCGCAATCGGCGGGCGGTCTGACGCTCGAGGCACTCGGTTTTCAGGAGGCCGATACGCGCTTCATGCGCAAGCTCGCGTCGATGCCGTACGGCATGCTGCTCGTCACGGGTCCGACCGGCAGCGGCAAGACGACGACGCTCTACGCGATCCTCACGGAAATCAACAACGGCCTCGAGAAGATCGTGACGATCGAGGATCCGGTCGAATACCAGCTGGGCGAAATCCTGCAAATTCCGGTCAACGAGGCGAAAGGGCTCACGTTCGCCCGCGGGCTGCGCTCGATTCTTCGCCATGACCCGGACAAGATCATGGTCGGGGAAATCCGCGATCCGGAAACAGCGCAGATCGCCGTGCAGGCGGCATTGACCGGGCACCAGGTATTCACGACCGTCCACGCGAACAACGTGTTCGACGTGATCGGCCGTTTCACCAACATGGAGGTCGATCCCTACAGCTTCGTCTCCGCGCTCAATGGCGTGGTGGCGCAGCGCCTGTTGCGGCAATGCTGCCCGGACTGCGTGACCGAAGACAGGGTGGACACGGAAACGCTCATCCGCTCGGGCATCGACCCGGACGCTGCGGGCAGCTACCTCTTTCGCCGCGGCGCCGGCTGTGGCACATGCCGAGGCAGCGGCTATCGGGGACGGCGAGCGATCGCGGAGGCACTGCGCATGAACGACGAGTTGCGGCAACTGCTGTCGGAGCGGGCACCGCTCGGTCAAATCAAGGCTGCGGCGATGCGCTACGGCATGCAGACACTGCGCGTCGCCGCGATCGATCTGGTGAAGCGCGGCGAAACGACTCTCGAGGAGATCAATCGTGTCACGATGGTCGAATAGTCCGGTTGCGATCGGAGTCGGCACACGCGAGATCGTCGTCGGGGTACGCGCGCCCGGACTTCTGCGGCCGCGCAAGCACCTGCCGCCTGCGGAGCCGGCCAGCTTCACGATTCCCGATGACCAGTACGGCACAGAGGCGGGTCTGCTCGACGCGCTGCGCGCGGCGCTCGCCGCCACGCCCGGCGCGGATGCCGCCGATGCGGATGGTCAGGCGCCCCGCGCAACGAAGGCACCGACGCGCAATGCACACGTGGTACTGGACGACTTCTGGGGCATCCACGCGATATTGCGCGGCGACTTTCGCACGCTGCGGGCGCGCGAGCTCGAAGAGGTCTCGCTGGCCCATTTCACCGACACCTATGGGGTCGACGGCGCCACGCTGCTGGTGCGCTTCTGCGTGCAGCAGGGCGGACGTGCGCTATTTGCGAGCGCCATGTCGCGCGCGCTTCATGACGGCATTCATGAGGCCGGCGCGTCCGGACATCTGCGAATTGCGCGCCTGAAACTGGGCCTGCCTGAAATGCTCAATTGCATCGACGTTGCAGCGGGCGGCGACGCACTGCTGATGTTCGTTGCGGACGAACTGATGCAGGCCGTGATGATCGAGCGGCGCGGCTGGGCCGCCTACGATGCGCAGCGCCTGTTTCCCGGCGATGCGGACAATGCGTCACGGCTTGCCGAACTGGCCGAGCAACTGTTCGAACGCTCGGCGACGCGAGCGGGCCTCAAGCGAGAGGACTGCACGATCTATCTGTTCGGCAACGACACCGACCCGGCGCCGTTCGAAGCGCGTTTTGCGGCCGCGGTTCGGCCGGCACAGCCGGCGACGGACAACTCGCCCGCGCGCCGGCTCATGGAGTATGCGCAATGATCCAGGTCCTCGATATCGACTTCGGCAGACGGCGTGCGCGCAC
The DNA here is from genome assembly GCF_056155635.1 of Paraburkholderia sp. BR10141. Lineage (NCBI taxonomy): Bacteria > Pseudomonadati > Pseudomonadota > Betaproteobacteria > Burkholderiales > Burkholderiaceae > Paraburkholderia > Paraburkholderia sp. BR10141. Next base: position 112,252 of record NZ_JBMIQH010000021.1, on the reverse strand, counting down.
CGGGACGAGCGGCCTGATCCTGCTGTGTGTCGCCGTTCTGCTGCTGCTCGGATGCGGCGCGCGGCTTTGGCGTGCCTATGCCGAGAGCGATCGCGTGCAGGCGCAGCTCGACGCCGTGCGCCATCGAACGTTCGCGCAAAGGCACGCGGTGAAGCCGCCGCCTACGCTGGCTGCGAGGCTCGCGGAAAAGCAGAGCCTGTCGATACTGCGAGAACTGACCGTACCGTGGCAGGACCTCTTTTCGATCGTGGAAGATTATCCGGACCATGACGTCGCGCTGATCGGCATCGACCAGAACCCGGCGCAGAGCCAGATTCGTATCACCGCCGAAGCGAAGAATGTCGACGCGATGATTGCGTATCTGAAGTATCTGCAGACGAGCGTGTTGCTGCGCGAAGCGGTACTCAACGACCATCTGGTGGAGAACAACGTGCCGGGCAAGCCGGTTCGTTTCCAGATCACCGCCGTCTGGAGGAAGTCATGAATGCGGCTCCGTTGCGCGACCGGCTACTGACACTGCGATTTGAGCTGCGGCGTCTGTTCGGCCTGCCTGGATTGATCGGCGTCCTGATGATTGGCGCGGCGGTACTCATGTGCGCCGAGATTGCCAGCGTGGAAGCCGATACGAAGGAGATGCAGGCCCCGGCCCATGTCGTCGAGGCGGCCCAGACGCGTCATGCAATCGGCAAGCACGATGCGCAGGTCGATGCGGTCGCGCTCGAGGCGTTGCCCGAACTGTTTCCGCGCTTTTCGCAGAGTGCGGATGATATCGCGTCCATCTTCGAACAGGCGCGCGGCAGCAAACTGACGCTAGGGTCTGCCGAGTATCAGGTGAGCACGGACGCGGGCGCGCGCTTCACACGCTACCAGGTGATGCTGCCCGTCAAGGATCAGTACAGCGCAATCCGGCATTTTCTCGCGTTGGTGCTCAACAACGTGCCGAATGCAGCGCTGCGGGAAATCCATGTCGAACGTCCCGCGGTGGACGGCAATATTCTCGATGCGCGGGTGCGCTTCGAACTGATTTACCGGAGCGCCCAGCCATGAAACCCGCTCTGCCCATGCGTGTGCTGTTGGTGTTTTGCGCAATCGCGGCCGCCGGGGCAGGGTATCGCGTGCTGGTCGCGGCGCGCCAGATGCCGGCGCAGGTCGTTGCGCTCGACAGCCAGCGTCGCATCGATATGCATGCGAGGCTGGATGCCAGGCGTCATACGCATGCCACCGAGGCGGCCGCGAAGGCAGCGGCGACTGCGACTGCGTCTGCGGCGCAGGCGTCGGCGTCGGCGTCGTCGGCGGCCCGTGCGAAGCTCGTCTCGTTGCGCGCGCCGCTTTCGCTCGAATCGGCCCACGATCCCTTCACGGCGTCATCGTGGCTTCCGCCGCCGCCCGTCGAAGTGCCGGCCGCGCCGGTGCGGCCCGCGCCGCCCACTGCGCCGCCCGTGCCTTTCGCCTACGTGGGGCAACTCGATGCCAAGGCGGCGAAGCCGCAAGTCTTTCTCAGCAACGCAGACCAGTTGCTGATCGTGTCGCCGGGCGACGTGATCGACAACCAGTACCGCGTCGAGTCCGTGTCGGAGTCGGACGTCGTGTTGACCTATCTGCCGCTGCACGAAAGACAGGTGGTCGCCATTCCACGAGAGGACAAGTAAATGAAAACCTCACGCACACGGGGTGCGGGCCGCGACTCAGGCAGCGGCCCAGCAAGACGCCTCTCGCCAGTCATCTGGCACCCTGTTCCTCGCCCGGACGCGATTCAGGTCGCGAGAAGACGAGCGCTTGCCATTGCGGTGTCCGTGCTCGCCTTTAGCGGCTGCATGCACGTGCCGAACGTGCATGACGATCCGACCGACGCCCAGGCGAAGGTCGACTATCTGAACCAGCGCAACGCCCAGGTCAACACGCTGCTCGACCAGGCCGATCAGTACCGCAAGAACTATCAGTACGACGAATCGATCCGCAATCTCTTCCAGGCGTACGACATCGACCCGACCAATGAGCGTATCCGCAAGATCGGCCTGCAGATCGATCAGGACCGCAAGGACCTGGCCATCCTCCAGGAGGCCCAACGCATGATGAAGCGCGGCGCGTATGCGCAGGCGGCCGAGCGGGTGCACCGCGTGCTGGTGGAGAACCCGACCAACACCCTTGCGCAGCAGATGCAGACTGAACTCAACGCCAAACTCAGCCAGCAGCGCGCGGATCGCGATGACAAGCTTGCGGCTTCGTCGATCATGCAGAAGCCCGTGACGCTGCAGTTTCGCGACGCGAACGTGCGCATGGTGTTCGAAGCGTTGTCGCGCACCACTGGATTGAACGTGATCTTCGACCGTGACGTCCGCGCCGATCTGAAGACAACGATCTTCGTGACGAACGCGTCGGTGCAGGACACGGTCGACATGATTCTGATGCAGAACCAGCTCGACAAGAAGCAACTCAACGCGAACACGCTGTTCATTTATCCCGCCACGCCTGCCAAGCAGCTCGAATATCAGGAGCTCAAGGTTCGCACGTTCCAGTTGTCGAACGTCGACGCCAAGCAGATCCAGCAGTTGCTCAAGAGCATTCTGAAGGTCAAGGAAGTCGTGATCGACGAGCGTGCGAATACGGTGACGGTTCGCGGCACACCCGACACGATCAAGGTGGCCGAGGAGATGATCGCCGCGCAGGATTTGCCGGACCCCGAGGTGATGATGGAAGTCGAGGTGCTGGAAGTGTCGCACGAGCGCCTCACCGATCTGGGTATCGACTGGCCCAATTCGTTCACGATGTCGACGCCGAGCACCGCGACGACATGGGGCTTGCTGCATCATCTGACGATCAATGAACTGAATGTCAGCAGCCTCTCGGCCACGGCGAACTTCAAGCTCACCGATACTGACGCGAATCTCCTCGCGAGCCCGCGTATCAGGACGCGCAACAACGAGAAGGCGCGCATCATGATCGGCGACAAGGTGCCGGTGATTTCGAGTTCCAGCACGCCGAGCACGAGCGGCCCGTCCTATACGCAAATGATTCAGTACCTCGATGTCGGCATCAAGCTCGAGGTGCAGCCACGGGTTTATCGCGACGGCGACGTCGGCATGCAGCTGAATCTCGAAGTCAGCAACATCACGAATACGATTTCGAGCAGCAATTCGAACGGCTTGAATTCGCTCGCTTATCAGATCGGCACGCGCAGCGCCTCGACGAGTCTGCGCTTGCGCGATGGCGAAACGCAGATTCTCGGCGGCCTCATCTCGGACGAAGACCGCAGGAACGCCAACAAGGTGCCCGGTCTTGGCCAGTTGCCGGTGCTGGGGAGGCTGTTCTCCAACCACCAGGGCGACCACGTCAAGACGGAGATCGTGTTGCAGATCACACCGCACATCGTCCGGCCGCAGCTTGCCGCCGATGCGGATACGCAGGAGTTGTGGTCGGGCACCGATGTCAACGTGCACGCCGATCAGCTCCGGCTGGACCCCGTCGTGGCGAACGCGGCAACGTCCATGGCGCCTGCGGTGAAGCCGATGCCGGGCATGGTCGGCGGCGGTACGGTTGGAGGCGCGTCGTCGCGAGGCGGCGCCGAGGCGTACCCCGCGCTGCCGTCGCCTTCGAACGGCGCGTTCGGGCAAATGGCCCCGCCGCCGCGCACGACGCCGCCCCCCGAACCGTACGGCGGACGCTTCTCGCGAACACCCACGCCGCAAGCGGCTCCCGCGCCGCAGTCCGGCCAGGGCGCGGCGCCGGCATCGGCCGAACCAACGGCCGCGGAGCAGGCGGGTGGCGAAGCTGCGGCCGCCGCGGCGCCACCGCCCGCAGCGCCTGCGCCCCCCGCACCGCCGCCGATGCTGACGATGCCGCCTGGGACGATGCCGAGCGATAACCCGCTTCGCCCCGTCGAGGGTGGGTACTGAGCCGTGGCTACCGGAACGGCCACGATGCGCCTGCGCGCCGCACGCCAGTTCGAGCAGCGTGGATTTACGCTGATCGAACTGGTCGTCACGCTCGCGCTCGTCGGCATTCTCGCGCTAGCAATCATGCCGTTTTCGGAGCTGATGGTGCAGCGTCAGAAGGAGCAGCAGCTAAGCGACGCATTGCGCGAGATCCGTACCGCGCTCGACGCCTACAAGGAGGCGAGCGATACCGGTCTCATCGACAAGGACGCCGAAGCATCCGGCTATCCGCCGACGTTGAGCGTGCTCGTGACGGGTGTGAAGAACGCCAGGGATCCGAAAGGCGGGCTGCTGATGTTCCTGCGTCACGTGCCGCGCGATCCTTTCTTTAGCGGCGACCCGGACACGCTTGCCGAGGATACATGGAGCGTGCGGTCTTATGGAGAGCCGCCGGATCAGGCAGCGGGCGGCGATCCGGGCATGAGCAGCGAACAGGCTGGCAAGGATGTGTTCGACGTGTCGTCGAAATCCGATCGCGTCGGCATTAACGGCGTCCCGTACAAACAATGGTGACGATGCATCATGAAACCCGCTCGCACTCACAAGGCCCGTGGCTTCACGCTGATCGAACTCGTCGTCGTAATGGCCATCATCGGGCTGCTTCTGACAATCGCGGTGCCGCGCTACATGCACAGCATCGAACGCGGCAAGGAGCAGGTCAGGCAGCAGAACGTCGCGGTGATGCGCAATGCGATCGATCAGTACTACGGAGACAACGGCCAGTATCCCGAGACGCTCGACGAACTGGTGGCGAAGCATTACTTGCGCGCCGTTCCTGTCGATCCGGTCAATGGCGACGAAAAATGGGCGGTAATCGCTTCGCCGGACGAAAACAAGCCGGGCGTCTACGACGTGGCGCCGGCGAGTGCTCCTCAGGGAGCGCCACCGCGCGCAGAAGGGAGCGCCAAATGATCCGCGCGGCCTGCACGGCACGTGTCGCCTCGCGCGCAAGAGCGCGGGTGAGGCGACGCTCGCGGCCGCGTGCCGCGCGTGAGGGCGGGCTGGTGCTGCTGACGCTCCTGATCGCGCTGATGCTGATGTCGATTGCCTTGGCGGGGGCGCTCGACGTGTGGTCGCTGCAACGCCGCCGCGAGCAGGAGAAGCAACTGCTGTTCGCCGGCAACCAGTACCGGCTCGCGATTCTGAGGTACTACCGCGTCGGCCGGGCTTATCCCGCATCGGTCGACGAACTGCTCGACGACCGACGATTTCCCAAGCCCTTGCATCATCTGCGCTTTGCCTATCCGGATCCGGTCACGGGCAAGAACGACTGGGTGCCCATGCTGCAGGGCGATCGCTTCTACGGGGTGTTCAGCCGCTCAGACGAGGCCACGATCAAGCGCGCCGGATTTCCGCGGCAGTACGAGGATTTCGAGGGGGCGCAGACCTACGACGGGTGGAAGTTCCTGTTTCTGGCCCCGGGCCTGCGAACCACGCAGAGCAATGCCGGCGGCCTTGCCGCGCCCAGTAAATCGACCGGCTTTCCTGCGCTTTCTGGCTTCGATGGCGGCTTCCTGCCGGGGCAGCGGGTGCCCGGGTCAAGGTAAACCGATCTTGCTCGCCATCGTGTCGCGACGGCGCTCATCCCGATAACCGGGATCACGCCGAAGCGGTGTGCCCCTGGCGAAAACCAATGGCGACCGGCTAAAGCGAATCGATCCATGAAGCCACGGCGGCGTTCACGTCATCGGGGCGGTCCTGCATGATCCAGTGACCCGCATTGGACCATGCTTGCACTTTCGATTTTGGGTGCGAGAACCACGGCCGCATCCTGTCGGCCTGGACTGGGTCGACACACAGGTGATAGAAGGGAACCTGCAAGCCCGCGCAGAATCGCGCGCTCGCGTCTCCAATGCCTGTCTGATCGTCGCCGAAGAACAAAGGGGCGAAGGATTCCCGTATGACGTGCAGCGGCATGGCTTGCAGCCGGCTCGCGTGCCGACGCTTGTGAGCCGGATCGGTCGCGGGCCCGTAGACGTGCTCGAACAACGCGGCGACGACCGCGCGAGGATCGCCTGTGTTCAATTCACGCGCAGTTTTCTCGAAGACCTCAGCGGCCTCGCTTGAAAATCCGAGAGCCCCGTCAACGGAGACGACGGCGCTGACCAGATCGGGCCGGCGTGCCGCGAGACGGGCTGCGACCTGGCCGCCCATCGAATGTCCCACGACGATGAAGCTCTCGTTCGGGTAGCGCGTCGCAATCAGCGCCTCGATGTCGGCTACATAGTCCTTCGGCGAATACGCGCCGGACGGCGGGACCTCGGACGCGCCGTGTCCGCGCAGGTCGACGGCGACGACGTGATACCTGCTCGCGAAGACGGGTAATTGCGCACTCCAATCCTGCGAATCGCAGGTCCAGCCGTGCAAGAACATCACGTTCTTCCCAGTGCCGCGATCTGATACAGAAAGTCGTGCTATGGATACGTCCGTTGGAGTGGCGAAATCGGCTACGTCGAGTAATGTTGAACTGCCCGGATCTGCTTCCATTCTGTATTCTCCGTGGTGATCGAGCGAAGCCATTCAGACTCAGGGCCCGAAGCAATTTGCGTGATAGTCATGGTATACGTTGGAGATCTACGGTCAACGCACCACGAAGTGCGTAGATATACAGGAGGATATCTGTATGGCTTGCGAGGTTGACGCCGTATTCTTTGCGGACTGTGCCGCGCGTTCGTTTTTCGATCAGGTGGCCAACAAGTGGTCGGTGATGATTCTTACGCTGCTCACGGAGAAGCCGACACGGTTCAATGAAATCAAGCGGCGCCTGGAAGGCATCACACACAAGGCGCTCACGCAGGCCCTGAGGCGTCTCGAGCGCAATGGTCTGATTGCGCGCGAAGTGATCAATGCTTCGCCGGTGGCGGTCGAATATTCGATTACCGAATTGGGGCGCACGCTGCAAGTTCCGTTCGGCGCCGTATATGATTGGTCGATCAAGCATCTGGACGAAATCGAGCAGGCTCAGAATGCCTACGACAGAAGGGAAGGTCAGTGACGTCGATTCGGCAGGAGGTTCAGGAATCTGCAAAATGCGGTTCGCGGCTAACACATTCCACCAGAAACGCCATCACGGCCTTGACGGCCGGCGTGCGACGGAGGTCGGGATAGGTCACGAGCCAAAGCGGTGTTTCCGGCGGCGCTGTTTTTTCGTCGACCCTGACCAGTGCCGTGTCGCCATCGCCGATCATCGTCGGCAGGAGCGCGACGCCGACACCGTTTCGAGCCGCCGCCTGCTGGCCGATCACATCGCCTGTTTCGAATACGATGGGCCGCCCTTCGAGATAGGCGCGCAGCCAGCGTTGATGACTCACATGGTCCAGTGATGCGTCATTGGCGATGAACTCCCATTGTGCCGCGGAGCGCGTGGCGTAATCATGGCTGGCATACAAGCCGAAGCGGATCGCCCCGATCCGCCGCGTGACCAGACTGGCCTCCCTGGGCTCGACCATCCGGATGGCAATGTCGGCGACACCGCGATCCAGTGGCGCGATGCCGGCGGCGCCTTCCATGACGATCTTCACCGTTGGGTTGGCTTCGCGGAACCCGCGCATGTGCAGTGCGATGCAATGGCTGCCGAGAGTGGGCGGCACGCTGATGCGTATCTTCCCGGACAACGAGGCGGAAGCACGCAACGCATAAGCCTCGATCGCCAGCGCGCCTTCGGTCATCGGCGCGGCCAGCGCGGCGATGGCCTTGCCGTCCTCGGTCAGGCGAACGCTGCGAGGCAACCGATAAACGAGCTTCAACCCGAGTGCCGCTTCCAGCGACGCGACACGCCGGCCGATGGTCGCGTGTTCGACCGACAGCGCGCCCGCGGCACCGGAAAGCGTTCCCACGCGCGCGAGCACGACAAAATAGCGTAGATCCTGCCAGTCGAACATGGCGATTTTCCGACAGAGTGTGTGAGAAAAGAGGGAATTCTCTTCCGGATGGGACCAGTCTAATCTCGTTCGTCAAGGACGTCCGAAGGGGCGTTCATGGACTCAGGAGATTCGCTATGCATTACGAACTAACTACGCTGTCGTCCCACATTCTGATGCTCCCCCATGTGATCGCGAATGCGCAGACGTGGCTCGATCGTCCGGTGGCCACGGGGCGCAGGCTCGGGATCTGGACCTCGGAAAACGGCCGGCTCGGAAGCGTGCGCGTTCTGCGCGGCTTCGCCGATGCGGAAGAACTGGCGCGCGAACGCCACCGCGAGTTGCACCATCCCGATCCGTTCGGGGCCGCCAGCAGTGCCTGTATATTCGAGAGCGAGAGCTACGCCGGTTTTCCGTTTCTCCCGGCCGTTGAGCCGGGAGTCTTCGGCAAGTACTACGAGTTCCGCACCTATTGGCTCAAGCCAGGCGGACTGACGCCGACCATCGAGGCTTGGGAGGCGGCGATGCCCGAGCGCTCAAAACGGTCGCCGCTGACGCTCAACATGTATGCGCTCGATGGCGCGCCGCGCATCACGCATATCTGGCCCTGGAACAGCCTCGATGAGCGCATCGCGATTCGCGCAAAATCGTATGCCGACGGCATCTGGCCGCCGAAGGGCGGGCCGGAGCAATTTTACGAAGCGACTTCCACGATCTGGATTCCAACTGTCGACTCGCCGCTTCGTTGACTGCGTCCGGTAGCTTGCCGATCGCGTTCTGCCGCGTGTTCGATTGGCGAATCAGTTGCGCACGCAACGAAAACCCGCATACACATACTGATAACGCGGCTGAAACCAGTTGCGGAACGTCGGCCGCAACATGCACTGGGCCGTGCGCGGCGAGCCGCCTTTCATTGTGTAGTGCTGACCGTCGAAGAAGTTTGCCGAATACCCTTCATAGAACGGGAACGCCTTGAAGCCCGGCAGCGGACCGAAGAGCGTGGAGGTCCATTCCCAGCCATTGCCGTACAGGCCTTCCACGCCCCACGTGCTGGCGCTGTCCGGCGTGGTGTCGACGGCCACCGGGTTCCAGTCGCGGAAATCGAAGTTGTCGCTGCGACCGGGCAGCGCGCCGTGCGCCGCGCGCTGCCACTGTGCCTCGCTTGGCAGCGCCATGCCGCGCCAGCGCGCAAAGGCGCTGGCTTCGGCGTGGCTCACATACACGGGCCACGCAAGCGGCAATGCGATGTCTTCGAACATCGTGCGCAGCGTCCAGCCTTCGGCGCCGCGCGACCAGAACACGGGGTGCGCCACGCGTGCGCTTTCCTTCCAGGCCCAGTCTTTGTCGTTCCAGAGTTCGCGCGTGTCGTAGCCGCCGTCGTCGATGAATTCGAGAAATGCGCCGTTCGTCACCATGTAGCGGTCGATCTCGAAGGCCGGCACGTCGACCTGCTGCTCGCCGAACTCGTTGTCCCAGCCGAACAGGCCGCGCTCGGCGGTCATGCCGAGTTCGGTGCGGCCCGCGGGCACCTGCACCGTTCCGGCCTTGACCGTACGGAGCGGGTCGGTGCGCGCGCCCGTAGCGGCGGGCGCCTGCTTTTGCTCGAACGGCAGCTGGTGGAGCATGTAGGCGAGCGTTTCGACGTGCATGAGTCGATGTTCGATTGCGACGTTCAGCAACTGGCCTGGCGTGTCGTGATTCGAGGCATCGGGCGGCAGGTCGAGCGTCGAGAGCTGCGCGTCGATGCGGTTGCGTGCATCGCGTCCGTAGGCCAGGACTTCGGCGAGGTCGGGCCAATCGGCGCGCACGTCGGTCGGCAGGCCGCCATCGACAGGATCGATGCCGAACGCGAACAGCTGGTCGAGGCGCGCATCGACGGAGGGCAGGTCGAACAGGCGCTTGTCGAAGAGGTTACGGTCAAATGCTTCCAGATGGCCGATATAGAAGACGATACGGTGCCGCTCCCGAATGGGCCGCTCGTACAGAAACTCGGGCTTGACGACGTTGAAGAGCGCGTCGCTGGCGCTGCGCGCCGCTTCGAGACGGGCTGCGAGCGTGGGGGATTGCGGGAGATGCATTTCGGCGATTCTCCTTGCGTGGGCGTAGTACGAAACTTTAACCCTGCGCAGGAGTTGTGCCAACGGCGTTGCCGCGCCAACGAGGGGCGGCGCGGGCGCCCCGGGCTGGCCAGCCGCCCGGGGTTTGCCGCGAATTACAGATGCCGCAGACCTTCGATATCGATGATACGGATCAGCTTGCCCTGTGCGTCGATCAGGCCGCGCTTTTGAAATCTCGACAGGGTGCGGCTCACGGTTTCGAGCGTCATGCCGAGATAGCTTCCCATGTCCTCGCGGGTCATGCGCAGGTTGAACTCCGCATGCGAATAGCCGCGCTGGCCGTTGCGTTCGGAAACGTCCAGCAGGAACGCGGCGACGCGTTCGTCGGCGGAGAGCGAGCCGAGCACCATCATTTGCGACGATTCGCGAATGAGCTGCTCGCTCATGAGGCGGTGCAGCCGGTCTTGCATGGCGCCGGTTTCGCGGCACAAATGCTTGAGGGCCGAGTAGGGGATGAGGCAGACCGAGCTGTCTTCGAGCGCCACGGCGCTGCAGGTGTGGAAGCCGGTGCTGATGCCGTCGAGGCCGAGCGGGTCGCCGGCCAGACGCAGGCCGGTGACCTGCTCGCGGCCGTCGCGGTGTGCCATGACCGTTTTGAGCGAGCCGGAGCGCGCGACATAGAGGGTGTCGAATGCGTCGCCGGCGCGATACAGGGCTTCGCCGCGCCGCACGCTGCGCGCGGAGCAGATCAAGGCTTCGAGCTTTGGCAGGTCGTCGAGCGTGAGGCCCTGGGGCATGCACAGGTGCCGCATGGCGCAAACCGAACAGCGCGTTGACGTGCGCGGCGCCGTTAGCGGCGCGCGATTGCTGCGGCGCACGGTGGTTTGAGAAGCGACGGTATGGTTCATCGTGGACAATGCTCCTTTGATTTCTGTCCAGGCATTGTCTACCGGGGTCGAATCTCAGATTAGTGGCAAAGCGACGCGCATTTAAGATGAATCGTTTTGAGGCTTGTCAGAAGCCGCTCGCGCGGCGTCTGACGGCGCGCAAGCGACTTTTCGATAACACGCAAAACCGCGTGCGCTCGACGCGACTACTCGCCGGCATTTCCGGCGGCCGAGGGGATGAGCAGGACAGGCAGCGTGGATTGCCGCACGCAGCGTTCGGCAACGCTGCCGAGGATGAGGCGCTGGAAGCCCCGGCGGCCGTGCGTGCCCATCACGATCAGGTCGGCGCCCGCGGTCTTCGCGGCGCTGAGCACGAGCGTCGGCACGTCGTCGAGCGAGGACGCTTCGCCCGTGACCATGGCGCCTTGCACGCCAAGCTCGCCCATCGCCTTGTCCATTTCTTCCGCGAGTTCGTTGCCCTGCGCAATCATCTGGTTGCGCAGGATCGACGGGTCGTAGCCGGGCGCGTCGAAATACATCGGCGTGTTCTCGATCACGTAGTACGGCTGCAGGGTCGCGCCCATCGCCTTCGCCAGGTCGAGCGCGGCTTCGAAGGCGCGGCGCGACGTGGCGCTGCCGTCGACGGCGACAAGGATGCGTTTGTACATAAGACCTCCTCTTTGAGTGGGATCGAGAATCGCGCGGCCTCGGGCGAAGCTGTGAGGAGGCGGGCGCGGCGTGTTGTGTCGTAACTGGCGAGAAGCTTAATGGATCGCAAGTAAAAACGCAGTCGGACTGTATGAAATGTGGAAGGTACTGGAAGGAAGATCAAGTGCCTTGCGTCGGAATACCGCAGCGCCGCCAGGTTTTCGTTTGCTATGCCGTTATGTTGCACGCGCACCGGCATCCCGCTATTGTTGCCTCTTTTTCGCTCCGCGCAGTCTCTTCCCCTCCCGTGAAACCTTCCTCCGCTAACCTGCCGTTTCGCGACGCGCTGCTGGCCATGCTCGGCATCGGCCTCGTCAACATGCTCGTCGCACTCGATCAAACCGTCGTCAGCACCGCTTTGCCCTCGATCGTCGCCGAACTGCACGGTTTCGAGTTCTACGCGTGGATCGCGAGCGCCTACCTGCTGGCCTCGGTCGTGACGGTGCCCGTGTTCGGCCGGCTCGGCGACTACTTTGGCCGCAAGCGCTTCGTGATCGCCGCGGTGATCGTATTTACGGTGGCCTCCGTGCTGTGCGGGCTCGCGACCGACATGCGTTTTCTGGCGGCGGCGCGTGCGCTGCAAGGCGTTGGAGGCGGGATGATGGTGGGCACGGCGTTCGCCTCGATTCCCGATCTCTTTCCCGACCCGCGCGCCCGGGTGCGCTGGCAGGTCGTGATGGCGGCCGCCTACGGCATCGGCACGGCAGCGGGGCCTTCACTGGGCGGCTGGCTCAGCGAGCACTTTGGCTGGCGCTCGACCTTTCTCGTCAATCTGCCGGTCGGCGCGCTGGCGCTCTATTTCATCTGGGCGCATCTGCCGCGCTATCAGCCGGCGCGTACCGGCGAGGTGCGCATCGACTGGACGGGCGCCGCGCTCGTCGCGCTGGTGCTGGGCGGTTTCCAGACCCTGATCGAGGCGGTGCCCAAAAGCGGCCTGACGCCCGGCAACGGCGCGCTCGCGCTGGCGGTCCTCGCCGGCGCGGCGGCGCTGCTGGCCTGCGAGCGCCGCGCGACGCACCCGATCATCCCGCTCGACCTGTTTCGCGACCCGCAGCTCGTCACCCTGTTTACACTCTCGACGCTTTCGGGCTTCGTGATGTTCTCGCTGATCTTTTTCGCGCCGCTCCTGCTACAGGGCGGCTTCGGGCTGTCGCCCCAGGAGGCGGGCCTGCTCGCCACGCCGATCGCCGCCTGTATCGCGCTAGGCAGCCTGATCAACACGCGCATCGTGATCCGGCTGCGCAAGCCCACGACCATTCTCACGGCCGGCTTCAGCCTGCTGGTCGCGGCTTCCGCCGGTCTTGCCTTCGCGTCCCGCCACACGGCGCACCTCTGGCTCGAACTGGCGATGTCGGCGGTGGGCATCGGGCTCGGCTTCATCCTGAACAACCTGAATATCTTCGGCCAGGAGATCGCCGGGCGGGAGCGTTTCGGCATCACGACTGCCTTGTTGCAATCCACGCGCATGGTGGGCGGCATGCTCGGCACCAGCGTCGTCGCGACCATCGTCAACCATCGCTATGCGGCCGGGGTGGGGGACGCGCTGGCGGTGATCGGCGCGCCGCTGCAGCAGCGCTGGCAACCCCAGCTCGCCGATCCACGCGTGCTGATCGACCCGTCGCTGCGCGAGGGTCTCGTCGCGCAGATGAAGGCGGCGGGGCTCGACGGCGCGGCGCTGATCGATGCGGTGCGCCACGTACTGGTAGATGCGATCCATCTGGGGATCGGCCTGACGGGCTGCGCGGCGCTCGCGGCGGCCCTGTGCGTGGGTCGGATTTCCCACATCCGCTTCCGCCGCAGCGCGTCGGCGGCGCAGAAAAGCGCGGAGGCGCGCGCCGACGAGGTCAAGGCCGATTAGGGCGCGCAGCGTTCGGGTGTAGGCCGCCGGCGCAGGTTTCGGTAATATTTGTCTGACAAAAACAACAATATGCCTGGCTGAGCGAGAAAGGCCGCGGCGCCCAGCCAGTGCGTATTTGTACCTGCGCGGCGTCGCCCTCAGGCGGCGTGGGCCATTGCCCCGAATAGCGCGTGGTGCGTTTGCTCGCTCATCGCGATTTCGAGCGCGACGGCGTTCTCCACGCCGATGCGCATCGGCGCGCCAAGCCGCGTCAGCTCGATGCCCGTGCGGCGCAGCAGGCGCTCCATCGGCGTCGTGGTCACCGTCACATAGCTGTTGATGCCCGCCCGGTCGGCGAACGAGACGACCGCGCGCATTGCGCTCATGGTCACGTCGGCGAAGCCGAACGCCTGGTCGTTGCCGGATTCGATGGCGAAGCGGCTCAGTTCCCAGATGTTGCGCGACGTAGGCGCAGCTTTGCCCTGCAGCAGTTGCGGGAACGTGTCGCGCAGCATGTTGGGGCCTTCGGTGGGCATCAGGCGCCAGCAGCCGCGCACGTGGCCCGCGCCGTCCTGGATCAGCATGTAATGAGGCCCGAGCGCGTCGTAGCCGTCGATTTCCATCCCCGCGATGGTGGGAATGTCCCAGCCGAGGCGGTCGCGGAACACGCGCGCGCGCAGCCGGTACATCTCGTTGATGTCCTCGTTGTCGAAGTCCTGTCTCAGTCCGATCCGTATCGCAGCTTGCATGACAACTCTCCCGATTTGTGTGGAGGCGCGGCAGTACGGTTCGAAAGCTATGCGTTATGAATATAAAAAAACACCTATCTAGATAGGTAGGTGCGCAGATAGGGCCTCTTAAGGAGAATCACTTCCGCGGCAGTCACTCATCAGGCATATCTGACAGCGAGAGTCATCATGGAACTTATGGGCAATCAATGGCACTCGGGTGCGAATACCATGTCGTCCCCGGGGGATCTGTCCTCGGTCGTCGACCGCGTCCTGATCATTGCGTATCGGAAGAAGAAGAAAGAGAGCCAGCGCCGCTTCTGGGCGCGCTTCGGCGTGACGCAGTCGCGCGGCAGCCGGTTCGAGTCGGGCGCGGAGATTCCGCCGCCGGTGTCGATCCTGCTCGGGCTGTATTTCAACAAGACGATTTCGGACGGCGACCTTGGCCGTGCCGAGCGCGTGCTGCGCGGCGAAGCACCGATGGTGCTTAGCCCGGGTCAATAAGACCCATCTGGGTTGCAATCACGGCTGCCGCTCGCCGTGAGTTCACGCCGAACTTCCCGCGAATGTTCTTCATGTGGAAGTTCACGACGGCCTCAGAGCAATTCAGGATGTGAGAAATTTCCCAAGTGGACTTGCCTAGTGCAGTCCACTTGAGGCATTCCTTTTCCCGTGGCGTGAGCTTGGGAATCAGCGACTGGACATGGTCGTTCAGATGCCGCTGGCTCGTGTCCAGCACGAGGTCGCGCAGCAGGACGAGATTCGGCAAGGCGCGGTTCACGTCGTCCCAGAATTTGTCCGTGGGATTCGCGTCGTTGACGAAGCAGAGCATGCCGATTTCCTGGCGCGGGCCATGGATCGGCAGGGTGATGCCTGCGCGCAGCCCGTACGAGCGGGCCTCCTCGTACATCGATTGTTGCTGTTCGGTCGCGAACAGCTCCGGCGACCAGATGAGCGGCGCCGAGCGCGTTGTGCAGTGCGACACGGTCGGGTCGAAGTAGGCCATCCCGTGGTCGTTGTACGTCTGCCGCCAGGCGGCCGAGTAGTTCGTGCGGATGAACGCATCCTCGAGCCTCATGCCCGGGCGCGGCAAGATAGCCAGCATGAGCTGGCTGAATCCCCACGAGCTGGCGAGCTTCGCCACCGCGTCGAACCACGCTGCCTCTTCGGGCGCGTCGAGTACGGGCGACATCTGCTCAATAAAATGTAGAGGCACGTTCAACACTCTCCATCAGCGCTGGGCGAGATCGCGGGGCAAGCCCTCAGACACTCGCTCCTCGCTTCTTATGATGTAAGAATTTATCACTAAATTCCTATCCGATCCCACCTCGTCTGCAATCCTCCCGCTTTGCCGGGGTCATTTCTGTCAGATTTCGGTGACATCGGAGAGAATTCTGCGTCTCCTGAACAAGCGCACGGGCCTGCACGAAAAAAGTGCATTGCGGAGCCGAAATAAAGCCGGACGCCATTTCGAAGGCAAAAGCGCGCAGCTCGCCGGGATAATGCCGGCGATTTATCGGCTTTCATTATTTTTCAGGCTTTTCATTGCGAGTTTTAACTGCACTCGACTGGATACTGTCTGTATCCGCCATTGCTGCGATTTCGCCTGGATAATCGCAAACGATTCGCCGCATGGTGAGCGGCGAACCGTTGTTCAGGGCTTGCGCTGCAACTCGATCACGCGGGTCGGCCGCAGGTGGTTCAGCGCGAAGTGCAGCCGTCCAGGGCTGCGGCGCACGCCCTCTTCGCGCGCGGCGTTGCGCTGCCACTCGGCGTCTTCGGGCTCTTCGGGTGCGCTCATGCCGAGGTCGACGACCTCGTAGCCGGACTCCAGCGCGATAGGCAGCCGGTGCACGCCCTTGCGGCTGTCGAAACCCGCCAGCCCGTCATCCGCTTCGGCCACGCTGTTGACGAGCGTCGCATTGCTGGTCGTCACTTCGTCGGGGCCGATGCAGCCTTCGCCCGCCAGGCGTGCCGCCTCGCGGTTCTTGCCGTCCGTGTCGACCGAACTGTCGTGTGTGCGGTCGTTATGGAGTTCGGCGCTGCGCGGCCGCGACGGCGACGCGCTCACATCTCCCGCATTCGGTTTCTGCATGTCGTCGGGACGATTCATGATGCTTCCTCCTTGGAAGATCTGGGTGCCTGCGTTCAGCAGGCCATTCCGCAAGCGCCGTTCCGCTGCAGCGCCGCGCCCTTGAATCGGGGTGAAAAGCAAGCCGGTTCGCCAGGAGAACGCCTCCAGCGATGTTGCATTTTTTTCGTTGGTTTGGGCTTTTTCCCAGGAGTATGATCCTCTTTCAACGAGTTGGCGCGCTTTCGATTAATGGGCCGGGCGAGGGCTCATGCTGTGGCTTTGCCGCACGATCCTGAATGCACGCGCCAAATAAAATGGACGAGGCAGTCAGGGGCGGGTGACACACATGCACTTCGACGCTGCATTTACGCATCGTGGCTATTTGCTGAATTGCGCACCGGCGCGTGCCGGTGACGGCACGTATCAGCCGTATGTGGTGATTTCGCGCTCGAGCGACGGCGAACTCGTTGCCAACCGATTTTTCCCTGCCGAATTGCGCTTTTCCGATGAAGGGGCCGCCATCGCTCATGCGCGCGACTGGGCCGTGCGCTGGATCGACGCGAGCACGGTCACGCTGTGAAGGCGCGCGCCTCGCGTGCGTGGATCGGCGCCGAGGGCGCTTCGGCGAACTCCGGCAAAACGCGGTAATCTCTGGGGTCGATACACTCACTCCTGCGGAGACTCTGCGTCTGCTGCCGCATCACCATGTCCAAAGCTGCTTCCCCCGACTGGGGTCTCGAACAGATCGTCGCCGATCTGCGTGCGTCGCGTGAAGAGCGGCACCGCACGCGCCATCCGCTCGGCATCCGCGAACTGCCGTCACGCGATGCGGTCGTCAACATCGTGGCGGGCCTGCGCGCCGCGCTCTTTCCCACGCATTACGGCGCGCCCGATCTGACCGACGAGAGCATCGATTACTACGTCGGCCATACACTCGACAGCACGTTGCGGCTGCTTGCCGAGCAGATTCGCCGCGCGCTGCGCTTCCTGCCGGAAAGCTCGCAGGCGAGCGACGACGAACTGCGAGCGCGTGCATTCGACGTGGCGCGCGAGTTCGGCCGGCAACTGCCCGATATTCGCGCGCTGCTCGTGAGCGACATTCAGGCGGCGTTCACGGGCGACCCGGCCGCGCAGCACATCACCGAGATCCTGCTGTGCTATCCGGGCGTGTGGGCCATGACGCATCATCGGCTCGCGCATGCGCTGCACCGCCTCGGCGTGCCGCTGCTCGCGCGCTTCATCAACGAGATCGCGCATTCGGCAACGGGCATCGACATTCACCCGGGCGCACAGATCGGTTCGAGCTTCTTCATTGACCACGGCACGGGCGTCGTCATCGGCGAGACGGCGATCATTGGCGAGCGCGTGCGCGTGTATCAGGCCGTGACGCTCGGTGCGAAGAGTTTCGCGGCCGACCTCGACGGTACGCTCGTGAAGGGCAATGCGCGCCATCCGATCGTCGAGGACGACGTGGTGATCTACGCCGGCGCGACGATTCTCGGCCGCGTGACGATCGGGCGCGGCTCGGTAATTGGCGGGAACGTGTGGCTCACGCATAGCGTGCCGCCGGGCAGCAGCGTGCGCCAGGGCAAGATTCGCGAGATCGAGCGAGGCGACGAAGGTCCGCTCAAGTAAGGAGGGGAACGGGACACGCGGTCCCGTTCTTTATCTGTGCGTTGCGATCAGGTATTCGAGACGCTCATTGCGCTCGGATTGCCGACGATCGCGAGAAACTCGCGGCGCGTGGAGGGATCGGTGCGGAACGTGCCGAGCATGCGCGACGTCACCATCGCCACACCCGCCTTGTGCACCCCGCGCGTGGACATGCATTGATGCGCCGCTTCAAGTATCACGCCCACCCCCTTGGGCTGCAGGATTTCATTGAGCGTGTCGGCAATCTGCGCGGTCATCTTCTCCTGGATCTGCAGGCGCTTCGCGAATGCGTCGACGAGACGCGCGAGCTTCGAGATGCCCACCACGCGATGCTCGGGCAAATACGCCACGTGCGCGCGTCCGATGATCGGCACCATATGATGCTCGCAGTAGCTCTCGAAGCGGATGTCCTTCAACACGATCATTTCGTCGTAGCCATCCACCTCCGAGAAGGTGCGCGACAGGATTTCGCGCGGATCGACCTCATAGCCCGCGAAGAATTCCTCATAGGCGCGCACGACGCGGCCCGGCGTATCGAGCAGCCCTTCGCGAGCGGGGTCGTCCCCGGCCCAGCGCAACAGCACGCGCACGGCGTCCTCGGCTTCGGCGCGTGACGGACGCGCGACGGTCGCGCTCGCTGTGTTCTTGCGTTGCTTCGCGCTTTGGGTCGCGCTTTGCTTCGCGAGTTGCTTCGATTTCCCGGCCTTTTTTTCTTCGCTCATGCATGGGCTCCTGTCATGTGGGAGTACGCCGCTTTGGCGTGCACCACGAGCGCCCATTGTTTCATGTTTTGCCGTGCTTGGCGCGAGGGGTCATTTGGGCCATTCGTCCATGGCGTCGTTGAACAGTTCCGCCACGATGCTGCGCAGCCATTCGCCACGCGGCGCATTGTGATACTTGCGATGCCAGTGCTGCTTGAGATCGAAACGCGGCAACTGCAGCGGCGGCTCGACGAGCGTGATCGATGCATGCTCGGACACGTAGGCGAAGCCGATTGCATGCGGCACGGTGGCGATGAGATCGGAGCGCGTGAGAATGAACGGCAGGCTCATGAAGTGAGGCGTTTCGAGCACGGCGCGTCGGCGCATGCGCCTTTTCTCCAGATACTGCTCCAGCACTTCCTGGCTGCGTCCTTCGGCGCGCACGACGGCATGGCCCATGGCAAGGAACTGCTCGATCGTCATGGCCTTGCCCGCGAGCGGATGCCCGCTGCGCATCATGCAGATGAAGCGGTGCGTGAAGAGGCGCTGCTGAAAGAAGTTGTTGCCGCCGAGGTCGGGGAAATAGCCGACCGCGAGATCGATGTCGCCCGATTCGAGACCGCGCTCGACCTGGTTAGGCGGCAGCGACACCGAACGCAGGTTCGCGTTGGGCGCGCGCTCGGAGAATACCTGCAGGAGGCGCGGCAGAAACACGATCTCGCCGACGTCGGAGAGCGCAATGGAGAACGTGTGCGTGCTCGTGACGGGATCGAAGTCCTGCGCCTGCAGCATGCCTTTCTCGATGTGCACCAGCGCGTCGCGCGCGGCGGGAATGAGGGCGAGCGCGCGCGGTGTGGGCTCCATGCCGCGCGAGGTGCGCACGAAGAGCGGATCGCCGAAGAACTCGCGCAGCTTGCCGAGCGCCGTGCTCACGCGCGGCTGGCTCACGCCGAGCCGCTCGGCGGCGCGGCTCACGTTGCGCGTTTCCTCCATGGCCACGAGATAGGGGATGAGATTCAGATCGAGGTCTTGCATGAAGGCGGGCGCGGCGGCGCTGACTATGTCGAAATCGAATAAAGACTAGACGATGAATCGCAATTCCGGATACTGGGGTATGTGCCCACGGGCGCGCGTGGCCTGAAGGGCGGGCGGTGCGTGCGGTCGAGCGCGCATCGGCGTCGACATGAAGTAGATTGCCTGTGTGGGTAGACCCGCCTTGACAAGCGCTTGAATCCACTCCGATAATGCGCTGGACGTTCGCTAAACGAATCAGTGTTCGTATATAGAACTTTTCGCGATCGAGTGACGTGGACCTTCCGCGATGCGCATCGCTTTCAGGAACAGGCATGATCAACAAGATTTTCGACTCGCTTCAAGCCGCCGTGGCCGATGTGCATGACGGCGCCACGGTGATGATCGGCGGCTTCGGCACGGCCGGTATGCCCGCCGAACTGATCGACGCGCTCATCGAGCAGGGCGCGCGCGACCTCACCATCGTCAACAACAACGCAGGCAACGGCGACATCGGCCTGGCCGCGCTGCTCAAGGCGAAGCGTGTGCGCAAGATCATCTGCTCGTTCCCGCGCCAGACCGACTCGTATGTGTTCGACGCGCTCTATCGCGCCGGTGAAATCGAACTCGAACTCGTGCCGCAAGGCAATCTGGCCGAGCGCATCCGCGCCGCCGGCGCCGGCATTGGCGGCTTCTTCACGCCCACGGGCTACGGCACGAAGCTGGCCGAAGGCAAGGAAACGCGCCTGATCGACGGTCGTCACTATGTGCTCGAAGCGCCGCTGCACGCCGACTTCGCGCTCATCAAGGCGTACAAGGGCGATCGCTGGGGCAACCTCGTCTATCGCAAGACGGCGCGCAACTTCGGCCCGATCATGGCAAGCGCGGCGAAGGTCGCCATCGCGCAGGTTTCGGAGGTCGTCGAACTCGGTCAGCTCGATCCGGAAAACATCGTGACGCCCGGCATTTTCGTGCAACGCGTCGTGGCAGTGCCGCAAGCGGCGCATCAAGCGCACGCCGACCAAAGCGGCCAGGCAGCCTGAAGGAACGGAGAGAGGCAATGAAACGACTGAATCGCGACGAAATGGCCAAGCGCGTGGCCGCGGACATTCCCGAAGGCGCGTATGTGAATCTCGGCATCGGCGTTCCGACGCTGGTGGCCAACCACCTCGATCCGAGCAAGGAAATTTTCCTGCACAGCGAGAACGGCCTGCTTGGCATGGGCCCGGCGCCCGCGCCCGGCGAGGAAGACGACGAACTCATCAACGCGGGCAAGCAGCACGTCACGCTGCTCACCGGCGGCGCGTTTTTCCACCACGCCGACTCGTTCGCGATGATGCGCGGCGGCCACCTCGACTACTGCGTGCTCGGCGCGTTCCAGGTGTCGGTGAACGGCGACCTCGCGAACTGGCACACCGGCGCGCCCGACGCGATTCCGGCCGTGGGCGGCGCGATGGACCTCGCACTCGGCGCCAAGCAGGTGTTCGTGATGATGGAACTGCTCACCAAGCAGGGCGAAAGCAAGCTCGTGAGCGAATGCTCGTACCCGGTCACGGGCGTGGGCTGCGTGGGCCGCATCTATACCGACCTCGCCGCGTTCGATGTCACGCCCGAAGGCCTCGCGGTACGCGAGATCTATTCGGACATCGATTTCGACGCGCTGCAGAAGCTCGCCGGCGTGCCGCTGATCGACGCGACGCAAAACCGTCGCGCAGCGTAAGCTGTCTGTAGACGTGCGCATCGTTCGCACGTGAGTGGCGCGGCAACCCTCGGCATTCGTCGACGGTTGCCGCGCCCGCTTCGTTCCGGCTGTATCGGAACGCCTGCTTTTTTCCGCGCGCCACACTCCATGATTGAACGTCTCACGAGCCTGATCTGCGGGACCGAACCGATGAACGCGGTCTGGTCTCCCGATGCCACGCTGCAACGCATGCTGGACGTCGAAGCGGCGCTCGCGCGCGCCTCGGCGGCGCATGGCGTAATTCCGCACTCGGCCGTGGCCGCGATCGTCGCGGCCTGCGCGGCGGATCAGCTCGACGCCCCGGCGCTCGCGCGCGACGCCGCGCTGGGCGGCAACCTGGCGATCCCGCTCGTCAAGCAGCTCACGGCGCGGGTAAAGTCCGCCGACCCCGAAGCTGCCAAGTACGTGCACTGGGGCGCCACGAGCCAGGACATCATCGACACGGCAACGGTGCTGCAGTTGCGCGATGCGCTCGCGTTGATCGAACGCGGCATCGACGCGCTCTGCGCGACGCTGGCGGACCTCGCGCGCATGCATCGCGCGACGCCCGCGGTCGGGCGCACGTGGCTGCAGCAGGCGCTGCCCATCACGCTCGGATTGAAGTTCGCGCAATGGCTCGACGCGGTGCTGCGCCATCGCGAACGCCTCGTCGTGCTGCGCGAGCGCGCGCTCGTGCTGCAGTTCGGCGGCGCGGCCGGCACGCTCGCGAGCCTGCGCGACGCCGCCCCGGCGGTGAGCGCTGCGCTCGCGCAAGAACTCGTTCTCGCGCTGCCTGCGTTGCCGTGGCACACGCAGCGCGACCGCATTGCCGAAGCCGCATCGTTCTTCGGCATGCTCATCGGCACGCTCGGCAAGATCGCGCGCGACATCTCCTTGCAGATGCAGACCGAAGTCGGCGAACTGGGCGAACCGGCGGCGGCAGGCAAGGGCGGTTCGTCGACCATGCCGCACAAGCGCAATCCCGTGGGTTGCGCAGCTGTTCTGACGGCTGCCGCACGCGCGCCGGGCCTCGTCGCGACGGTGTTCGCCGGCATGGTTCAGGAACACGAGCGCGCGCTCGGCGGCTGGCAAGCCGAGTGGGATGCGCTACCCGATCTCGCGCGCCTCGCCGGCGGCGCGCTCGCGCAGATCGAACAGATCACGGCCGGACTCGAAGTGCGGCCCGAACGGCTCGCGGCGAATCTCGACATCACGCACGGACTCATTCTCGGCGAGGCCGTGATGCTCGCGCTCGGCGACCAGATCGGGCGCCTGGACGCGCATCATCTCGTTGAGCACGCATCGAAATCCGCGGTGCAAAGCGGCCGTACGCTGTACGAAGTCCTCGCGGCGGATCCCGCCGTCACGAGGCACCTGGACGAAGCGCGCCTCGAGGCGCTGCTCGATCCGGCCAACTACGTGGGCCAGGCCCACGCATTCGTCGACGCGGTGCTCGCGTCGTATGAAGCGAAAGCAAAGTAACGCACGCCCCATTGATTACAGAAGACACACGAGGAGTAACACGCATGCCATACGCAGCCGTCAACGACACGCATTTGTTCTACCGCATCGACGGTGCGGAGAACCATTCGGCGCCATGGGTGGTTCTGTCGAATTCGCTCGGTAGCGACGTGTCGATGTGGACGCCGCAGATCGTCGAGTTCACGAAGCATTTCCGCGTGCTGCGCTACGACACGCGCGGTCACGGCCACTCGGCGGCGCCGCTGGGCCCGTACACCATCGAGCAACTGACCGGCGACGTGATCGGCCTGATGGACCAGCTCGGCATCGAACGCGCGCATTTCGCGGGCGTTTCGATGGGCGGCCTGACCGGCGTCGGCCTCGGCGCGCGTTACGCCAACCGCATCGATCGTCTCGTGCTGTGCAATACGGCCGCAAAGATCGGCTCGCCGGAGGTGTGGGTGCCGCGTGCGGCGAAGGCTCGCAGCGAAGGCATGCTCGCGCTCGCCGAAGCGGTGCTCCCGCGCTGGTACACGCCCGAATTCATCGCCAACAATGCACTCGTGATGTCGCAGGTTCGCGACGTGTTCGTGCATACGGACAAGGACGGCTATGCTTCGAACTGCGAAGCGATCAACGCCGCCGATCTGCGCGGCGAGGCGCCGTCTATCAAGGCGCGCACGCTCGTGATCTCGGGTATGCACGATCTGGCCGCGACGCCCGCCCAAGGGCGCGAGCTGGCCGAATCGGTGCCGGGCGCGCGCTATGTCGAGCTGAACGCCGCGCACATCTCGAACGTCGAGCTGGCGGACGAGTACAACAAGATCGTGGTCGATTTCCTGCTGGGGGCGTGATGAACGACGAAGACCGCTACGAAGCCGGCATGAAGGTGCGCCGCGCGGTGCTGGGCGACGCGCACGTCGATCGCTCGCTCGCCAACCGCACCGAAGTGACCGAGGAATTCCAGAACTTCATTTCGCGCTACGCGTGGGGCGAGATCTGGACGCGCGATGGCTTGCCGCGCCACACGCGCAGCCTGCTGACGATCGCGATGATGGTCGCGCTCAACCGCAGCGAAGAACTCGCGCTGCATCTGCGCGCCGCGCGCAACAACGGCGTCACGCGCGACGAGATCAAGGAAGTGCTGCTGCAGACAGCGATTTACTGCGGCGTGCCGGCGGCGAACTCGGCGTTCCATCTCGCCGACCGCATCTTCCGCGAGCAGGACGCCGAGCAGGGCTGATCGTGTGGTAACAACGCGCGGGGCATGCGCCCCGCGTTCAGTCGAATACCGGCGACTCCACGCCGAGCACCTTGTGCAGGCGCGTGCTGGTCGTCGTGTACTGCAGATGGATTTTCTTCTCGGGAAACACGTGATGCGCCGCGCCGAACGCAGCGAGCGCGGCTTCGTGAAAGCCGGAGAGAATCAGCTTCTTCTTGCCCGGATAAGTATTGATATCGCCGACGGCAAAGATGCCCGGCACGCTCGTCTCGAAGCGCGCCGTATCCACGGGCAACTGCTTGCGCTCGATCTCGAGGCCCCATTGCGCGATCGGCCCGAGTTGCGGCGACAAGCCGTAGAACACGAGCAGGTAGTCGAGATCCAGCGAGCGCGTGACGCCGTCGCCGCCCGTCACCTTGATGCGTTTGAGCTTGCCGCCTTCGTCGTCGAAGCCGGTCAGCTGGCCGACGATGGACTGCATGCGCCATTCCTCGCATAGCGCGTGCATCTTCGCGACGGTTGCCGGCGCGGCGCGATAGCCCTCGCGCCGGTGCAGCAGAATCACGCTCTGCGCGACGTCCACGAGCTGGAGCGCCCAGTCGAGCGCCGAATCCCCGCCGCCACACACCACGACGTCCTTGTCGCGAAAGGGTTCGACATCGCGCACGCGGTAGAACAGCTGCGTGTCGCGGTAGCGCTCGATGCCGCTCAGCTTGAGCGTGCGCGGCTGAAACGAGCCCACGCCCGCCGCGATGAACACCGTCTTCGCCAGAAACTGCGTGCCCTTGCTCGTCTGCACAAAAAAGCGGCCGTCGGCGCGCGGCTCGACGATCTGCACTTCCTGGCCGAGATGGAACGTCGCGCCAAAGGGCTCGATCTGCTGCATCAGCGCATCGACGAGCTGTTGGCCGGTGCACATCAGCACCGCCGGAATGTCGTAGATCGGCTTGTCGGGGTATAGCTCGGCACACTGGCCGCCCACCACCGGCAGCGAGTCGACCACGTGCGCGTGGATTTCCATCAGGCCCAGTTCGAATACCTGGAAAAGTCCCACCGGCCCGGCGCCGATGATGAGCGCATCGGTTTCGATAAGCTGCGGCGGGAAGCGATCGTTGCGCTCGTTCATCGGCGAGCTCTCCTTGCAAGAGGCAGGGACAATGATCAAGAGTCCTATTCTTCCGGCTGCACGTCGGCTACGTAACGACGCAGGCAGGCGAGCAGCGCGGCTTCCTCGGCGCGGCTCGCTGCGTCGCTGGCCGAACCCGCGTCGCGCTCTTCGCCGAACATGGCTGCGGGCGCGGGGATCGTGTCGACCACGCGGCCGTCACGGAACACACGGATTTGATGGGTCGCTTCCATATACTCGGCGATCCAGTGGACGCCCTCGATATGCGTGCCGATGCGGACTGGCATCTTCATGAGATTCCCTCCTGGCCAGCGCACGTCGGTCGATGCGCGCTCGCCGCAATCGCGTTTCTTATGGCGGATAGGGCAACGATACGCCGATGGCGCGCGCTGTGCTTGAACCGGGTCCTCGCGCGCCGACGGCCGGAAAAAGAAAGGGCGGCCCGAGCCCGGGCCGCCCTTGCGGCGGATTACCAAATGAAAGCAGGCGCGCGTAAGCCGTTAGCTCGCGCCTCGCGCGTTACTGCACCGTGGCGAGCACGTCGCGCACCGTGCCGAACAGGCGTGCGATTTCCTCTTCGGTCACGATGAGCGGCGGCGAGAACGCCAGGATGTCGCCCGTGAAGCGGATCAGCACGCCCGCCTCGAAGCACTTCACGAAAACCTCGTAAGCGCGCGCGCCCGGTGCGCCGTCGCGCGAGTCCAGTTCGACGCCGGCAACGAGGCCAAGATTGCGCACGTCTTTCACGTGCTTCTCGCCGCGCAGCGCATGCGCGGCGGCCTCGAACTTCGGCGCGAGCGCGTCGGCGCGCTCGAACAGGCCCTCGCGGCGATACAGATCCTGCGTCGCGATCGCGGCGGCGGCGGCGAGCGGGTGCGCCGAATAGGTGTAGCCGTGGAACAGTTCGATTGCGCCCTGCGCGCCGCTATTCACGATCGTGTCGTGAACCGCGCGGCTCGCGGCCACGCCGCCCATCGGCACGGCGGCGTTGTTGATCGCCTTGGCCATGGTGATGATGTCCGGCGTCACGCCGAAATACTCGCTGGCCGTGGCCTTGCCGAGGCGCCCGAAGCCCGTGATGACTTCGTCGAAAATCAGCAGGATGCCGTGCTTCGTGCAAATCTCGCGCAGACGCTGCAGATAGCCTTGCGGCGGAATCAGCACGCCCGTCGAGCCTGCCACGGGTTCGACGATCACGGCGGCGATGGTCGAGGCGTCGTGCAGCGCGACGATGCGCTCGAGGTCTTCCGCGAGATGGGCGCCCCAGGCCGGCTGGCCCTTCGAGAACGCGTTGTGCTCGAGATTGTGCGTGTGCGGCAGATGATCGACGGCGGGCAGCAACTGGCCCGAAAACGCCTTGCGATTCGGCCCGATGCCGCCCACTGAAATGCCGCCGAAGCCCACGCCGTGATAGCCGCGCTCACGGCCGATCAGCTTGGTGCGCTGGCCTTCGCCGCGTGCGCGATGGTAGGCGAGCGCGATCTTCAGTGCGGTGTCGACCGACTCGGAGCCGGAGTTCGTGAAGAACACACGGTCGAGGCCGGCCGGCATGATTTCGGCGATCTTCTGGGCCGCTTCGAACGCGAGCGGGTGGCCCATCTGGAACGTGGGGGCGAAGTCGAGCGTAGCGGCCTGCTGGGCGATGGCCGCGACGATTTCCTCGCGCGCATGGCCCGCGTTCACACACCAGAGGCCCGCGCTGCCGTCCAGCACTTCGCGGCCGTCGGTCGTGCGGTAGTACATGCCCTTGGCCGATTCGAGCAGGCGCGGCGCGGCCTTGAACTGGCGATTGGCGGTGAAGGGCATCCAGAACGACGAGAGATCGTCGATGACGGGGCGCGAAGTCATGCGTGCTTCTCCTCAGGTAGGTTTGGCTCAACTGTAGCGCCGAGGCTTGAACGACGGCATAGACAGTCTCTATACTGATCTGCAAACCGTGCTGGACAATTCTCGCCAACTGTATTGGTCGGCACCGGGAATCGTACGGGTTTTCCCTCGCACTATACGCTTGCTTTCCCGATGATCGAACTCGAACTTGAGCGCGGCCGCGGCGTCACGACGACGCTTGTCGAGCAGCTCGTGCAGGGCTTCGCGCGCGCGATCGAAGCGCAAACGCTGCGCGCCGGGGCGCTCCTGCCCTCGGTGCGCCAGCTCGCGCAATCGCACGAACTATCGACCTATACAGTGACCGAGGCGTACAACCGTCTCGTTTCGATGGGCTTCGTCGTCGCGCGGCGCGGCTCGGGCTACCGCGTGGCGCCCCGCAGCGAGTCGGCGCGGGCGAGCGCGACGGGCTGGCAGCCGCCCACGCTGACGGCGACCTGGCTGCTCTCCGACGTGTTCGCCGATCATTCGGTGCCGATCAAGGCGGGCTGCGGCTGGGTGCCCGGCGAATGGATCAACGAAAGCGGCCTGCAGCATGCCTTGCGCGCCATGAGCCGGGTGCCGGCCGTGCGTCTTGGCGACTATGGGCACCCCTACGGTTACGCGCCGCTGCGCGAGCGCATCGCGGCGCAGCTCGATCGTCAGGGGCTGCCTGTCGAGGTGTCGAACGTCCTGCTCACGCAGGGCGCGACGCAGGGGCTCGACCTTATCGTGCGTACGCTGCTGCGGCCCGGCGACACGGTGCTCGTGGAAGACCCCGGCTACTGCAATCTGCTGCAGATTCTCAAGCTCGCGGGGCTCACGGTGCATGGCGTGCCGCGTACGCCGGCAGGGCTCGACATCGAGGCGCTCGAGCGCCAGGTGGCGGCGCACCAGCCGAAGGCGATCTTCGTGAACACGACGCTGCAGAATCCCACCGGCGCGACGTATGCGATGTCGAACGCCTTCCGCTTGCTGCAGATCGCCGAGCGCCAGCGCATGTGGGTCGTGGAGGACGATGTGAGCCGCGAGCTTGCGCCGCCAGGCGCGCCGTTGCTCGCGGCGATGGAAGGCTTGCAGCGCGTGCTGTACGTCAGCGGCTTTTCGAAGACGGTCACGCCTTCGCTGCGTTGCGGCTATGTGGTCGCCGAGCGCGATGTGCTGCGCGAACTGGCGCGCGCGAAGATGGCGGTGGGGCTCACTTCGTCGGCGACCATCGAGCGCATGGTCGACAAGGTCTTGCTCGAAGGACGCCACGCGCGCCACGTCGAACTCGTGAACGAACGGCTGAAGGCCGCGCATGCCTGCGTCGAGGAGCGGCTCGACGCGCTGGGGCTCGAGATATTCCACCGGCCGCGCGCGGGGCTGTTCGTGTGGGCGCGCCTTGCCATCGAACCCGAACGGGCCGGCGCGATTGCGACGGCGGCGTTGCGCGACGGCATCTGGCTCGCGCCTGGCTCGTATTTCAGGCCCGACGACGAACCGAGCGCGTGGTTTCGCTTCAACGCGCCATATTCGACGGACGATGCGTTGTGGCGGTTCATCGAGCGCGCGCGCTAAGGCGCGCGCGACGGCGCACGCTTAAAACAGACTCTGCTGCCCCGACATCAACGTATCGAAATCCTCGCGCAGGAACGGCAGAATCGCGTCCGCAACCGGCTGTAGCTGGCGGCTCACATAGAACGCGTAGTCGAGCGGCGAACTCAGCGTTTCGAGCGGCTCGGGGCCGGCCGTCGTCATCACGTAGCTGATCCAGCCGCCGTTCTGATACTGGAGCGGACGGCCTTTCGCGCGATTGAACTCGTCCGCGACGCGGGCTGCCCGCACGTGCGGCGGCACGTTGCGCTGGTACTCGACGAGCGGCCGCCGCAGGCGCTTGCGGTAGACGAGCTGATCGTCCAACTCGCCGTTGAGCGTGCGCCGCACATAGTCGCGGATGTACTCCACGTAGGGCTCGCGCTGGAAAATGCGTCGGTACAATTCGCGCTGGAATTCCTGCGCGAGCGGCGTCCAGTCGGTGCGCACGGTTTCGAGGCCCTTGAACACGACTTCTTCGCCGCCGTTCTTCGCGAGTGTGAGGCCGGCGTAGCGCTTCTTGCTGCCTTCTTCCGCGCCGCGCACCGTGGGCATGAGAAAGCGCGAATAGTGGCGCTCGAACTGCAGCTCCAGAGCGCTTTGGAGACCGAAGCGTTCCTGCAGTTCGGCCTTCCACCAGGCGTTGACGTGCTCGACGAGCTGCTTGCCGGTGCGCGTGGCGTCGGCTTCGCTGTGCGCGTGCTTGAGCCAGACGAAGGTCGAGTCGGTGTCGCCGTAGATCACGTCGTAGCCTTGCGCCTCGATCAGCTGACGGGTTCTGCGCATGATCTCGTGCCCGCGCATCGTGATCGAAGAGGCGAGGCGTGGGTCGAAAAAGCGGCAACCGGTCGATCCGAGCACGCCGTAAAACGCGTTCATGATGATCTTGAGCGCCTGCGAAAGCGGGGCGTTGTGCTGCCGCTTCGCATGTTCGCGGCCCTCCCACACCTGGCGCACGATTTCGGGCAGACAGTGCTTCTCGCGCGAGAAGCGCGCGCCGAGAAAGCCGGGCACGGACGCTTCGTCGCTGGGATCGTTCAGACCTTCGATGAGCCCGACGGGATCAATCAGGAAGGTGCGGATGATCGAGGGGTAGAGGCTCTTGTAATCGAGCACGAGCACCGAATCGTAGATGCCGGGGCGCGAGTCCATGACGAAGCCGCCGGGGCTGTTTTCGCCCACCACGTCGCCGAGATTCGGCGCGACGTAGCCGAGGCGATGCATTTTCGGCAGATACAGATGCGTGAACGCGGCCACCGAGCCGCCGCTGCGATCCACCGGGAGCCCCGTGACCGATGCGCGTTCGAGCAGAAACGCCATCAGCTCGGTTTTCTCGAAGACGCGCGTGACCAACTCGCAATCCTTGAGGTTGTAGATGGCCAGCGCGGGTTTGTCTTCGTCGAAACGGCGCTGGATCTCGTCCATGCGCTGATACGGATTGTCGATCGACTTGCCCTCGCCGAGCAGCGCCTGCGAGACGTATTCGAGGCTGAACGACGGGAAGCTCCAGGTGGCCGAGCGCAGCGCCTCGATGCCGTCGATGATGAGGCGCCCCGCGGCGCCCGCGAAGAAGTGATTCTCCCGCATGCCGTGTTCGCGCCACTCCATCACCTCGCCGCCGCGCCCAAGACGCAGCGGCACGCCGGTTTGCTGGGCGTGCGCGTGCAACACGCGCAGATCGAACTGCACGAGATTCCAGCCGATGATTGCGTCGGGATCGTGCTGCGCCATCCATGCGTTGAGGCGTTCGAGCATCTGCGCGCGGCTTTCGCAGTATTCGAAGTCGAAGTCGATCGGGCTCGCATCGCCATTTGCGGGGCCGAGCATATAGACCTGGCGCTGTCCGCAGCCTTCGAGCGCGATCGAATAAAGCTCGCCCTGGGCGCTCGTTTCGATGTCGAGCGACACCAGTTTCAACTGCGGGCGATAGCCGTTGGCGGGTTTCATCTCGCCTTCGAGCAGCACGCCGCTTTCTTGCGGGCTGCCCGCATCGCCGCGAAACAGCACGGGCGCCGTGATGAAGCGCTCCATCATGTAGCGCTCCGGCGGCTGGATATCGGCTTCGTAGACGTCGACGCCCGCTTTGGCGAGGCGCTTTGCGTGCCCGGCCAGGGCGCGATATTGCGGGGAATAGAGCCCAAGCACCGGGCGGCGCTGGAAGTCGCACAAATTGAGCGGGCGTAGCTCGGCGCGTGCGTCGCCCTTCAGCGCGGCGCGGGCCGCGGCTTCCTGGGCGGCCGGCACGAACGCGACAGAGGGCTGGGGGCGCAGGCGCAGCTGGCGCGGCCCCGCGTCGGTCGCGAGCCAGAAGTCGACCTCGGTGTGTTCGCCCGTATCGCGCCAATGGCGGGTGAGAATAAAACCCGCTTCAAACTCAGACAAAGTGTGACTCCGCCGCCCATGTTTCCCGCTTGCGATTGTAGCGTTTGAACGGGTGAAGGGCGGCGGGTCGTCTTAATGTTGAAGCAAATGCGCAAACATCGGATACAGCGAGACGAGCAGCGAAAGTGCCATGAAGACATTGAAGGCGCGCAGTCGTCGCGGATTCGACAGAAAACGCCGCATGCTGGTGCCGAACGCGGCCCAGATGCAGATGCAGGGCAGACCAATCACATAGAACAGGAAGGCCATCGCCATCGTGTTGGTGCCGAAGTTCGTGGAAAGGCGGATCGTGGTGGCGGCCGTGAGCACCATCATCCACGCCTTGGGATTCACCCACTGGAACGCGATGGCTTCGTGAAAGCGCATGGGACGGTGTTCGCCGCTCTTCACCTTGATGTCGCCCGCGGTGCCGATTTTCCACGCCAGATACAGCAGGTACGCAATGCTCGCGACCTCCAGCACGGTATAGAGCGACGGGATGTGCCTGAACACCTGACCAAGCCCGAAGCCCACCGAGAGCATGAGCACGACCACGCCCGCGCTGATGCCGAGAATGTGCGGCAGCGTGCGACGAAAACCGAAGTTGACGCCGGAAGCGAGCAACATGGTGTTATTGGGGCCGGGCGTGATGGTCGTGACCACGACGAAAAGCATGCCGGCGGGCAGCGCACTGAGCATTTCGGGCAGCATGATGCGAGGGGCTCCGGAAAGAGAAGACAGATTCGACGGAACCCAGTTTATCGACAGTTCGCGGTACAGTACCGGTACAGTTGTGGAGACGCTCAACGGTACGGATTGGGGGCATGAAGGGCTGAGTGGCGGCTACGGAACCGGCGCGCAGGGCATCAGCGGCGCGCGTCACCGCTCCGGACTGAACGGCGCTGGAATCCTATTGACGAATGACCTGAATGCGTCCCGCCTTGACTGCCGCTTTCAAAACCGCCCAGTCCCGCTCATTTTGTTCTGCGTAGGCGAGCGAGAATCGCACGATGGCTTCGTCGAATACCGCTGACTTGCCCGCATATCCGCTGAGCAACGCGGGATCGCCTGCCTTTGCCATCGAATGGGCCAACGCGTGGGCGCAGGAAACCGCATACTCGCCGAGATCTTCGACGTCGAAGGTCGTGAAGTCGAAGGCGCCCTTCATGTCGCGCAATTGCCTCACGTAGAAGTCGTTGCCGGTGTGGCGCATCTTCGACCATCCGAGGAAGATGTCACTG
This sequence comes from Paraburkholderia sp. BR10141, assembly GCF_056155635.1. Taxonomy (NCBI): domain Bacteria; kingdom Pseudomonadati; phylum Pseudomonadota; class Betaproteobacteria; order Burkholderiales; family Burkholderiaceae; genus Paraburkholderia; species Paraburkholderia sp. BR10141. Next base: position 80,235 of record NZ_JBMIQH010000021.1, on the reverse strand, counting down.
GCGGACTGCAGCAGACGCTGCCCGTTGACCACACGTTGACCATGGTTGGGGTAGCGGCTCGGCGGCAGATAGCCCTCCAGCACGGAAGCGCGCGCCTCCTTGAGTTGAAGGAAAAGCGGGCAATCGCCGTCGGCCATGAAAAGCGCCTCATAGCAACGCGTTCCAACCGAGCCGATGCCCACCACACGAATGGCGACATCCACCAGTTCATATCGGTCGAAGAGTGCGCGCCTGTCGTCGGGAAGCGTCAGCCGGTAGTCGGCGAAGAAGCGCCGTACCATCGCGTTGTACTGCTTGCTGTCACTCGCGCTCTCCAGCGGTACGTGATACACGAGGGGCGGGACATCCTTGATCCGCAGCTTGCCGTTGATCACCTCGGTTGCATGAGTCAGCACGGTACGCGACGACTGTTGTCTTGCCTTTTCGATGACGGCCAGTTCCTTGTTCCTTTCTTCGACGGAATCGGCAATGGCCAGCATGCTCGCCGCCTTGAACTGGCAGTACCAGACGTCGAGCGTGTCCATGCGGCTGAAGTCGGCGAGCCGTTGGCGGAAGGTTGCGCACAACCGGCGCACGATGCGTTGCTGGTCACGCAAGGTAAATCCGCGCTCGCGCGCAGCGATCACGAACGATGTCGCGAGTCTGCGTACGTCCCAGTCGAATGGTCCAGGCAGCGTCTCGTCGAAGTCGTTGGGGCCGAACAGAACGCGCCGCTCGGGGCTCGCGAACAGACCGAAGTTGGCCAGGTGCGCATCGCCACCCAGTTGCACGATCACGTTGGAATGCGGCAGCGTCGACAGATCGTGCGCCATGAGCGGCGCCGCACCGCGATAGAACGCGAACGGACTCGCGACCATCCGTCCATAACGGATGGGTATCAGTTCGACTACCCGCCCCACATTGGAAGCGTCGAGGAGTGCGATGGGATCGCGATCTGCAATCCGGCATTCGGCGAGCTTCTCGCGCGGCACTTCCTTGCGAGCCGTCTTGCCCCGTCTGACGCGATCGGCCAGCGAGCCACGCCCCGCAAAGAGTGTGGACGGGTCTTCCTGCACCGTCGGCGTAGCCGGGTCAGCGAGGACTGCGCCGGGGGCGGCGCGCTTTGTGTTAGCGGGATCGGGCACGCAGCACTCCTTTTTTCGATTCAAGGCCGGATCGGACCTGTGTCATTTCAGGTCGCTTCATTGCGGCTTGGCGTCTTGAGAAGTTGAGGACGTAGACGGCGAAATGTCACGTAGCGCCTCGATTGCGGCATCGACGGTTGCAAAGACCTCGCGATGTACGCCACTCACACGCAGTGCCTTGTACCGCTCGATTTCGTGTCGGACGCCCGAGGGGAGGGCGACCGCGGCTATGCCCACACCGTGCTTGTCGAGTTCGCCGCCTAGCTGGATCAAGGTCTTGCCTGCCGTGTAGTCGATGTTGCTGATCTCCGATGCGTCGATCACCACCCAGCGCAGCCCCGGACTCGCTTCGTTGACAAGCTTGAGCACCTCTTCCGTGAATCGGCCGGTGTTCGCATAGAACAGGTCTGCTTCGAAACGGTAGACGACGATCCCAGGTGCGGCGAGCAGATCGGGCTCGACATGTCGCGCGATCCAGCTGTCGCCGGGGCCTCGCGTCAGCACCCGGGTCCGCAGGCGGTAGCTGTGGCGTGCATGCGCGATCAGGGAAAGCACGACGGCAGCAAGAATGCCGTGCATCACGTCGACGAACACGACGACGCCCGCAGTCAGCAACGCCACGACGAGCTCGTCCTTCTGCATGCGATACAGTTCGATCATGCCTTTCACGTCGATCAGACTTTACGCCGATCAAGAAGACGATGGCCGACAACACGGCGGCAGGGAGCAGACTCAGCGGTCTCGTGAGAAATAGCAGCACCAGCAGCACGATGGCGGCAGTCGTGAGATGGGCGACCTGGGTGCGTCCGCCCGCGTCGTCGAGCATCTCGGTCTTGGTCGGGCTGCCGTTCACGACGAATGTTCCCGTGAAAGCCGCCGCCGCGTTGGCGGCCGCGAGCCCGATGATATCGGCGTTGTCGTCGCCCCTTTCGTTATAGCGATTGGCGTACGCGCGTGCCGTTGCTGCGCTCTGGGCAATGATGACGATGAAGCATGAGGCGGCGGTGATCAGTACCTGGTTGATCTCGCCCATATGCAACGGTGGGAGGAACAATGACGGGAGTCCCCCCGGTACTTCGCCCGTCACCGCGATGCCATGTCCGGCAAAATTGAACACGCCGCTTGCCACGATGGAGCCGATCACGGCGATCAGCGCACCCGGTGCGCGCGGCACGAAGCGCTTGCAGCCGATGATCACCACGAGCACGGCGATCGAGAGCATCGTGGTCGGAAGATTGGCCTGGGCCACGCGTTGCAACGCGGACGCGATCTGCATCAACGGCCCATGCCCTTGCCTGGCGAGTCCGATCAGGCCGGCAAGCTCGCCTCCTGCGACCTGGATGCCGACGCCGGTCAGGAAGCCGATCAACGCGCTGCGGGAAAGAAAGTCGGCCAGAAAACCCAGACGAAAAGCACGCGCGATCACCAGCATTGCGGCGACCGTCAAGGCGACTGTACTCGTGAGAGCGACATAGTCCTTGCTGCCGAGTGCGGCGACGGCCGTCAAGGTACCCGCGAGAATGGCGGCAGTGGCCGAGTCGGCGGCGACGACCAGTTGTCGCGACGCACCAAATACTGCGAACGCCACGAGCGGCAGCAGGATCGTATAGAGGCCCGTTACGGTGGGGGTGCCGGCAATTTTCGTATATCCCATCACTTCGGGAATGCCGAGCGCCGCCAGCGTAATCCCGGCGATGATGTCGTGCGGCAGTTGCGCGGCATTGAAGGGCAGCAGTCCCTGCAGGAAAGGCAGGTGAGGGAGGCGGTGCGAAGCAGGAGCGGCGGGCTTCATCGTGCGGCCTCCGCTGCAGTCGTAATCCGGGTGACCAGTGCTTTGGCGATGATGTCGTCGGCGATGACGACGTTGGTCGCGCCAGCGTTCTCCAGCAGCCCTTTTCGCAAGGGGTTTTCGCCCGGTACGGCAATGGCGAGCGACGGGTTGAGCGTATGGGCCAGCAGGGTGATTGCCAGATTGTTATTGCTGTCGGGTGTCGTGACGAACATGGCTTTCGCGCTGTCGAGTCGCGCACGCTTGAGCACTTCGTCGAAGGCGTCCGGCGAGCCGAGTACGACCAGATGCCCGCAATCCGTTGCCCGGTTGGCCTGATCCTGATCGCCCACGAGTACGAGCACGGTGTTTCCCTCCCCATGCAGGTAGTCTGCAACCCGCTCTCCGAGAGAATGGAATCCAACCACCACGACATGATTGGCGAGCTGCTCGAGCTTGCGTTCCATGATTCTGTTCTCCCGATAAGCCATCACGTCATCGCCCGAAAGCATGCCTGTGAGTCTCGAAACTGCGAACCCGCCGATCAGCAGTGTCGCGACCATGGCCAGAAGCATGAAGCCCTTTTGAGGCGGACTGAATTCGCTGAAGGCGCCGAGTGTCGTAATGAGATTGACTCCGTTCCAAAGAGCCGTAAACAGTTTGTCGGGGAAAGCGTTGCTGGACTGATCGAGGGCGATCAGCCCGATGGTGGCGCCGCCCAGCAGCATGACGAGAAGGCCGATGGTGTGATGCGCGCGACGGCGCCATTCTCGAATACGGATGACCCCGAGACGAGGTTCATCGACACGGAAGATCCACATGGTTACCTCGGATTGTTGGTCTGATCGAGACAACAGCGAACCTGATGCCAAGGGATACGCTCTCCCTTTTTGTGCCCGTAGTCAATAGTAAATAATCAGGAGCCCAATATATTGAACGGCTGAGCGACGACGCAATGCGGCAACGTGTTTCAGACGATTAAACAGATCGGAGGAAAGAGAAAACTTTATAGCCGCTAACGCATCTCGTGGTAGTTAGCCGATCAAGAACCAGGCGACGCGTCGCAATCGCGATCGAACCCGGCTTGTCATTGCCGTCGACGCATTGTGCTGGAGATCGACCAGCGCACCTGTCTATACCTGAGGCAAAGTCGCTCCGCTTGCGCGACGAAAATGAGGGCGCAATCGGCGTATTGCCGTTTCCAGAACTGCACCGGGCGTGGATTTGATCAGCACCGGCAAGAGACGTAAGCCGAAGCAGTTGGATAAAAAATGCGCGCCACATTGAATCGCTGAACCATTTTCGAACGAATGGCACGTTGAATACATCTGTGCGGATCGTATTCCATAATGTTCGTCAGGTATTCGGAGGATGGACGGCAAAAGACAATGCTCCGCGTACGTATTGGCTGAATGTTCGCTAATGACTATGCGTGGAATCGTTAGCAAACAGGCCGAATGAATGAGCGAATCCGCAATGCGCCGCATTAGGGGAAATGTCATGCGTTTTCTCGCTGCAACACTTCTTGGCTCTGTAGTCGCCTCGTTCGCGCTTTCCGGTTGCGAGGCGCCAACTTCGGGCTCTGTCTTCTCGCCGGCCCAGGCGCAGCAGGTGATGGTGGTCGAACTCGGTACGGTCGAATCCGTGCGGCCCGTCACGATCCAGCCTGGTCCAACGGGCATTGGCGCAATAACCGGCGGCGCGCTTGGCGGCATCGCGGCTGGCAGCAACATCGGGCGCGGCACGGGTGCCGTAGCGGCGGGCATCGGCGGCGCCGTGCTGGGCGGCGCGGCGGGCAATGCCGTCGAGCAGCGCGTCACGCAGCGGCAAGCCCTTGAAATCGTCGTGCGTCTGGATTCGGGGCAACTGATGTCGATTGTCCAGGATGCGGATCAGCAGTTCGTTCCGGGTGACCGCGTGCGTGTGCTGCTCGGCAACAACTCGGTGCGCGTGACGCGATGAAGTGAACGCAGGTGTCGTTGACCTCTCGATAAAACGAAGTATCGAACCGAGGAAACCGATGGCCGATACCGGGCAGAAAATGAGTCGCGTGCAGTTGACCGCGAGGGGAGTCGGCGGCGTGGTGGGCGCGGCCATCGTCGTGGCGTCGGCTGACATCTCGCTGTTTCATTTCCTCATTCTTCGCGGCGTGAAGCAGGCCGCGTTCATCAACGCCATCGTGACGTTCGCCAACGTCATTCCGATCGTGGTGTTCATCGTCAGTCTGGAACGTCGCCCGGTGTCGTCGAGTTCTAGCGCTTGAATCGTCGTTGTTTTCGGATGAATACACCGGCACGCCCGGCGGGGCCGCAACAGGGCGCGAAGCCATTTCACGGTGGACACGGGCAACCTGTCCAGGGATCCAGAGGAATACGCCAGTGTTTGCGAATCATGCTGCAGGTCGAATGGTGTCGCGGCCTTTGGCCGTGACGCTGTGTGCGCTGTGTCTAACGGCGGCGGGCGGACTCCTGGCGGGCTGCCGTAAGGGCGAAGAGGCGCAGGTGACGGAAGTGCGCCCGGTACGCGTCGTCAGGATAGAAAAGCAGGAGGCCGGAGCGACCATCGCCTTGACCGGAAGATTGCAGGCGCAGGCCGAGATCAATCAATCGTTCCGTATCGACGGAAGAATGACGTCCCGCAACGTCGATGTCGGGGACCGTGTCAAGGCGGGCCAGGTACTGGCGCGGCTTGACCGGATGAACGAGGAAAGCAGCCTGCAGTCCGCTCGGGCACAGTTGGCCGCCGCGCAGGCACAGGCCCTGGAAGCGCGCACCATGTTCACCCGCATGCGCGATCTGCTTGCGGAGCATGCCGTGTCGCGTGCTTCGTTCGAGCAGTCGGAAGCGATGGCAAAGATCACCCAGTCGCAAGTCGATTCGGCGCAGTCGTTGGTCAACATCGCGCAGAACCGGCTGAGCTATACCGACCTCGTTTCCGACGTAGCCGGCGTGGTGACGGCGCGCGGAGCGGAGCCGGGCGAGGTGGTTCCGGCTGGCCGCATGATCGTGCAGATCGCTCGCGAGGGCGCGGTGGATGCCGTATTCGATGTGCCCGCCGCGATCAAGGACGTCGCGCCGGCCAGTCCCGACATCGTCATCGCGCTTGCCAGCAACCCCGAGGTCACCGCCGTTGGTAAGGTGCGCGAAGTATCGCCCCGCGCCGATCCGGTGACCGGAACCTTTGCGGTCCGGGTTCAAGTCCTCAATCCGCCGGCAGCCATGCGCCTTGGCAGTACGGTCATTGGCCACATGACGCTCCCGCGCGCGGCGGCCATCGAAATTCCTTCGAGCGCCCTGATCCAGCCAGGAGGGAAGCCGGCGGTCTGGGTGGTCGATACGAAGACAGGGACGGTTTCGGCGCGTGAGGTCGAGCTTCAGGCGTATGGCGAGGACCGCGTTGAGGTGTCGCAAGGTCTCAACACGGGCGACGTGGTCGTGACTGCCGGCGTGCAGGCATTGCGGCCGGGACAGAAAATTAACTGGACCGAGGCAGCCAGGTGATTGGCCCGAATCTATCCGAGTGGGCGCTTTCGAAGCGCCCCCTGGTCGTGTTCCTCATGATCGCTGCGCTGGTCGCGGGAACCCTGTCATTCTTGGGGTTGGGGCGCGCCGAAGATCCGGTCTTTACATTCCGCACCATGGTGGTGGCCGCTGCGTGGCCGGGGGCCACTGTCGACGACACGCTCTCGCAGGTGACCGAGCGGCTCGAACGCACGTTGCAGGAGACCCGTCACCTGGATCGCATACGCAGCTATACGACAGCGGGTCAGACGACAATCTTCGTCGATCTTCTGCAGTCCACGCCACCCTCCGAAGTCCAGGACGTCTGGTATCAGGTTCGCAAAAACGTGGACGATATGCGACAAACGCTCCCGGCGGGAACGCTCGGGCCGTTCTTCAACGACGACTTCGGCGACACCTACGGCATCATCTACGGCTTCACCGCCGACGGCTACAACATGCGCGAGTTGCGCGATCGCGTCGAGGCGATTCGCTCGCGCCTGCTGCTGGTGCCGGACGTCTCGAAGATCGAGGTCCTGGGCGCTCAGGACGAACAGATTTACATCGAATTCTCGACCACCCGTCTGGCGGGCTTGCGTCTGGACTACCCGACCATCGTCGCCGCATTGAGAGCGCAAAATCTCATCAGGCCGACCGGCGTCCTGCAAACCGGGCAGGAGCGGGTGTTCTTCAGGGTGACGGGCGCCTTCGATTCCGAACGCGACATCGAGAATGTCAACCTCGTGCTGGGAGGGCGCATCGTTCGCCTCGGCGACATCGCCACCGTGAGACGCGGTTTCGCCGACCCTCCACAGCCAATGTTCCGCGTCAACGGCAGGCCGGCCATCGGCCTCGCGATCGCCATGCGCGATTCGGGCGACATACTGGCGCTCGGTCGCAACCTGAAGGCCGAGATGGCCGACGCCACCGCGAACCTGCCCGCTGGCATCGAGCCGTTCCTGGTCGCCAATCAGTCAGATACCGTCGACGTGGCGATCAACGACTTCATGGCGTCGCTCTGGCAGGCGATCATCATCATCCTGGTGTGCAGCTTCGTGAGTCTGGGCATACGGCCGGGGACGGTAGTGGCATTGTCTATCCCGCTGACGCTGGCGATTGTCTTCGGGATCATGGACGTCGTGCACATCGACCTGCACCGGGTCTCGCTGGGCGCGCTGATCATCGCGCTGACCTTGCTGGTCGACGACGCCATGACCACCGTCGACGCCATGATCAACCGCCTCGCCGCCGGTGACAGCAAGGATCAGGCGGCGACGTTCGCGTACCGTACGCTGGCCGCGCCAATGCTGATCGGCACGCTCGTGTCGATTTCCAGTTTCGTGCCGATTGGCTTCGCAAAAAGTTCGGCCGGCGAATATACGTTTTCTATTTTTGCGGTAGTCGCCATCGCGCTGCTCGCGTCGTGGTTCGGTGCGGTGATTTTCTCGCCGCTCGTCGGTGTGGCAATCCTGAAAGCGCCCAAGGCCGAAAAGGAGCCGCGCAAGCCCGGCAAGATGCTCATGGCCTATGACCGCTTCCTGCGCGGCGCGCTGCGGCTCAGGTGGTTGACGATTGCCGTCACGCTTGCGGCGTTCGTGGTGTCGATCTTCCTCGTCCGGTTCGTGCCGCGGCAGTTCTTTCCCGCCTCGGACCGGCCGGAGCTGACGGTGGATCTGACCTTGCGCCAGAACGCGTCCATCCACGCGACCGCGGACCAGGTCGCGCGACTCGAAGCCATTCTGAAAAACGATCCCGATGTCGATCACTTCAGCAGCTATGTGGGCCGCGGCGCAGTGCGCTTTATTCTTACCCTCAATGTTCAGCTGCCCAATCCGTTTTTCGCACAGGTCATCGTGGTCGCGAAAAGTCTCGAGGCGCGCGACCGGCTGCAATTGAAACTGGAGAAGACGCTGAGCGAGCAGTTCCCCGGTATCGTCGCCCGCGTGTCGCCGCTGGAACTGGGACCGCCGGTGGGGTGGCCGCTGCAGTATCGCGTCTCGGGGCCCGACCCGGCGCAGGTGCGCAGGGCCGCACTCGATCTGGCCGGTATCGTGGGTTCCGACGAGCGAACACGCCACATCAATTTCGACTGGATGGAGCCGGCCCGGCAGATCCGCATCCACATCAACCAGGATGAAGCGCGTCAGCTCGGCGTGAGTTCCGCCGCGCTGGCCGCCATCATGAACACCGTCATTACCGGCACGCCACTCACGCAGATACGCGACGACATCTACCTCGTCAACGTCGTGGCGCGCGCGCAGGAAGAGCAGCCGCTGACGGTGCAGTCACTGAGTACGCTGCAGGTGCCCACGCCGAGCGGGCGCATGGTTCCACTCAGTCAGTTCGCGACGTTCACGGAGGAACAGGAGTCGCCGCTGATATGGCGGCGAAACCGTGTGCCGACGCTCACGGTGCGAGCCGACGTGATGCATGGCGAGCTGCCCGACGAAGTCGTCGCAACGCTCGCGCCGAAAATCGATGCGTTCAACGCGAAGCTGCCCAAGGGTTACCACGTCGCGACTGGCGGCATCTTCGAGGAAAGCGCGACTTCGCAAGCCTCGGTATTTGCCGTGGTCCCGGTGATGATCGTGCTGATGCTGACGAGCATGATGCTGCTGCTGGTGAGCTTCAAGCGCCTGGCCATGGTGGTCTCGGTGATGCCATTGGGCCTGATCGGCGTGGTGCTCGCACTGCTGGTGTTCAACCGGCCGCTTGGTTTCGTCGCCATTCTGGGCATTCTTGCGTTGATCGGCATGATCGCCAAGAACGGCCTGATCCTGATCGTGCAGATCGAGACTTTTCGACACGAGGGCATGGGCGTACTCGAGGCCGTTGTCGCTTCGGGCACATCGCGCATCCGGCCAATGATGTTGACCTCGATCTCGACCGTGCTTGGCCTGATCCCGATCGCGCCTACGGTGTTCTGGGGCGCCATGGCCTTCGCGATCATGGGCGGCTTGCTGGTGGCGACGCTGCTGACCCTCGTGTTCCTGCCGGCCCTGTACATGGTGGTGTTTGGCAAGGAAGACCGGCCGCCGTCGCAGTCTTCGGGGATGGCGAGCGGGGCGACGTGAGCCGCCGGGGCCTGACGCCATCCGGCAGACGCCCGCCGTTTTCGCGCTCGCTGGTTTTTCGATAGAGGAGGCGTATCTTCCATGAGCTCACCAACGCTTCGTGCTTTCCTGCTCGACTGGCGTTCGCACTGGCGCGTCGCGCTGACACGCGCGGTTTGCTTTCTCGCGCTATGGATCATCCTGATGCCGAGCGTCAAGCCGGCCGATCTCGTCTGCGGCCTGATCGCGACGCTCGTCGCGACGCAGATGAGCCTGCGGCTCCTGCCTCCCGTCGCGGGAAGGGTACGGCTCGGCGCCTTACTCGTCTTCGTTCCGCATTTCCTCTTGCAGTCCCTGCTCGCGGGCATCGACGTGGCGCGCCGCGCGTTGGACCCGCGCCTGCCTTTGCGGCCCGGTATCGTGGTCTATCGTGTCGGTTTTCCGCCGGGAACGGCGCGCAATGGATTCGCCATCATCACGAGCCTCTTGCCGGGGTCGCTGCCGGTAGATGAGACCGCGGACGGGCTCGTTTACCACTGCCTCGACACCTCGAAGCGGGTCGACGAACAACTGGCGGACGAAGAACGGCGCCTCGCGGGCGCGCTGGTCAGCGGTGAACGTCATGGCTGACGTGCTCATCGCCGTTTGCGCGCTGGTGCTGCTGATGGTGGCCGTGGGCCTGCTGTCGGTGCTGCGCGGGCCCACGCGCGCCGACCGCATGATGGCCGCGCAACTGTTCGGCACGGGAGGGATCGCGGCGTTGCTGCTGGTCGGCACGGCAAGCGGCGTCGAGGCTGTCGTGGATGTGGCGTTGACGCTCGCCGTGCTTGCGGCGTTCGCGTCGGTCGCCTTCGTCAAGGCCGATCGTCAGGCAGAAGGCGATATCGCGAAAGAGGACCGGAAATGAAAGCCGCAGCCGATATTTTCACGATCATTGCCATGCTGGCCGGCATTGTCTTTTTCGTGGCCGGCACAGTCGGGCTGTTGCGGTTCCCGGACACGTACACGCGGCTGCACGCGTTGACCAAGGCCGACAATCTAGGCCTGGGCATGGTGGTGCTGGGGCTGTTGCCACAGACGGGTCACATCGTAATCGCCCTCAAGCTGATCGTGGTCTGGCTGCTGGTGATGCTGACGTCGTCCGATGTGTCGCAGCTCATCGCGCGCGCCGCGCGCCGGCAGGAGGAGCGTGCATGATCGCCGCGATCTCCGTCGGTATCGGCATCCTGTTGCTGGGGCTTGCGCTCTGGACGGTCGTCGTGCGCGATACGTTCGCCGCGGTCGCCGGATTCATTCCTTACGGCCTGCTGCTCACGCTGGCCTGGCTAGTGCTTCGTGCTGTCGACGTCGCGTTGACCGAAGCGGCCATCGGTGCGGGCCTGACCGGCGCGCTGCTGATCCGCGCGGCGTCGCGGCTCGAGGTCACTGAAGCGGCGGCCCAGGCAGAAACGCCGGGCCTCGCGATGCGTGTCGCGGCAGGCGTGGCCGCCACGGCGGTCGCCGTCGTGATTGCCGTGAGCCTGTTGAGCTTGCCGGACCCCGCGCCGAGCCTGGCGCCCGAGGTGGCGCGACACATTCAGGCCACTGGCGTCGGCAACCCGATCACGGCCGTCCTGCTGTCATTCCGCGCGATCGACACGCTGCTGGAAGCCATCGTGTTGCTGTTCGGCGTGGTCGGCGTCTGGTCGCTGGCGCCGGACCGCTGCTGGGGCGGCAGGCCGGGACTGGCGCAGGGGGTGAGTCCCAACGACATTCTGGTGTATCTCGCGCGTGTATTGCCGCCGATCGGCGTCGTGATCGGCATCTACATTTTCTGGGTCGGCGCCGATCATCCGGGTGGCAAGTTCCAGGGCGCCACGGTGATTGCGGCCATGTGGCTGCTCGTCATGATGTCCGGTTTGCGCGATGCGCCGCCGGTCAGCCGGCGCTGGCTGCGCGCCGTCCTTATCGTCGGGCCGGCGGTGTTCATCGCGCTTGGCCTGCTCGGCGCCGTCGTGGCGGGAGCGTTTCTCGCGTACCCCGATGGCTGGGCGAAGCTGTGGATCATCATCATTGAAGCCGCGCTGCTGCCTTCGCTTGCCGTGACCCTGGTCCTCCTGCTCGTCGGTCCACCGCAGCGGCCGGAGGTGAGCCCATGAACGTCTCGCAGTTGTTCGGCTTGACCGCCGCTGCCCTCGTGGGTCTCGGCCTCTATGGCCTGATCGTCAACCCGCAGCCCTTGCGCAAGGTGCTGGCCTTCAACCTCACGGGCAATGGCGTCTTTCTGGCCTGTGCCGTGATCGCGCATCGGGGAGCTGGCGCCGGCATGTCCGGCGACCCGGTGCCGCAGGCGCTATTGATCACGGCGATTGTCGTGTCGTTCGCCGCTTCCGCGCTCGCAGTCGGACTCATGCTGCGCAGGTTCGCGGAAACGGGCTCGAATTCTCTGTCGGCGGACGGTGATGCGGCGTCGGGCGGTGCCCGCGCCAATACGGAGGCGAGGTGACGACGCTGGCGCTCACGGGGCAATCGACGCCGGGCGGGCTGCTGCTGACGCTCGTCGTGTTGTTGCCTTTTGCCGGGATGCTGGCGGGGTTGGCGCTCGGAGGACGCCACGCGCAACGCGTGGCCTGGGTGACGATCGCCTTCGGTTTCGGCCTCGTGCTGGAGATTGCGGCGAGGCTGCTGGTCTCGGGCGACGCATTGCGCTATCTGCTGGGCGGCTGGGCGCCGCCGCTGGGCGTCATGCTCCGCGCCGACGGCCTCTCGGTGTGCATGATGCTGGTGGTTGCCGTGGTGGTGGGGGCGGTGGCGATTTACGCCAATGGCGACTTCGGCACACCGTCCGGCACGAACGAGGCACGCGCGCCGCTGGCGTTCTGGCTGTTGCTGCTGGCGGTATGGGGAGCGCTCAATCTGGTGTTTGTGAGCGCAGACATTTTCACGCTCTACGTCGCGCTCGAACTGCTGACTTTTGCGGGCGTTCCTCTCGTGTCCCTCGATGGCCGCGCCGAAACATTGCAGGCTGCGTTGCGTTATCTGTTGTACGCGCTGATCGGCTCGATGCTTTATTTGCTGGGGGTTTTTCTGCTCTATGGCGCCTATGGCACGCTGGACATTGCGCTGCTTGCCGCGAGGATCGGGGCGCAGCCGCTAGCCTGGGCCGCGTTGGGCTTGATGACGGCCGGCATGCTCGCCAAAACCGCGCTGTTCCCGCTGCATCTGTGGTTGCCGCCTGCGCACGCGGGCGCACCGGCCGCCGCGAGCGCGCTGCTGTCGGCATTGGTCATCAAGGGATCGTGGTTCGTGGTGGTGCGGTTGTGGGTCGACGTCTTCGCCGGCATCGCAAGCGGGTCCTGCTCGCAACTCCTCGCAGGCCTCGGGGCGCTCGCGATCCTCTTCGGCAATGTGGTGGCGCTGCGCCAGATGCGGCTGAAGCTCCTGATCGCTTACTCGACGGTCGCGCAGATCGGCTATCTGTTCCTGCTGTTCCCGCTTGCCGTGCAGCACGAAAGTGCTCGAGCCGTCACGGGTGGCCTGTTGCAGGCCGTATCGCACGCGAGCGCAAAAGCGGCCATGTTCCTCGCGGCCGGTCTGATCTATAGCACGCTGGGGCATGACCGTCTGGCCGACCTGCGCGGCGCGGGGCGCGCCCTGCCCATGACGCTGACCGCTTTCGCGCTGGCCGGCGCCACGTTGATCGGCTTGCCGCCTTCCGGGGGCTTTCTGGCCAAGTGGCTGCTGATGTCGGCGGCACTCGCGACGGGGCAATGGTGGTGGGCGGTGGTGATGCTGGTCGGCGGCCTGCTCACGAGCGTCTACGTTTTCATGGTGGTGGTGCGCGCGATGGAGCCCGCTGCGCCCGGCTGGTCGCCGCAAAAGCAGGTGCCTCGTTACCAGCAGCTCGCCGTGCTTGGCCTCGCAACGTGTTCGTTCCTGCTTGGCCTCGCCGTGCTGCTGCCGGTCGACGTGGCCCAGATTGGCCGCACGGTGATGCCGCCAGCGGGGCTGCCATGAACGTCTCCCAGGCTCTGCTCGTCGCAGCCGTCGGGTTGCCATTGCTGATGCTGCTGCTCTGTGCGTCGGCGCCGGTTCGCAGGCGCCTGCCTTCATGGTTCGCGGTCGCTGCGCTGCCCGCGCTGGCCGCGGCCGTCGGCGTCCATCAGAGCGAAACCCTGATGCTCGGCCACAGCCGGTTCGCCCTCAGTTTCGCGCTCGATACGCCAGGCGCGGTGTTGCTCGGCACGGCGGCGCTGTTGTGGTTCTTCGCCGGAATCTATGCCGCACGATATGTACGCGGTCGCGAAGATATCGATGGGTTCGTCGCCTGCTGGCTCATGGCCTTGACCGGCAGCGTGGGCGTGTTCCTGACGGCCGACCTGATTGGCTTCTATCTGATGCTGGCGGTGTTGAGTGTCGGCGCCAGCGGGCTGGTGCTCCAGGGCGACGGGCCCGAAGCCCGATACGCGGGCGCGCTTTATCTTGGCGTTGCATTACTGGCCGAAGCTTTCGTGCTGGGAGGATTGGTCCTGCTCGCACAGGCCACGCCTGGCGGCAGCCTGCTGATTTGCGATGCGGCTGCAGCGTTGCCGGGCTCGCCCTGGCGCAACGCCACGCTGCTATTGCTCCTGGTTGGCCTCGGCATGAAGGCCGGGATGGTGCCGCTGCATGTCTGGATGCCGCACGCCTATCGCGCGGCGCCTGTTCCGGCGGCGGCGGTGCTCAGCGGCGCGGTGGTCAAGGCCAGCGTGATCGCATTGGTTCGTTTTCTGCCATTTACTTTCAACGACGCATGGCCGCACTTTGGCATCCCTTTCGCGGCGCTGGGCATGGTCGGCGCGTTCTACGGCGTGGCGATCGGTATCACTCAGGCCCAGCCGAAAGTCGTGCTTGCGTACTCGAGCGTCAGCCAGATGGGCTTCCTGATGGCCGTGATCGGCATGGGGTTCGCCGCAGGCGACCCCGCTACCGTCGTGGCAGCCGCTTACTATGCCGCGCACCATCTGCTCGTCAAAGGCACTTTGTTTCTGGCCGTGGGCGTGGTCGCATTGACGGGTGCCGGATCGTTGCGACGAGTGCTGCTGCCCACGGCGGTCATCGCGCTTGGACTGGGCGGATTGCCGTTGACGGGCGGCGCACTGGCCAAGTACGCGGCCAAGGACCTGCTGGGCGGCGATCTGGCCGGGTCGTTGGCTGCGGCGTCTTCAGCCGCGACCACGTTGCTGATGCTTCATTTCGTGCGCTGTCTGGGTGCAGTGGCCGCGACCGATTCCCACGCGCGCGCGCCGGGGCCGTTCAGGGGGGCATGGCTGGCAATGGTCGTGGTCTCGCTCGCCGTTCCGTGGGTGGTGTATCTGCGTATCCCGGCAGGCTCGCTACCCGAGGCCCTGGCGCCCGCGGCGCTGTGGTCGACACTCTGGCCGGTACTCGTTGGCGCGGCGCTCGCGATTGGCTGGAACCGATGGGGCAAGACGGTGCCGTCCGTGCCTGTGGGAGATATCTCTGGCTTCCTGCGCGGACTGCAACGCGGCAGCACGGGGGCCGCACGAATTGCTGTGTGTACGGATGCGTTCGTACGCGGATGGGCCGTCTCCTGTCTGACGCTGTTGCTCGCGGCGCTGCTGCTCGGCGGCCTGCTCGCGGTGGCGGCATGATGTGTGTGGCGCAACCGACCGCACCGCCTGCGCATACGGGACGCGGTCGCAGCAGAACCTGGAGTACGTCATGAGAACGCTGACGCGTGCTGCGATATTTGCCGCCGCTACCAGTTACCTGGCCGGCTGCATTAGCGTGGGGCCCGATTACAGTCGCCCCGAGGTGGCGGTGCCCGCAACGTGGCGGGTCGATTTGCCCGCGGCTGAAGAAGTCGTGGACACGGCGTGGTGGGATCAATTCGACGATCCGGTGTTGAACGACCTGATTCAAACCGCACTGCAGGGCAATCTGGACGTGCGTATCGCAGCGGCGCGTATCGACCAGTTCATCGGCTTGTTGCGCGCTGCACGCTCGCAGGGTCTCCCGCAGATCGGCTATGGCGCCAACGTGAGCCGCAACCGGACCAGCGAGGTCGGGATGCCACCGCTGTCCCCCTTGCTCGATCCCGTATTCAATCTTTATCAGGGCATGCTATCCGCTTCCTGGCAAATCGACCTGTTCGGCCGGGTAAGACGCCTGACCGAAGCCGCGCAGGCGCAGGTCTATGCCAGCGAACAGGCCCAGCGGGGCGTCGTGCTTTCGCTGGTGACAGGCGTGGCGACCAGCTACATCACGCTGCGCGGGCTCGACCGGCAACTCGAAGTCGCACGGGCCACGGCGAGTAACTTCGGCGAAACATTACGCATATTCGAGTTGCGCTATCGCGACGGCCTGGTTTCCCAGACGGAGCTGTCCCAGGTGCGCTCGCAGTACAAGCTGGCTCAATCCGCGATACCGGCCATCAAACAGCAGATCGCCATCGTGGAAAACGGCATTTCTATTCTGCTGGGACGTAATCCCGGGCCCATTGCGCGAGGCAAGTCGGTGAGCGAGCTGGTGCTTCCTGTCATTCCGGCGGATCTGCCTTCGACATTGCTCGAGCGGCGGCCCGATATTTTGCAGGCCGAACAGAATCTGGTCGCGGCCAATGCGAATGTCGGCGCCACGCGTGCGCTTTACTATCCCACCCTCTCGCTGACGGGGGCGCTGGGTTCGGTCAGTACCGCGTTCGGCGACTTCCTTTCCGGGCCCGCCTCGCTCTGGTCGGTCGCAGCAGGACTCACCGGGCCGATCTTCACGTCGGGTGCGATTGGTGGCCAGGTGCAGTCAGCCGAGGCACAAAAGCGCCAGGCCGAACTGGTCTACAGGCAGACGGTGCTGGGCGCGTTCAACGACACCAATAATGCGCTCGTCAGCTCACAAATGACCATCGAGCAGACCGCGCTTCAGCAGCAGCGCGTCGATGCTTTGCGCGAATATGCGAGGTTCTCGCGGCTCAAGTTCGAAGACGGGTTGATCGGCTATCTCGAAGTGCTGATATCCGAAAACGACCTGTTCTCCGCCGAGCTTGCGCTCGCCAACTTGCAGGCCTCGCGCTATAACCAGGTGATCAGCGTGTATCAGGCCATGGGCGGCGGCTGGGTGGATATCGCCGATTCGCGTACGCCCGTGTCCCTGAGCGCCGACCGAAAGGGCAATGCCTCACAGGGCAGGTGACACAGGCCTTAAAGACATAGGGCCAGGCTGCGCATCACGAAGCATCCGGTCGAATTGATA
Source organism: Paraburkholderia sp. BR10141 (assembly GCF_056155635.1). Classification (NCBI taxonomy): domain Bacteria; kingdom Pseudomonadati; phylum Pseudomonadota; class Betaproteobacteria; order Burkholderiales; family Burkholderiaceae; genus Paraburkholderia; species Paraburkholderia sp. BR10141. The sequence goes on along the minus strand of NZ_JBMIQH010000021.1, from coordinate 63,560 downwards.
CGCAGCAGAAGAAGGTCAAGGTCACTCTGTGTTTTGAAGTTGCTTCCAAGAGAAAACCCATGCTACGCACGTCGCTGAAGGTAATAAAAATATGCGTGTCGATCCTGGTCGTGCTCGCGTTACTCGCATTGGGTTTGCGGGCATGGTCTTCGCTGCGCGGCCCGCAACTATCGGTCTGGCACACCTACGTGCCGCGGGAGATGACCGTCGAAGCAATAGACGCCGGCGACTGGAGTGCGTACATGCGGGAGGAGTCGCGGCTTTTCGAGGATGTGCGCGTCAACGTCGTCGAAAAAATCGACGCATCCGAGCGTGTCCCGTCGAACCGATACTACGAAGGCTCACCGATCTATCCAGAGCACTTCGCTCAGGACTGGAACCGCTCGTACATACTGGAACCTCCCGGACCGCCGGTGGGAGCGGTCGTGCTGCTGCACGGCATGACGGACTCGCCCTACAGTTTGCGGCACATCGCGCGCAACTATCGTGACCGGGGCTTTGTCGCGATCGCCATCCGTTTGCCTGGACACGGTACCGTGCCTGCGGGACTGACCAATGTCACATGGCAAGAATGGGCCGCAGCAACGCGCCTCGCGGTTCGCGAAGCGCGCCGGCGCGTGGGCCCGGACAAGCCGCTGGAACTGATAGGCTTCTCGAACGGCGGCGCGCTTGCCCTGCAATATGCAATGGACGCCATCGAGAACCCCGCGCTCACGCGTCCCACCCGGCTCGTGCTCATTTCGCCGATGATCGGAGTCACGCGTTACGCGCGGTTTGCGGGCCTCGTGGGACTACCCGCGATGTTGCCCGCGTTCGCGCGGGCCGCCTGGCTTGGCATCGTGCCGGAATTCAACCCCTTCAAATTCAACTCGTTCCCGGTGAACGCAGCGCGTCAGTCCTGGTTGCTTACCCGCGCGATCCAGGAGCAGATGGCGAGGCTCGAGCGTGAGAATCGGTTGAATTCGCTCCCTCCCGTGCTGACGTTCCAGTCGGTGACCGATTTCACGGTCAGCACCCCTGCTGTCATGTCGTCGTTGTATGACAAGCTTCCCGCAAACGGCAGCGAAATCGTGTTGTTCGATGTGAACCGCAGCGTGAGTTTCAGAACCTTCCTGCGCGTCGCGTCCTATTCGGCGCTCACACGGCTGCTGCGCATCGGGCCGCAGAACTATCGCACCACGGTCATTGCCAACGCCTCCCAGGATTCGGCTCATACGGTCGAACGCAGTGTCGATGCCGGCAGTGTGGCAACTCACGTTCGCCCTTTGGAAATTGACTATCCTCCGGATATTTTTTCCTTATCGCATGTCGCGATTCCATTTCCCGTGACGGACGCACTCTACGGCATCGAGCCGGGCGACGACGAGAACTTCAATGTCAACCTTGGTACGCTCGCGCCGCGCGGAGAACGCGGCACGTTGATTCTGACGCTCGACTCGATGTTCCGGATTGCATCGAATCCGTTCTTCCCGTATCTCCTGCAACGCGTCGACGAGGGCATCGGCAAGATGCCTCCGCCAATTGTCGATTCACCGAGGCGCACTCATGAGACCGCTGCCGGGAAGCCGGAGGATCCCGCAGAAGCGTTGAGGGAACTGGAGCAGGCCGGAGATGATTACGTCGAGCCGTAAGCCGACGCCTGCAACAGCAACTCGACTGGAAGAATCGACAGCATCCAGACACCGGGTCGGCCGACCTTGTTACTGAGCCCGGTTTGTCCGATGATACGGGCAGGGTGCGCAAGCTCGCATGGGGCCGCCGTGGCCACCGGCTGGTCAGACGTACTCGTGGAGCACCGGCACCTGTTGAGTGTTGCGTCATACCCGGAGACGAGCACCGTGAACATGACCCGATTGCTGCTCGGCAGCATCATGCTCTTCGTGGTGGGTACGGTGTTGCAGCTGGTATGGCCGCTGGCGCAGGCGGCGTCGTATCACCACTTCGCCGACCAACGCGCGCTGGGTTTGATACCGCATGCCGCGGACGTGCTGTCGAATCTCGTCATCCTGGCGGCAGGGATCGCCTGCCTCAGTTGGGCGAAGCGCAATGCGTCGCGGCAGCCGCCAAAATTCCCCGGCATGGTAGTCGCCGGATTCGGGCTCGTGCTGACCGCAATCGGGTCGGCCTACTATCACTGGGCACCTTCCGACGCGACGCTCGTCTGGGATCGCCTGCCGATGACAATCGTCTTCGCCGGCATACTGGCGATGGTCTGGACGTCGAACACCGGGCAGCGCGTAGGCTGGGTGCCGTTGCTAATCCTGGTTGCGGTATCGCTAGGCACGATCGAGTACTGGCTCGCACTCAACAGCCTGTGGCCGTACGCGATCCTGCAGTTCGGCGGGCTCATGTTCATCGTCGGCTTGACGCTTACGCGCAAGGTGGACAGCGTATTCGGCTGGACGATGGTGATCGTTTTCTACGGGCTGGCCAAGATCTTTGAGAGCCTTGACTGGCAGGTGTGGGAGCTCACTCGCCATGTGATCGCGGGGCATGCGCTGAAGCACGTATCGAGCGGCCTGGCCGGTGCCGCCCTGATTCTGGTGGCGAACGCGGCACCGCGCTTTGCAGTCGGCCCGGTTCCACCGCAGCCGGGAGCGATCGACCATTCCCAGTCGCCGCGCTGACGTGTTCGGATGACAAAGTTTCCGATGGCCGCCAGGATGGAGCCGGACACGCCGCTGGAATACTCGCCTTCTTCGAGCGCGCTCAGGTGAGGCGCGCGTTATCCAGGCTGGCGTCCGTCTTCCCAGCGCGGGTCCGCGGTAATCTGCACAATGAGCCGGCTTTCCAGCGGATTCGCGCTGAGCGTTTCCCAGATGCGTTCGCGCAATTCGTCCTGCGAGGCGAGATCGCTTAGCGTGGACGTTGCACCGACGAGCACGCTGACTTCGACAAAATTACGCCGGCCCGCCTGGATGACGTGTGTGTGATGGCGCAGAATGCCAAGTTCGCGTTCGAGCTTCGAAAGCGCCATCTCGATCTCCGAACGCGGATTGTTCTCTTCGGGGCTCATGTGCAGCAATTCAGCAAAGCTCGTGCTCACGATCTTCACTGGCGCAAAGAAAAAAATCAGTGAGAGCCCCGCGGTCATTGCACTGTCGACATAGCGCGCCCATAGATAGTGAAAGCTTTCGGGCAATATCGAATACACGAAAAAGCCGAGCAGTGTGGCTGCGCTGAACGAGAATTTCATGATCCATTTCCAGCCGTCGGTTTTGAGCAGCTTGGAATTGATCTGCGCGGCCGCGCGCTTTTTATAGACCACCATGGCAAAGCTGATCACGCAACTCGCGGCGCTGATCAGCATGACGCCTTGCGCATTCACCACGTGGCCGCCCGAACGTATCCCCTCAATCCCGTTCACGAAGCCATATACGCAAACGAGCAGCATCATGAGCCCGTTTATGCCGTTCACGAGCGGCTCGAGGAACCAATACCCGTATTCGAAGCGAGTCGTCGCGGGCCGGCTCACCACGGTGGCCACGAGCAATCCAAGCGCGGAACTCGCGAGATTGAGCAGATAGAAAATGGCGGTGAGCAGCAGCGTATCGGATTGCACGAAGAAGCCATAGCCGACGTTGGCCGCGAAACCGAGGCACACGACGTAAATGGAAACCTTCATCGTGCGCTGCTCGACCGCTGCGAGCCGCGCCTTGCGGAGCGCGTAGCTGATAGGCATGGTTCCTCGCTGTCGAACTTTGGAACGTTTGGATGGCAGCGGTGAGGCGAAACGCAGTCACGAGGCCGATGGATGCGGGCAGGCGCCGTGGCGCGCGGCTAACGCCACGCCGGGGTGCTCAGCCCAACGATCGCGGCGAGTCCGCCGCCCATCACCACGAGAAACGCGCACCACTCGGGCCGCGAAAATAGCGCCTCGCCACGCTCGCGACGCGCCCACATGTACAGCAGGCTGCCGGGTCCATAGAGCAGTGCGGACATGACGAGCAGTTCCAGCCCGCAAGCGTAAAGCAGGAACAGTGTATAAATCGTGGCGATGCCCGCTGTGGCATAGCGCAGTGTGCGCGTTCGCGCGCTCATGGCCGCTTGCGGCAGTGCGCGGATGGCCTTGAGCCCGAAGGTCGCCACGAAGAAGTAGGGGATGAGTGCCATCGCACTCGTGAGGCGCAGCATGAGCGAGAAGGCGTCGGTGGACCAGTAGGTGCTGATGACGAAGGCCTGTACCACGCCGCTCGTGAGCCAGATCGCGGCGGTGGGAAGCTGCCGGGCGTTGCGGCGCGCGAAGATGGCTGGCATGGCGTCCGCTTTCGCGCTCGCATACAGCACTTCCGCGCAGATCAGCGACCACGCGAGGTAGGCGCCGAGAACGGAGACGATGAGCGCACCGCCGATGAACACCACGCCCGGCGAGCCGATTACGGCGCCAAGCACCGACGCCATCGAAGGTTGCCGCATGACGGCGATATCCACGCGCGGGAGATGCGCATAGGGCAGCAGCGTCACGAGCACGAGCAGCAACAGCACGAAGGCGAAGCCGAGTACCGTTGCCGCGCCCACGTCCGAGCGCTTCTTCGCGTAGCGCGAATAGACGCTTGCGCCTTCGATGCCGAGAAACACGAATACCGTCACGAGCATGGTCCCTTTGACCTGCGGGGCAAGCCCTCGAGCGCTTTCCGCGAGATTGTCCGTGAACGGCTCCGCACTCGCATAGACGCTCAAAATGCCGATAAAAACGAAAATGGGCAGAATCTTGACGACAGTAAGAATCGCATTGATGAGCGTGGCCTGCTGAATGCCGCGCAACAGCATCCAGTGAAATGCCCATATGCCGACCGACGAAACGGCAATGGCAATCGGTGTATTGCCGTTTCCAAACGCCGGCACGAATGCGCCGAGCGTGGATTTGATCAGCACCCAATAAGAGACATTGCCGAAGCAACCTGCCATCCAGTAGCCGAACGCGGAGAGAAAGCCGGCGTAGCCGCCGAAGCCGTCACGTGCATAAGCAAAGATGCCGGAGTCGAGGTCGGGCCGGATTTCGGCGAGAAGCTGGAAGACGCGGGCCAGCATATACATGCCGCCTCCCGCAATGCACCATGAGATGACGGCGGCCATTGGGCCCGCTTCGAGCGCGAAGTTGCGCGGCAGCGAATAGATGCCGGCGCCGACCATGGAGCCCACGACCATGGCCGTCAGGACCGGCAGCGACAATTTCTGGTCATCCGTCGATTTCATGTTCGAGCCTTTTTCTGATCTTTGACCGGTCGTAATGCAAGCGCGGGAAATCGCGGATAAAAAATGCGCGCCACATTGAATCGATGAACTATTCTCGAACGAATGTCACGTTGAATACATCATGTGCGAATCGTATTCCATAATGTTCGTCAGGTGTCCGGAGGATGGAAAGCAAAAGGAGAATTACCGGGAACGTATTGGTTGAATGTTCGCTAATGACCCTATGTGTAATCGTTAGCAAACAGGTCGAATGAATTAGCGAATCCGCAATGCGCCGCATTAGGGGGAATCTCATGCGATATCTCGCAGCAACACTTCTTGGCTCCGCAGTTGCTTCGCTCGCGCTTTCCGGCTGTGAGGCGCCGACTTCTGGCTCTGTCTTCACGCCAGCCCAGGCGCAGCAGGTGTTCGTGGTCGAACTCGGTGCGGTCGAATCGGTTCGGCCCGTCACGATCCAGCCGGGCCCAACGGGCATCGGCGCGATCACCGGCGGCGCGCTTGGCGGCATCGCGGCAGGCAGCAACATCGGGCGCGGCACCGGCGCTGTTGCAGCGGGCATCGGCGGCGCCGTGCTGGGCGGCGCGGCGGGCAATGCCGTGGAGCAGCGCGTCACGCAGCGGCAAGGCCTTGAAATCGTCGTGCGTCTGGATTCGGGACAACTGATATCGGTGGTCCAGGATTCGGATCAGCAATTCGTCCCCGGTGATCGTGTGCGTGTGCTGATGGGCAACAACTCGGTGCGCGTGACGCGGTGACCCGGCAGGCGCCCGAAGCCTGAACGGCGGCGCAGCGGTGCGCCGGCCGCCCGATAAAGCGCAGTTCCAAACAAAAAGCGAGGAAACCGATGGCCGATACCGAGCAGAAGATGAGTCGCGTGCAGTTGACCGCGATGGTAGTCGGGGGCATGGTGGGCGCCGGGATCTTTTCTCTGCCGCGAACCTTCGCCAATGCAACGGGGCCGGTCGGCGCGGCGATTGCGTGGCTCGTGGCGGGCGTGGGCATGTACACGCTCGCGCGCGTGTTTCAGGCGCTCGCGGAGCGCAAGCCGAATCTCGACGCCGGTGTGTTCGTCTATGCGAAAGAGGGCTTTGGCGATTACCCCGGCTTCCTCTCGGCGTTCGGTTACTGGATCGGCAGTTGCATCGGCAACGTTTCGTACTGGGTGCTGATCAAGTCCACGCTGGGCGCGTTCTTCCCGATTTTCGGCGACGGCAACACGGTCACGGCCATCGTCGTCGCGTCGATCGGCATCTGGCTGTTTCACTTCCTCATTCTGCGCGGCGTGAAGCAGGCCGCATTCATCAACACTGTCGTGACCTTCGCCAAGGTCATTCCGATCGTGGTGTTCATCGTCATCCTCCTGTTCGTATTCAAATACGGGACCTTCCACCTGAACATCCAGTCCGCGGCGCAAGAGGGCGGCCTCATCCAGCAGATTCGCGCGACGATGTTCGTCACCGTGTTCGTGTTCATCGGCATCGAAGGGGCGAGCGTGTATTCGCGCTATGCGAAGGAGCGCACGGACGTGGGTCGTGCAACGATCTTCGGCTTCGCCGGCGTGACCACGCTCATGGTGCTCGTTTCCATGCTGCCTTTCGCCGTGCTGCCGCGCGCGGACGTGGCGGGCATGCGCCAGCCCTCGATGGCGGCCGTGCTCGAAAGCGTGGTCGGTCCGTGGGGCGGGATTTTCGTGAGCATCGGCCTGATCGTTTCCGTGCTCGGCGCGTATCTGGCGTGGTCGCTGATCTGCGCGGAGGTGATGTTCGCGGCGGCGCGCAATCAGGACATGCCGGCCGTGTTCGCGCGCGAAAACGCCAACAACGTGCCGGCCAATGCGCTCTGGATCACCAATATCGTCGTGCAGTTGCTGGTCGCGAGCACGTATTTCTCGCGCGATGCGTTCTCGCTGATGCTCAACCTCACGAGTTCGATGTCGCTGATTCCGTATCTGTTCGTCGCCGCCTACGGGTTCATGGTCTCGAACCGCGGCGAGAGCTACGAGGTTCGGCCCGAGGAGCGCAGGCGCGATCTCGCGCTGGCCACGGTCGCCGTGATCTACACGTTGTTCATGATCGTGGCCGGCGGTCTCAAGTTCATCCTGCTATCGGCGATTCTTTACGCGCCTGGCACGGTGCTGTATTTCCTCGCGCGGCGCGAGCGCAAGCTGAAGGTTTTCCAGCGTACGAGCGACTGGGTCATTTTCATCGTGGCGGCCGTAGCAGCCATCGTAGGCGTCGTTGCGCTGGCCACGGGCACCATGGCGGTCTAACGAGAACGAGCGGAGATCGATATGTCCAAGTCGAAGGGCGGTGGCAAGAGTGAAAGGGGCGAAAAGGTAGAAAAGGTAGAAAAGGCGGAGAAAGCCGCGAAGGGCGGCAAGGGCAAGGCGAAGGAAGGGAGCGCGCTTGGCGTGTACTCGGAGGTCGGGCAACTGCGCAAGGTGATGGTGTGTGCGCCCGGCATGGCGCACTCGCGTCTCACGCCGAGCAATTGCGACGAGCTGCTGTTCGACGACGTGCTGTGGGTCGACAACGCGAAGCGCGACCATTTCGACTTCGTCACGAAGATGCGCGACCGCGGCGTCGAGGTCGTGGAAATGCACAACCTGCTCGCCGAAACCGTTGCCGTGCCAGAAGGCAAGAAGTGGATTCTCGACAACCAGATCGTGCCGAACCAGGTCGGGCTGGGGTTCATCGACGAACTGCGCAGCTATCTGGAAGAGCTCGAGGATCGCAAGCTGGCCGAGACCTTGCTCGGCGGCCTCTCGATCCACGATTTCCCCGAATCGCATGGCGGCGCGGCGCTCAAGGTCGTGCGCGAAGCGGCCGGGTCCACCGAATATCTGCTGCCGCCGCTGCCGAACACGATCTACACGCGCGACACCACCTGCTGGATTTACGGCGGCGTGACGCTCAATCCGCTGTACTGGCCCGCGCGGCACGAGGAAACGATTCTAGCCGCGGCGATTTACCAGTTTCATCCGGATTTCGCGGGCAAGGTCAACGTATGGTGGGGCGACCCCACACAGGACCACGGCATGGCGACGCTCGAAGGCGGCGATGTCATGCCCATCGGCAACAAGACGGTGCTGATCGGCATGAGCGAGCGCACCTCGCGCCAGGCGATCAGCCAGCTCGCCGCCACGCTCTTCAAGAAGGGCGCCGCCGAGCAGGTGATCGTGGCGGCGATGCCGAAAATTCGCGCGGCCATGCACCTCGATACGGTCTTCACCTTTGCCGATCGCGACTGCGTGCTGATCGCGCCGGATTTCCTCGCACGCACGCGCACCTTCACGTACCGGCCCAGCGATCAACCGGCGGGTGTGGAGCTGCGTCAGGAGAAGAAGTCCTTTGTCGAGGTGGTGAGCGCGGCGCTCGGCATCAAGAAAATGCGTGTGGTGGAAGCGGGCGGCAACGACTACCAGCGTGAACGCACACAATGGGACAGCGGCGCGAACCTCGTTTGCACCTCGCCCGGCGTGGTCTTCGCTTACGACCGCAACACCTATACGAACACGCTGCTGCGCAAGGCCGGCATCGAGGTCGTGACGATTGTTGGCGCGGAACTGGGGCGCGGGCGCGGCGGCGGCCATTGCATGACGTGCCCGATCATTCGCGACGCAGTGGACTTCTAGCGTCGCAGGGCGAGGAGATCGTTGCGGGCGCAAGCAGCGGCGGCATCTCCGCGCCGCAATGGTGCCGGATCGATGGGGCGTGGAAGTCGAGACTTTCAAAGCTTACGGGCATGCGGACTGCTACGCAGTCCTGTGGGGTGCGCCATGCGCGCATCTCGCCCCCATCGCAACCATCTGATCCCCGATCATGGACGATTTCCTCAACCGCCTTTTCCATCTGCAACCCTCGCTGCTCGCCACGATGACACACGACGTGATGAATGTGATCGTCGCCGTGCTGATACTGGTGGTTGGGTGGTGGGTTTCCAATCGCGTGGCGCATGTATTCGCGAGCATGCTCGCGCACTCGCACGCCGATCCCACGCTCGCACCGATGCTCGCAGGTATGGCGGCATGGACCGTGCGCGTCATTGCGCTCGTTGCCGCGCTCAGCGAGGTGGGCATCGCCACGGCTAGCGTGCTCGCCGCGCTGGGCGCCGCCGGTCTCGCCATCGGCCTCGCATTGCAAGGCACGCTGCAAAACATCGCTGCCGGCATCATGCTGCTGATGCTGCGCCCGTTTCGCGCGGGCGACGTGATCGAAGGCAGCGGCGCGGCGGCGGGCATCGTGTGCGAAGTGGGGCTGTTCACCACGCGCATCGAGCGCGGCGACGGCAACGTCGTCTTCGTGCCGAACAGCCAGATCTGGAGCAATCCCGTCATCAACTACAGCAGCGGCGGCACGCAGCGTATCGACGTCACGGTCGATCTCGCGCGGCGCGACGAGGTGGACGCCGCCATCGGCAAGCTCAAGGAGATGGTTTCCGCCGAACCGCGCGTGCAGAACGGCACGACGCTCGCGCCGACGGTCGCCGTGGACAGCTACCCGTCCAGCGGCGGCGCGCGCTTGCTGGTGCGCGCCTGGGTGCGCAACGCCGACGCGCAATACGCCGTCGACGACATCCGCGGACATGCGCGCGAAACACTCGCCACAGCGGGACTCGCCGTGGCGGGCAACGCGCGCATGGCGGCCGACCATGCGGCGCTCACGCGCTCGTGAGCCGTTGCTCAAACGTAGCGTTAAAGCACGTTGAGCATGGCGAGCGCGCTTTCCTGCAGATGCGGCAGAACGCGCTGAAGGGCCACCTCGGGACTTTCCTCGCCCATCGGCATGTTGGTGCTGAGCGCGGCGACGACTTCGCCGTTGCGATTCCTGAGCGGCACGGCAATGCCGCGCACGCCCACCTGCAACTGCTGCTCGATGAGCGCATAGCCGTCCACGCGTGCGCGCCCGATTTTCTCGCGCAAGCGCGCGCCGCTCGTGATGGTATGCGGCGTGAAGGGCGACAGTTCGACCGTATCGAGCCACGCTGAAACTGCGCTTTGATCGGCCTCGTGCGCGAGCAGCACCACGCCTGGCGAGATGAGCGGCGCGGGCACGCGCGCGCCGAGTACGAAGCCAGTCGTCATGACGCGCGACACGCCATTGCGCGCGATCACGACGAGGTCCCAGCCGTCGAGCACGCTCACATAGGCCGACTCGTTGAGCGTCGCGCTCAGCTGCTGCAGATAGGGCTGCACGGTGCGCGGCAGACGCGCCGAATCGAAATAGGACCAGCCTACCCGCAGCACGCGCGGCGTAAGGCCGTACAGCCGGCCGTCCGTGTACACATAGCCCAGCGATTCGAGCGTGAGCAGATAGCGGCGCGCGGCGGTGCGCGAGAGGCCGGTGCGCTCGGCCGCCTGGGTGGGCGTCATGCGCGCGTGCTCGCTGTCGAAGGCTTCGAGAATCGCGAGGCCTTTTTCGAGCCCGGCGATCCAGTCGCGCCGGTCCAGTGGCGGTTTTTTCATCGGCGCGCAAGACCCTGTGCTGCACGGTGGTCAAAACAATGGAAAAAGCCGCAAGCGCGAAACGCCTGCGGCTTGCGTGCGAACGATCGGCTCTTGCTCACTCCGGCTTCATGCGCGCCGCCACGATCAGCGAGATCAGGCAGCCAATCGCGAGGTACGCGGCGACGAGGTGCCACGAACCGCCGCCGAAGCCCACCAGCGCCACGGCGATGAACGGGGTGAAGCCGCCGCCCACCACGCTCGCGAACTGGTAGCCCACGCCCGCGCCGCTGTAGCGGTACTCCGCGCCGAACAGCTCGGTGAAGAGCGGTTGCTGCACGCTCACGACCATGTCGTGGGCGATGTTCGCGAGCATCACGGAGAAGATCACGATCCAGATCGTGGCCCGCGCCTCGAGCGCGAGGAAGAACGGCACGGCGCTCAGAAGACCGATGAACGCGCCGATCAGATAAATGCGGCGCAGCCCGAGGCGATCGGCGAGCCACGCGAAGCAGGGGATCGTCACGCAGGAGAGCGCGCCGACGAACAGGCCGATGCCGAGAAAGAGATCGCGCGACATGCCGAGGTTGGTGGTCGAATAGCTCAGCGCGAAGGCGGTCACGATATACATCGTGAAGAGTTCGGCAAGGCGCAGCGCGATGATGTACAGGAAGGCCTTCGGGTGACGCGTGAGCGCTTCGAGCACCGGCATCTTGAGCTTGCGATGACCGTGCTCGACTTTCTCGACGAACTCGCGCGACTCGTCCATGCTCGAGCGCACCCACAGGCCGACGAGCACCAGCACCACGCTGAAGAGGAACGGCAGACGCCAGCCCCACGAACGGAACGCCGCGTCGCCGAGCAGGTGGCTCAGGAGCGCCACGAGGCCGGTGGCTAGCACGAGGCCCACGCCGTAGCCCACCTGCACGCCGCTGCTATAGAACGCCTTCTTGCCGCGCGGCGCGCTTTCCACGGCCATCAGCGCCGCGCCGCCCCATTCGCCGCCCACGGCGAAGCCTTGCAGCGCGCGCATCGTGACGAGCAGCACGGGCGCCCACCAGCCGATGGTCGCAAAGGTCGGCAACAGACCGATGGCCACGGTGGAAAGGCCCATCATCATGACGGTCAGAACGAGCATGCGTTTGCGGCCGAGCCGGTCGCCGAAGTGGCCGAACACGACGCCGCCGAGCGGCCGGAAGAGAAAGCCCACACCGAAGGTCGCGAACGCGGCGAGCGTGCCCATGGTCCTGCCGACCTGCGGGAAGAACGCCACGTTGAACACCAGCGCGGCGACGATGCCGTAGAGCAGGAAGTCGTACCAGTCGACGACCGCGCCGACGAAGCTGCCGAGCGCCGCCTTGCGGGCCTGGCTGCGCGACGGGGCGAAAGGGGCAGCGTCGCCGGTGGTGTCGAGGCTTGGGGTCATCAGTTGTCTCCAGACTGTTGCGCATGTGCCATGCTGCTGCAGTATTCAGGATGCGCGCTAAACGTGAGACGCAGCATAGGGCGGCCCTCGCGGTCCGGCAATGCGTGGTGGCGCCGTTTTGCGCGATTATCGCCCAAGTGCGTGCGATTATCGAACGCTTTGCGGGTTTGCACCGAGATGGCGCGTGGACCGACCGCGCACGGCGGTCTTCGTCAAAATGAACGAAATGGTTAAAATCGGCCTGCCTCATATGCCAGATTCGCGGCCTCGAAGTCGCGACGGGGCGGCGAGGTGTCCGTTTCAGCGCTTGCGTCAGGAGCCCACTGCATGTCCAGCCCCTCTAATCCTCCGCCGCAGGCGGACAATCCGCTCGGCATGGCGGGACTCGAGTTCGTCGAGTTCGCCGCGCCCGAACCCGCCGATCTCGGCCGCCGTTTCGAGCAGTTCGGCTTCAAGGCGATCGCACGCCACGTGAGCAAGGCGGTCACGCTCTACCGCCAGGGCGAGATGAATTTCCTGCTGAACGCCGAGCCCGACTCGTTCGCCGCGCGTTACGCGCAGGAGTACGGCATGGGCATCTGCGCGATCGGCGTGCGCGTCGACAATGCCAGGCGCGCCTTCGAGCACGCCATCTCGCTCGGCGCGTGGGCGTTCGAAGGCGAGCGTCTCGGTCCCGCGGAGCTGCACATTCCCGCGATCCAGGGTATCGGCGACTCGCACCTCTATTTCATCGACCGCTGGCGCGGCCGCGGCGGCCAGCGCGGAGGCGTGGGCGACATTTCGATCTTCGACATCGACTTCCGGCCCATCGACGTCGCCACGGCGCATACCGATCTCGATCACGGCGGCACCGGCCTCACGCGCGTCGACCATCTCACGCAAACGGTGGGGGCGGGGCGCATTGCCGAATGGCTCGACTTCTATCGCGACCTGCTGCATTTCCGCGAGATCCACGAAATCAACGCGAACTGGCACGTGTCCGAGGAGTCCCGCGTGATGGTTTCGCCCGATGGCGAACTGCGCATTCCTGTTTATGAGGAAGGCACGCGGCGCACGCAGCTATTGCACGACTATCTGCCCGAGCATCCCGGCGAAGGCGTGCAGCACATCGCGCTGGCGAGCAACGACATCCTCGCGAGCGTCGATGCGCTCAAGGCCAATGGCGTGGAGTTCGTCGAACCGCCGCCCGCTTACTACGACACCGTGGATGCGCGTTTGCCAGGCCACGGCGTGGATCTGGAAGCGCTGCGCAAGCGCCATGTGCTGATCGATGGCGAGATTGGCGATGACGGCGTGCCGCGGCTCTTTTTCCAGACCTTTGCCAAACGCCATCCCGGCGAGATCTTTTTCGAAGTCGTGCAGCGCAGCGGCCACCACGGTTTCGGCGAGGGCAATCTCGACGTGCTCGCGCGGGCGCGCGAGGCGGCCGCGAAGCTGGGCCAGGCGCCCGGCTAAGTCCCACCGTGCACGACGTCAGCGTTCAACGCGTGACTTCGCGGCTGCGCCCGTTGTCTTGCGCGTGCGCGCGGTAGCGAGCGCGGCGGCGCGCGGCGAGACCATCGTGCGGCAGCGATGGCGAATTTCCTTGCTGAACGCGGTGCACGCCTGAGTCATCAGGTCGGTGGCACCCCGTGTCATGTCGAGACTTTGCCGACCAGATGAAAACGCGACGAGGGATGCCAAAGCTCGACGGCGGTCGCCACGGCACTGCCGACCCACGTACGCCGCCACATCAGCAGGCAGGGCTCGCCAATGTTCATCGCAAGATGGCGTCGTATATCCGCATCCGGTTTTTGCGCGTAGATCCGGAACTCCGCCCGTTGAACCGGCGCGAGCCGCATCATGTAGTGGTTCGGTGTTTCCCGTGTGAAGTCCTGTTCGAGATAACCCGGAAACACATGGGGGTTCACGTAGCGGTCCTCGTACAGAATCGCTTCGTCTTCCTCGTAGTGGACGATACGCGAGTGGAACACGGAACCGCAGCCGAGCTCGAGCGCGGCCATCGCCTGATCGTTCGAGCTTGCGCCCAGCGTCAGCACCCGCGCGCTGTGCCGGTGACCGCGCGCGGCGATTTCGTCGGCGATGTTGCGAACCTCGAGGACGGTCGATTCGACGTCGCGCGAGGCGACGAACGTTCCCGCGCCCTGAACGCGTCTGAGCACATGCTCGGCCGACAGTTCGCGCAGCGCGCGCGATACGGTCATTCGCGCGACGCCGAATTCCTTGACGAGCTCTGTCTCCGACGGAATGGCCTCACCGGGCTTCCAGGTCCCGTCCGTGATTCGATCGACCACGTAGCGCTTGATCTGCTCATACGCTGGAGCGGCCTTATGCGCTGTCGCGGACTGCGTCGAGTTGTCGATCAGCGAAGATGGCGCGTTCATACCTGACCTCGCTTCAGACGCCGACCGTGCCGGGAACCGCGCGGCTCGCCGGCGCCGCCGTACTGCGCGCGATTGGCGGCATATCCGGCGCCGGTTCCCGCGAGACGGTCATGGCGTCGTCTCGTGCCGTGCCGGGAAGTGGCGGAGGGGCGCCGTCGGCAACGAGGCGAAACGCGAAAGTCATGTCGTCGGAGAGCGGGCGGTCGTCGCGATAGGTCGGCAGCGTGGCGCGCACGCCGGCGTAGAGCGCGTCCGTATAGGGCGCGCGCGCCGCGTCGAGCGGCTGCAGATCGTAGGCTTGTGCCGCGGCGAGCAGTTCGATGCCGAGGATGCGGTTGCTGTTCTCGATGACCGCGAGCGCCTTCAGCGCGGCCGGCGTCGCATGGCACAAATGGTCTTCCTGCAGCCCCGATGTCACGCCGCCGTCGAGACTCGCGGGAGCGGCTTCACGGCGGTTCTGCGCGACGAGCGACGCGGCCGTGTACTGCGCAATCATGAAGCCCGAACGCGTGCCGCATGCGTGCGCGAGGAAGGCCGGCAGGCCGCTCACGAGCGGGTTGACCAGACGGTCGAGGCGGCGTTCGGCCATCGCCGCGACCTGCGCAATCGCGGTAGCGAGACTGTCCATGGCGAGTGCGATCGAGGCGCCGACCGCATGCGCCTGGGAGTACACCCGGGGCGATTCCGGCGTGCCGGCAACGATCGGATTGTCCGTCACCGAGGCAAGCTCGCGGTTCACGACTTCGGCCGTTGCCGCGAACGTGTCTCGCGCGGCGCCGTGCACGTGCGGTATCGTGCGGACGCTGAGCGGGTCCTGGGTGCGCCGCCCGAGCGAAATTTCGAGCAGCGCGCTACCGGCGAGCGCCGCGCGCAGACGCTCGCCCACGTGGGCGAGGCCCGGCGACACACGAAATGCAAGTGAACGGGTGTCGAACGCCGCGATCTGCCCGCCCAGATTCTCGAAGCTCATTGCGGCGACGACGTCCGCCCAGTCGAGCAAGCGCTCCGCGCGGTGAAGCGCGAGCGCAGCGAGCCCGGTCACGCACGGCGTGCCGTTCACGAGGCTCAATCCCTCCTTCGCTTGGAGCGACAGGGGCTGCAAGCCGAGCCGCTGCAGGGCCTGAGCGCCGCTCACGCGCTCGCCGTTCCAGCGCACGTGTCCCGCGCCCACGCAAACGAGCGCGATGTGCGCCATATGGCTCAGATAGCCGACGGAACCGAACGCGGGCACCTCCGGCAGGCAATTCGCCTCCAGCAGCGTGGCGAGACGCTCGACGACTTCGAGGCGCACACCCGAGTGTCCATGCGCGAAGTTATTGATGGCCGCAGCCATGATCGCGCGCGTCTCGTCTGCCCCTAGCGGCTCGCCCACGCCCACTGCGTGGCTCATGAGGATGTTGTGCGACAGGTCGTGCTGTTCGTCTTGCGAGACGATCACGTCGCACAGCGCGCCCACGCCCGTGTTCACGCCATACGCGCGGATGCTGCGCGCGACGATCTGTTCGACGAGCACACGGGCGCTGCGAATGTTCGCCTGCGCATCGGCGCCGAGGATCAGCGGCTCGCCTGCGGCGACGCTAGCGATCGCGCGCCAGTCGAGTGGATTCTGGGTACGGGTGATGGCCATGGGAGTGCGTGGTGCGGGTTTAGTGAGCGTTGCGATCCTGGTGGCTCGACACGAACTGGCGGAAGCGGTCCGACTTCAGTTCGCCGAATACCTCGTCCGGCGTGCCGTCCGAATCCACCTGGCCCTGGTGCAGGAACATCACGCGATTCGAAACGTGGCGTGCGAAGCCCATCTCGTGCGTGACGACGAGCATCGTGCGGCCTTCGTCGGCGAGCGTGCGCATCACGCGCAGCACTTCGCCGACCAGCTCGGGGTCGAGCGCCGAGGTCGGCTCGTCGAACAGCATCACCTTCGGATGCATCGCGAGCGCGCGCGCAATCGCCACGCGCTGCTGCTGGCCGCCCGACAGGTGTGCGGGGTAGTGGCCGCGCTTGTCGGCAAGGCCGACCTTGGCGAGCAGCGCCTCGGCTTCTTCGACCGCCTCGGCGCGGCTGCGCTTGAGCACGCGCATGGGGCCTTCGATCAGGTTCTCCAGCACGGTCATGTGCGACCACAAGTTGAAGTTCTGAAACACCATGCCGAGTTGCGAGCGCACGCGGTCGACCTGACGGCGGTCGCCCGGTTGCAGCTTGCCGTCGCTGCGGCGCTTCATCTTGAGTTCCTCGCCCGCGAGCGCGACCGAGCCGTCGTCCGGCGTCTCCAGCAGATTCAGGCAGCGCAGGAACGTGCTCTTGCCCGAACCGCTCGCGCCGAGAATCGAAATGACGTCGCCCTCGTGCGCGTCGAGCGAAATGCCCTTGAGCACGTGATGGTCACCGAACGACTTGTGGATGTTGCGCACCGACAGCGCAATGGGTGCTGACGTATTCATCAATCTCTCCAGGTAGGGCGGCGGGTCACGACGCGGCACGCGTGGCTTCGAGCGGCGCGGCGGGTTTGCGCGGGGCGGGCGGCGCCGCGCGCAGGTGGCGCGACAGCCGTTGCTCGACGAAGCCGATCACGCGCACGACCACGAAGTTCAGGAACAGGTAGATCAGCGCGGCGCACGTAAATACCTCGGTGGTGCGATAGGTCTGCTGAATGATCTGCTGCGCGACCCCCGTCACTTCCCAAACGGTGACAAGGCTAGCCAGCGCCGTCGACTTGACGAGCAGCACGGCTTCGGTCGAATACGCGGGCAGGCACTGACGCAGCGCGATCGGGCCGATCACGCGGCGCAGCAGGGCGAAGCCGGAAAGACCGATCGAGTAGCCGGCTTCGATCTGCCCGACGGGCACCGCCATGAGGCCGCCGCGGATGATCTCGGCCGTGTATCCCGCCGTGCACAACGCGAGCGAGAGGACCGCGCAGACATAGGGTTCGCGCAACACGGGCCACAGAAAGCTTTCGCGAATCACGCCGAACTGACCGAGGCCGTAATAGACGAGGAACATCTGGATCAGCAACGGCGAGCCGCGAAACACGAGAATGTAGGCGCGCGCAAAACGGTTCGGCAGCCAGTGCGGCGAGACGCGCATCGTGACGATCACGAGCGAGAGCAAGCCGCCCAGCACCAGCGACGCGAAGAAAAGGCCGAGCGTCGTCGGCACGGCGCCGATGAGCTGGCGCATCGTGTCGAGCAGGAACGCGAAATCGATATGCATGAGTGTGCGCTCCCCGATCAGTTGCGCGCGAAGTTGCGCTTGAACGAGCGGCCGACGACCGCTTCGGCGCGACCGAAGACACGGTTCGACACACCCGTCATGGCGAGATAGAGCAGACCGCCGACGACGAAGAAGAGGAAGTACTGGTGCGTCGAGCCCGCTGCGATCTGGCTCGCCCGCAGCAACTCGGCGAGCCCGGTGACCGAAATCAGCGCGGAGTCCTTGAGGCTCAGTTGCCAGACATTGCCGATGCCGGGCAGCGCGTAGCGCAGCACCTGCGGGATCAGGATCCGGCGAAACAGCGTGAGCGTCGGCATGCCTATCGCGCGAGCGGCTTCGAGTTCGCCGCGTGCAACGGCGAGCACGGCTGCGCGATAGACCTCGGCCTGATAAGCGCCCGAAATCATGCCGACCGCGAACGCGCCGACGGCGAAGGGCGGCACGCCGACGAATCCGTCGGCGCCGAACCACTGACCGACGGTGGTGACCAGGGAAGAGCCGCCGAAGTAGAACAGATAGATGACGAGCAATTCGGGCACGCCGCGAAAGACGGTCGTGTAGAAGTCGCCGAAAACGCGCAGCACGCGCAAGCGCGAGAGTTTTGCCGCGGCAATGAGCGCACCGAACACGGCGCCGATTGCCAATGCGGCGAACGTGAGCACGACGGTCATCAACGCGCCGAGGAGCAGAACGCTACCCCAGCCGTCCGGACCGAGGCCGAGTGTGTTGAATAGCGATAACAGAGACATGGCAGGGATCCAGGCGGGTCGGGAAGCGAAGGCGCGCGTCAGGCGCGGCGCGCGCCGCCAGGGTGCGATGCTTACGGCGTCACGTCGGTCTTGAACCACTTCAGCGCGAGCTTCTTCACGGTGCCGTCGGCGAGTGCCGCCGTGATCGCGCTGTCGAACTTCGCCTTCAGGTCGGCGTCCTGTTTGCGGAACGCGAGACCTTCGCCCGGTCCCCAGATCGGACCGGCAATCATCGTGCCGGCGATTACCACGGGCGACTTGTCGGCGTTGGCGGTGTAGTAGGTCACGTCGTCGAACGTGGCGTCGATGCGGCCGTTCGTGAGATCGAGATCACGCTCGGGCGCGGTCTTGTACACGCGCACTGACGCGACGTCCTTGAAGTTGGCGTTGATGAAGCCGGTGTACACCGTGCCCGACTGGATGCCGATCGTCTTGCCCTTCAGCGCCTTGCGCATCGACTCGATGGCGGGCGCGTTGCTGCGCGAGTCGGCGTCGAGCTTCAGAGGCGTCGTGTTCGGGCCGCCCTTGGGCAGGATCTTCGGATCGGAGACGGCGAAGGTTGCCGGGGTGGCCGCATAGGGCTTCGAGAATGCAATGATTTTCTCGCGATCCGGCGTGATCGAGATCGCATCCATCAGGACATCGAACTTGCCCGCCTGCAGGCCCGGAATCATGCCGTCCCAGTCCTGGGCGACGAGCTTGCACTGGATTTGTGCACGCGCGCACAGGTTTTCGACGAGTTCGGGTTCGAAGCCGCCAAGCTTGCCGCCCGGCAAGGTCAGGTTCCAGGGCGCATAGCTGCCGTCGAGTGCGATCGTCACGCTTTTCCATTCCTTCGCGCCGGCACTGCCGCTTCCAAGCAGCGTGACGCCGAGTGCTGCGCCAATCAGCGCTTTTGCCAGCCGGGTGTACTTCGCCTGCATGACCATGCTCCTTTGTCGGTGGGTACCGTGGACCCGTGGGGACGTTCATTCGTTCGTGCGACTTGCATAGACAAGCATGGAGAGAAAAGAATTTGAGCGCAAGAGAATTTCATAAATCCCGACTCATGGAAAACCCTGTGAACGGGCGTGGACTTTCGATGAATTCGCGCTTGTGGCAAGTCGAGTCGTCGTTGCGACATGGGCTGTTGCGGTCATTGGAATACCTCCTTAATTGTCTAGTCATTTCAAAAGTGAGACCTGCCTGGGAGTTCGGCGGCTGCATGGTGCACAACCCCGGCTACGACTTCAACGACCAGGTGCTGCCGCTCGGCGCGGCGTGCTGGGTGCGGCTCGCGCAGCGGTTTCTCGTCGCGTGACGCGGCGCAAGTCGTTAGTCGTTCGAATCATCGGCGTGGGCGGCCAGCAGGTCGGGCGTCAGGCCCAGCCGCTCGCGCAGATCGGCCCAGCCGCGCGGCGTGACCTGCACCGCGCGCGACGCACGCGTACGCCGCATCCAGCCGCGTTCGCACAGCAGCGTGAGAAAGGCCACGCCGAGCGGCCCGGCCAGATGATGCTGGCGCTCGGTCCAGTCGAGGCATTGGCGCGCAATGCCGTGACGCCCCGGCTTGAGCGCGGCGACGTCGAGCCCGAGTTCGCCGAACCATGTCTGCCCCGCGGGCGTCACCGCGAAGCGTTTGTCCGCTTGCGCCGTGATGAGCCCCGCATCGGTGAGGCGCTCTGTGATCGCCACGCCGACCTGGCCCGCGAGATGGTCGTAGCAGCAGCGCGCGAAACGCAGGTCCCGCGCCTCGCGGCCAAGCGGCTTGCGGCGCACCGGCGCGCGCGCGCCGACCGCCGCGAGGTTTTCGAGCAAGGTGGCGACCTGGGCGTCCGCGAGCCGGTAGTAGCGGTGGCGGCCTTCCTTTTCCACGGCCAGCAGCCCGCCGTCGAGCAGCTTCGCCAGATGGCTGCTCGCCGTTTGCGCGGTCACGCCGGCCGCGTAAGCCAGTTCGCCGGCGGGCAGCGCGCGGCCATCGGCAAGCGCCATCAGCATCGCGGCGCGCGCGGGGTCGGCGATCAGGAAGGCCGTGGCCGACACCCTCGGGTGCGTGTTCGTGCCATTCATGCGTTTCTCCAAAGCATACGCATAGCGTAACGCGCGAGCAGGCTCGCATGTTTCGATACGCATCGAAGCATCGCCACTGCCGCGCGTCCGATACTGGGCTCGTGCCCGGCGCCCAACGCGCGCCGGCGTAGCGGGAGAGCCTATGCAAATGCAGGAGACGCACCGGACTCAAGAGACGTACAGCCGGGAACAGCAACGCCGGGTGCTCTGGGCCACGAGCATCAGTTATGTCGTGGTGATCCTCGACACCTCGATCGTCAATGTCGCGCTCGAGCGCATCGGTGCGAGCCTTGCGGGCGGCGTGGCCGGCCTGCAATGGGTCGTGAACGCCTATACGCTCGCGTTCGCGAGCCTGCTGCTTTCGGGCGGCACGCTCGGCGACCGGCTCGGCGCGCGCCACGTCTACATGGCCGGGCTCGCCGTCTTCACGGCGGCTTCGGCGTGGTGCGGCGCCGCGCCGAGCCTCGCGCTGCTCACGCTCGGACGCGTGCTGCAGGGCGTGGGGGCGGCACTGCTCGTGCCTGCATCGATGGCGCTCATCAACGGCGCGTGCGCCAACGCGCGCGAGCGTGCCGCCGCCTTCGGGGTGTGGGCCGGGCTGGGCGGCGTCGCGATGGCGGCGGGTCCGTTGCTGGGCGGCGTGCTGATCGGGTTCGTCGGCTGGCGCAGCATCTTTCTGCTCAACGTGCCGGTGTGCCTCGCGGGCATCGTCATGGCCGCGCGCGTGGCGCCGCAGCCGCGTCCGGGCGCGCCGCGCCGGCTCGATCTCGCGGGCCAGGCCGCGGCCATCGCGGCACTGGCGCTGCTCAATGCCGCCATCATCGAGGCGCCTGCGCACGGCTGGCGTGCCCCGGTCGTTGCGGGCGGTCTCGTGCTGGCGTGCGGAGCGGCGATCGCCTTCGTCGTGCTCGAAAAGCACCGCGCGCAGCCGATGCTGCCGCTCGGCTTCTTCCGCGAGAGCGTGTTCAGCGCGGCCGTGCTGCTCTCGATGATTTCGGCGTTCACGTTCTACGGTCTGCTATTCGGACTCAGTTTGTATCTTCAGCGGGAGCGCGGCTATGCGCCGTTGCACGCGGGCCTCGCCTTCCTGCCGCTCACCGTGGTGGTGCCGCTCGGCAGTCTGCTGTCGCGGCGCGCCGTGGTGTGGCTCGGGCCGCGTGCGCTCGTCGCGCTCGCCTGCCTGCTCGCGGCGGCGGGCTATCTCGGCGCGGCGGCGTGCGGCACGACGGCGCGCTACGACTTGCTGGCCTTGCCGCTGCCGGCCATCGGTTTCGCCGCGAGCCTGATCACGCCCGCGGCCACGGCGGCGCTCATGGCGACGGTCGATCAGGGCCGCGCGGGCATCGCCGCTGGCGTACTCAACGCGGCCCGGCAGACCGGCGCGGCGCTCGGCGTGGCCGTGGCGGGCGCCATGATCGCGGGGCGCGCGTCGATCGGCGCGGGCATGCGCGTGAATCTGCTGATCGCCGCCGTGCTTTCGGCAGGCGCGGCGTGGATGTGGTGGCGTGCGTGGTCGCACCAGGCGGCGCACGGCGCCCGGTCGCATGGCGCGAAGAAGGCGCGTGGCGGGTAGCCTTGCGCCTGACGCCTCACCCGCGCGCCCTGGATCATCCGCTGCGGATTCTGGGATAAAGTGCCGTTGCATGCATCGCGCATTCGCGCGGACCGTGCGCCATAGGAGGAGTTTGTCATGGCCGAATACGGGCAACATCCCTCATCCGTGCTGGCGCTCAAGAGCGTCCACGACTTCGACACGACGATCGCGCGCCTGAAGACCGCGCTGGCCAAGGCGGGTGCGGATATCTTCGCCGACGTCGACCAGCGCGAAGCCGCCGAGACCGCCGGGCTCAGCCTGCGCCGCACGCGCCTCATCCTGTTCGGCAATCCGAAGGCGGGTACGCCCGTCATGGCGGCCAACCCGCACGCGGCGGTGGAGTTGCCGCTGCGCATGGTGATCTGGGAAGACAACGAGGGGCACACGCGGCTCGACTATCGCGACGTCTCGCAGACGCTCGGCCCGCTCTACGGCATCGACGCCGAAGTGCTCGTGCCGCTGCAGCGCGTGGTGGGGCTGCTGCAGACCGCCGTGCAATAAGCGGCAAACGAACTGCGCGCCTCACGCCAGTCCCTTGGGCCGGCGCCTGCGCCCCCATCTTCGGCAGGCGCTTAAAAAATTGACAGCCGCGGCGCGCTTCGCTTAACGTAGGTGCCTTGCGACTTCGCCCGGCAAGCGGGCGAACGCGTAGCCCGCCGCTGCCTCGATCCGCCGATGACCTCCCGCGCAGAAGACCCCGACGATCCGCCACGCGATCGCGCCGGGGCGTCCGACTTGACTCCCGCTTCCCCACTCACGGCATCGCCTGCGGCTGCCGCCACGCAGCGACTCCCCCGAAACCCGCACGATGCCGATGTCGAGCAACACTGGCGGCGCAATCTCGCGGTCTGCGTGGTGGGCTCGTTCACGACGCTCGTCGCCATGACGCTGATGCTGCCGTTCCTGCCGCTCTACGTGGAGGAACTGGGCGTGCACGGCCACGCGTCGATCGTGCAGTGGTCGGGCATCGCGTACAGCGCGACGTTCTTCACGGCCGCGCTAGTCGCTCCCCTGTGGGGACGCCTCGGCGACCGCTACGGCCGCAAGCCCATGCTCGTGCGCGCGAGCCTCGGCATGGCGGTCACGATGTCGCTCATCGGCATGTCGCGCAATATCTGGCAGCTCGTGGCGCTGCGTTTGCTCGCGGGTTTCGCCGGCGGCTATTCGTCGGGTTCGACCATCCTCGTCGCCACGCAAACGCCGCGTCACCGTTCGGCGTGGGCGCTCGGCGTGCTGTCGTCGGGCGTCATGGCCGGCAATCTGATCGGGCCGCTCGTGGGCGGCACGCTGCCGCCGCTCATCGGCCTGCGCGCCACGTTCTGGGTGGCCGGCGCAACGATCTTCGCGGCCTTCATCGCGACCTGCGTGTTCGTGAAGGAAGCGCCGCGCCCCGCGCGCGTAGCGCATGCGGCGCAGAAGGGCGGCTGGTCGGCGCTGCCCGACAAGCGCCCGATCGTCGCCATGCTCGTGACCGGCATGCTGCTGATGCTCGCCAACATGTCGATCGAACCCATCATCACCGTGTATGTGGCGACGCTCGTGCACGACCCCGCGCGCGTGACGTTCGTCGCGGGCCTCGCGATGTCGGCGGCGGCGCTCGGCAGCATCGTCGCGGCTTCGCGACTCGGGCGCGTGGCGGACCGTGTGGGGCACGCGAAAGTGATCGTCGCGGCCTTGGCGGCCTCGGCATTGCTGCTCGTGCCGCAGGCGTTCGTCACGGCGGGCTGGCAACTCGTCGTGCTGCGCTTTCTCATGGGCGTGTCGCTCGCGGCGCTGCTGCCGTGCATCGCGACCGTCATTCGCCACAACGCGCCGGACCATGCCGCGGGCAGCGTGCTCGGCTATTCGGTGTCGGCGCAATTCGCGGGGCAGGTGCTCGGGCCGCTGATCGGCGGCTTCGTCGGCGGGCATCTTGGCATGCGCGCCGTGTTCCTCGGCACGAGCCTGCTGATGCTGGCGGGCGCGCTGTTTACGTGGCGCGCGGTGGGTTTCGCCCGGCGCGCGTAACGCGGCGGCGATGCCGCGCGCAGGCATTCGAAGTGTGAGAGGCGAGGGCGGCGGATCTTGCGCGCCGCCGCCTCGGGTTCATCGGCGCTCGTTCAGCGGGCGCGCTTCAGTGACCAAAAAACACGTCGCAGTCGGGACGCGGCCAGCACATCTTGCCCGTGCGATGGCCCGAGGCACTATGCGTATCGGGCGTGCCGCCATACGACATGTCGGTGCTGGCCTGTGCCGAAGCATCGGCGTCGTCGGTCATCGTCTGATGCGCGCGTTCCTGCGAAACGGGTTCGTCCTTCGCGCGCGCCGTGCCGGGCGCAACGGCTGCCACGGCCGCCACGCATGCGGCGATCAATGCCAGGCGTAATGTCATATCAACCTCCTTTCTCGAGTTCGTGAGTGCGCCTTCGCGGCAATGACGACGTCACTGCGGGATAACGGCGGAATGAATCCGCGGCGAAGGTGCGCGCGAGCGAGAGGCAAAGCCTGAAGCCGCACACTCATCTGGAAAGTCGGGATGCCTGCGCGCAGCGCACGGCTGCCGAACGTCTTAGCTCACTGCTCACGAAAGAAGCGCGCCCACGCATTCGGGGGCGGCACAGCGCGGCGCGGCGCAAGAAGAAGGGGCGCGCGGGCGCAGAGAACATCCGCACTGTGCTTTCAGTTATAGCTCGCGCCGCACGGAGTGCAATCGGCTCAATCCCGGCCCCGCGCGCGGAGCGAATCCAGGGCCGAATCCAGAACCCCGCACACACCGCCCCTCCAGCGATTCTTTCGGTTCTGAAAATAACTGAAAGTATTCGGAAATTAAACGGTCGCCGTGTAGTCATCTTGCGATGCTGTAATGCGCTCGCTCTGATGTGAGAGGCGCATTGGCGCCCGTTCGCAGGATGGATGGGCGCCGCCTGTACGGCGCGGCGCCAGGGCGCACTGATGCGCGCCGCGTCTGAGGGACTCTACGCTGGGCACGCAGTTGAACTCCGCGGCGTTCGGCTTTTCCTTTTCGTGGTATTTCGCAAAGAAAGATCGAATCATGTCCGAGATTTCCACTTCGCCGACACCGTCTTCACCCAAACCGCGCAGTGCGGCGAGCCCCACGCGGGTCGTCCTGCGCGCCGCCGCTGCCGTGATCGCGGTCGGCGCACTGGGTTTCTGCGCCTACGCCGTGGCGTTTCCGGCCAACGTGCCCGAAGCCGTGGGCGAGGTCGTCGAGAACCTGACGGGCGCGAATCCGCACCCGGTGGTGCTGCAGCGCCCGCCAGTCGCACCGCTTTCGGCGATGGCGCAGCTCGGCAAGCAGCTCTTTTTCGATCCGGCGCTCTCGGGCTCCGGTCAGCAGTCCTGTGCTTCGTGCCATAGCCCCGACCGTTCCTACGGTCCTCCCAATGGGCACGACGTGCAGATGGGCGGCCTCGCGATGAACCAGCAGGGTTATCGCCCGCCGCCTTCGCTCATGTATCTGTACCGCCAACCGAACTTCAGCATCGGTCCGGACCAGGGTGAAGCCGATGACGCGCCGACGGTCGTCCAGCAGGCCAGCGCCGCCGCCGACGTCGTGAAGTCGCAGAAGGTGGCGGGCGGCGCATCGACCTCCGTGGAGATGGTGCCGCAGGGCGGCCTGTTCTGGGACGGCCGCGCCGACACGCTGCAGCAGCAGGCGTATGGCCCGCTGCTCAATCCTGTGGAAATGGCGGACACGAGCATCGAACAGGTGGCGACGAAGCTCGAGAAGGCGCCGTATGCGAAGCACTTCACGGAACTGTTCGGCGACCGGATCTTCAGCGACCCGAAGCTGGCCGTGGCGGAGGCGATGTTCGCAATCTCGCGCTACCAGGTCGAAGATCAGTCGTTCCACCCGTATAACAGCAAATACGATCGCTGGCTCGAAGGCCACGCGCGCCTCTCGCAAGCGGAGCTGCGCGGCCTGCGTCTCTTCAACGACCCGAACAAGGCGAACTGCGCGGGCTGCCACCTCTCGAAGCCCGGCAAGGACGGCCTGCCGCCCATGTTCACGGACTACCAGTACGAGGCGCTGGGTGTGCCGCGCAACAACAAGCTCGCGCAGAACAAGGACCCGCACTTCTTCGATCTGGGCGTGTGCGGCCCGTTCCGCTCGGACTTCAAGGACCAGACGCAGTACTGCGGCATGTTCCTCACGCCGACGCTGCGCAATTCGGCCACGCGCACGGTGTTTTTCCATAACGGCGTGTACCACAACCTCGACGACGTGATGGCGTTCTACAACGATCGCAATACGGACCCGGGCAAGTTCTATCCGCACGGCCCCGACGGCAAGATCGACAAGTACGACGATATTCCGCCGCAGTTCCGGAAGAACGTGGACGTGACCGATGCGCCGTTCGACCGCAAGTTCGGCGACAAGCCCGCGATGACGCCAGGCGACATTCAGGACATCATCGCGTTCCTCAAGACGCTCAACGACGATCCGGTGCCATCGAAGCAATGAGCGGGGCGGGGCAACCCGTCTTCGCAAAGTAAAAGGAGCGTGTCCGGCATTCGCCAGGACACGCTCTTTTTTTTACCTATGCGCCACCAGCCCTTACTTGTCCCCATGGGCAAGATGAATCGTGACGATCACGGAGGCGTCGTCGAGCGCTTCCAGCGCATGCGTTTCGCCGCCGCCGAGCAGCAGCATGTCGCCGGCGTGCATGGTGCGCGGGTCGCCGTTCACGAAGAAGCGGATCACGCCTTCCACGCACTGCACCGTGATCTCGCCGGGCACGCTGTGCTCGGGCAGACGCTTGCCAGCGGGCAGCACGATGCGCATGACTTCGAGTTGCTGCGCGCGGATCAGGGTGATCGACTTCGCATTCTTGAGCGCGCCGCCTAGCGGACGCACGTCGAAGACCT
This sequence comes from Paraburkholderia sp. BR10141, assembly GCF_056155635.1. Lineage (NCBI taxonomy): Bacteria > Pseudomonadati > Pseudomonadota > Betaproteobacteria > Burkholderiales > Burkholderiaceae > Paraburkholderia > Paraburkholderia sp. BR10141. The sequence continues at coordinate 36,640 of NZ_JBMIQH010000021.1, read as the reverse complement.
CACCCGGCGCGGCATGGGGGATGGCCATGACAGCCTCTCAAACGAGCTTCGCGTTGAGCGTGATCTTCGCGTTGTTGGCGAAGAGCTTCGACACCGGGCAGTTCTCCTTGGCGCCCTTCGAAAGCTCGTCGAACTTCGCTTGATCGATGCCGGGAATCTTTGCCGTCATGTCGAGCTGGCAGCTCGTGATGGCGAAGCCTTCGCCCACCTTGTCGAGCGTAACGGTCGATTTCGTCTCGATGCTCTCGGCCGTGAAGCCCGCCTGGGTGAGAAAGAGCGAGAACGCCATGGTGAAGCAGCCCGCGTGCGCCGCGCCGATCAACTCCTCGGGGTTGGTGCCGGGACCGCCTTCGAAGCGCGAGGCGAAACCATAAGGCGCTTCCTTGAGCACGCCGGTTTGCGTCGAGATCGTGCCCTGTCCGTCCTTGATGCCGCCGTGCCATTTTGCCGATGCCGTCTTTTGCATGATGTCGCTCCGCGAGGTTGGGTGAAGGACGTGCAGGGCGCGCAATTTGCGTACCGCCGCAAGTCCTGCAGGGTTGGGTTCAGGGTTGCTTCGGCTGCCATTCGCCCGCGTACCAGGCGGCGGCCGCGTCGATTTCCTCGGGCGTCATGTTGCGCGCGATGTTGCGCATCTGTTCGGAGATGTCGTTATGGCGCGTACCGTTCGCGAACGCGAGCAACTGCGCCTTCGTGTATGCGGCCGGGAGGCCGTCGAGCCACGGGCTGCCGATCTTGCTGTCCACGCCGCCATGGCAGGACGCGCATGCGGGAATATTGCGCAGTGGCGCGCCGTGCGCCACGATGGCGGGCGCGCCGCCATGCAGGTGCGCGATCGGCTGCAGCGAGGCGTAGTAGGCGGCGAGGTCGCGCATGTCCTGGTCGGACAGATCGCGAGCCATGGGCGACATCACCGCGTTCTGGCGGGCGCCCGTCTGGAAGTCGTGCAGCTCCTTGAAGACCACGATGGCGAACTGGCCCGCCAGATTCGGCGAATTGGCCATGCTGATGCCGCGCGGGCCATGGCACATCGTGCAGCGCAGGGCGAGCGTCGCGCCGCGGCCAACCGAGAGCGTCGTCGCGCCATCGAGCATGTGCGGCGTGAGTTCGACCTGGCTCAGCTGGTAGCCCGGCGGCACCGCCGATCCGACCGGGTGCCAGTCGCGCGGCACGCCGGCCGCGCTGCAGATCGCCGTCCAGATGCCCTGAAAATAGGGGTCGCTCTTGGCGGAAGGCAGCCAGATGAAGCCGATCAGCACGGAGACGACGAACACGACGATCGCCGTGCCCACGCCCGCGCGAAACCACACATTGCGAAACGAGAACAGGCGTTCGTCGCTCATCGCTGTGCTCCAATCGGGATCGCGGGCACGGCCGATTCGGGCGTTGCCAGCAGTTGCGCGATCGGGTAGCCATAGTTGGTGATCGTGAGGGCGACCATCAGCACGACCCACAGCCCGAAGCTATTGAGCGCCACCGGCAGCGTGGCCGACTCGTGCACCGGCTTGCTGAAGCGATATTCCTCGGGCGCGGCGGCCTCGCTGCGATGCCCCTGCAGCAGCACGAGGAAGAACAGCACCGCCGAGGTCACGAGGATCAGGCCGCCAATGGCCGAGAGCACCACGAGCGCGCCCTGGCCCGCGAGCGCCGGGTCGCTGTAGTCGTAATAGGCCATGCGCCGCGGCATGCCCATGAGGCCGACCAGGTGCCACGGGAAGGTCGTCACGATCATGCCGATGAACCACAGCCACAGCTGCCAGCGCATGAGGCGCCAGTTGTTGAGCGCGCGGCCCGTGATCTGCGGCCACAGGTCGTAGGCGATGGCGAAATACATGATGACGATCGCGCCGCCATAGATCAGGTGAAAGTGGCCCGTGATCCACTGCGTGTTGTGTACGGGCTGGTCGAGCTGGTAGCTCATGTTGATGAGGCCGCCCGCGCCGCCAAACCCGAGCATGACGAACGAGAACGCCACGGCCAGCATTTGCGGGTTTTGCCACGGCAGCTTCGCGATCCAGCCGAACGGCCCCTTGCCGCCGCGCAGCCGCCCGGCGATTTCGACCGACGCGCAGATCGTGAACACGGTGAGAAGCGTGGGCACCGAGACGAGCGCCGTGAACACCGACTGCACGAACTTGAAGCCCGAGCCCACCTGCGGATCGGTGAACAGGTGGTGAATCCCGATCGGCATGGCCACCACGAGAAACAGGATGAACGAGATGCGCGCCATCACATCGCTGTAGAGCCGGCCGCCGATCGCGCGCGGGACGATCGTGTAGTAGGCGATATAGGCGGGCACGAGCCAGAAGTAGACGATGGCGTGCAGGGTCCAGGAGAAGAACACGCGCGCGAGGCCCGCGTCGATCGTATTGCGCCAGCCGAAGGCCACGGGCAGGATCTGGAACAGCACTTCGATGGCTGCGCCCACCGCGGTCCAGCCCCACAGATACGCGCCCGCCGTAGTCGCGAACATGGCGAGCGGCAGCGGTTTGCCGGGATTCTCGCGTTTCCATTTCGCGGTGTTGATGCCCATCAGCGCGACCCAGACCCACGAACCCACCACGACGAGCACGACGCCCAGGTAATAGAACACGTTGCCGATCATCGGCGGGTAGAACGTGTAGAGCACGGAGGCGAGGCCGAGCGCCACGGGCACCGAGGCCGTGACGGCGCCGAGCGCGAGCAGGATGAAGCCAAGCCAGGCCCACTTCACGCCCACGAGCGGGCGCTTGAGCGCCAGTTCGCTGACCGCGTAGCCGAAGCCCATCGCGATGAGCGTGGGAAACACGTAACCCATCACGGTGCCGTGCTCCGTTACCGAGCGGTAGTACAGCTCGGGGTCGTTGAGCCACGGATGCAGCGGGCTGCGCACGAACATCTGCCACGCGCCGAGCAGCAGCGCCACGCCGAAGACGATGAACGCGAGCCAGAAGTGGGCGAGTACGAGTCGCTTGTTATTTAACACAGCTGAGTCTCCGCGCGGAATTGCCTGCCTGATTCGCCATCTGCATGAAGGCATCGCGGTCGATGACCTTCACGTGGGCCCACATGCCCTGGTGGCCCGTGCCGCAGTATTCGTGGCACGGCATGAGGTGGTCGGAGGGTTTGTCGAAAGTCGTGCGGAACGTCGAGATGTAGCCCGGCTCGACCATCGAGTTCAGGTTGGTGTCCGTGACGAGGAAGCCGTGCACGACATCGGCGCTCGTCGCGCGGAACGTAATGGGCGTGTTCGCCGGGACGAGAATGCACTGCGGCGTGAACGAATATTGCTGGGCGAGAATGCGCACCGTCACGGAGCCGTCGGTTTCCACGGCGCTGCCGAGGTTCGATTCGACGAATTCGCCGGACACGTGCAGCGTTTGCGGATTGACGAGCTCCACGCGCGAGGGCGGCATCATGGCCCAGTGCAGGCCCGTGAACACCACCATGGCCACGAGCAGGCAGACGAACGCCACCATGAGCGTCGCCCAGCGGCGCTCGACGCGCGCGGCGACTTCGGCACTGGCATGGTTATCGAGCGGATTCGACATGAGGCCGGCCTTTTCTTGTCTGTCTGATCTATTGGATGACGCCGCGCGGCAGGAACACGACGAAGTAGAAGATGAACCAGAGCGCGGCGACGATCGCCGTGGCGATGCCCGCTACCGCGAGCGCGCCGCCCGGGCCGCTGGCCACGATCTCGTCGACCTGTTCGTGTTGCGGGCGCTCGCCCGGTTGTTCGGGTACGGGAGTTTCGATCATCGCAGCCTCAGAAAAGCGGCGCGGAACGCAGCGCGTTCACTTCGTGTTCGGAAACCGGCGTGCCGTGATTGCCCCACGCCGTGCGGATATAGGTGACCACGGCCGCCACTTCTTCATCGGAGAGCGACTGCGCGAACGGCGGCATGCCGTAGGGCATCGGGTTCTTGCGCGTGCCCGGCGCGTAGCCGCCGTTGAGCACCATGCGGATGGGGTTCACGGCCGAGTTCATCTGGATCGACTGGTTGTCGGCGAGCGGCGGGAAATGCGGCGGCTTGCCCTGGCCTTCGGTGGCGTGGCAGACCGCGCACTGCGACTCGTAGATCTTCCTGCCGAGCGGCACGAGGCGCTGGGCTTCCTCCGTCACGAACGTGCTCTTGGGCGACTTGTCGACTTCGTTGTTGCGGCCCGGCAACGACTTCAGATACACGGCCACGGCGCGCACGTCGTCTTCGGTGAGGTACTGGAAGCTGTCGTAGACCACTTCGGCCATCGGGCCGTACACGGCGCCGCGCTTCGACACGCCCGCGTGCAGCAGATCGACGATGTCCTCGATGCTCCAGTCGCCAAGCCCCGCCTCCTTGTTCGAGGTGAGCGAAGGCGCGTACCAGTTCTGCACCGGAATCAGACCGCCCTCGAATGCCTTCGAGGGCGAGTTGCCGCCCAGCGCGTTGATGGCCGTATGGCACATCGTGCAGTGGCCGAGACCTTCCACGAGATAGGCGCCGCGATTCCATTCGGCAGACTGGGTCGGGTCGGGCTTGAACTCGCCCTCGCGGAAGAACAGCGTGCGCCAGCCGAGCAGCAGCGCGCGCTTGTTATACGGGAAGCGCAGGTCGTGCGGGCGGTTTTCCTTGTGCACGGGCTGCGTGGAAAGCAGGTACGCGAATATCGCGTCCGAGTCCGCGCGCGTGACCTTGGTGTACGACGCGAACGGCATGGCCGGATAGAGCAGCGTGCCGTCGCGCGACTTGCCCTCGTGCAGCATGCGGTAGAACTCGTCGGCGGTCCACGAGCCGATGCCGAAGGTCTTGTCCGACGAGATGTTCGGCGTGTAGAGCGTGCCGAACGGCGTTTCCATCGGTCGCCCGCCGCCGAACATCTGCTCGGAAGGCACCGTGTGGCACGCAATGCAGTCGCCGGCGCGCGCGAGGTATTCGCCGCGCGCGATCAGTTCGGCGTTGCTCGCGACCGGCTTCGCGTTGGCCGTCGCTGCCGCTGCGGCGGCTCTCGCCGCGTCCGCTGCGTTCGCGCTGGGCGCGGCCGTTTGCGCGAGCGCGACCGCGGCGCCCATGCAGAGCGTGGCGGCCGCGAGCGAGAGGCGCGTCGCGAGTGGCCTGGGCGATGACGGGAGAAGGGATCGAAGTCTGCGCACGTCGAGGCCCCGGCTAGTTATGGACGCTACCGCACGCGAGCGGCAGCGGCGAGGCCGCCGCCGGCGTCGTATCGGCGGGCGCGGGTTGCGACGAGAGCCAGGCCGCGATCGCGGTGATGTCGCGGTCGGCGAGACGGGTGGCGATGTCGTGCATGCAGTCGGGCGCGGCAGCCCGGCGCGTACCGTAGCGGAACGCGCCGAGCTGCGCGCTGATGTAGTTCGCATGCAGGCCCACGAGGCCCGGAATGGCCGGCTGCATGCCAGTGAGCGAGGCACCGTGGCAGCCTGCGCAGGCGGGCACGTTGCGCTCGCTGTCGCCGTTCATGACGAGCGTTTTACCGAGGGCGAGCGTGGCCGCGTCGACCGTGGGTTTGGCGGGCGGCGGATAGGGCGGGTGCTGCTGCGAGAAGAATTCCGCGATCTGCTTGAGGTAGGCGTCGGGCAGATATGCCAGCAGATAGTTCATGGGCGGGTAGCTGCGGCCGCCGTCGCGGAAGGCGACGAGCTGGTTGAACAGATACCCCGCTGGCTTGCCCGCGAGACGCGGGAAGTAGTCGTTGTCGGTGCCTTCGCCGTGTGCGCCGTGACAGGCCGCGCAACCCATCACGCGGGCTTGCATCGTGTCAGGCGCGGGCTCGGCGGGGGGCGCCGCGAGGAGCGGCGCCCACGGCAGCGCGAGCGTAAGGATGATCAGGACGATGCGGGTTCTCAATGATTCCCTCGTTGCGGATGGTAACGACACAAACGCGTTGCGATTCGATATCAGTTGAGGCGTCGTCCGTGGGGGATTTTCATTGTGCAAGACGGCCGGGCGCGCACCTTTTCGAGGAGATTATCGGAGAACGCCGACTTGTGCAGCCAGGATGTGCAAATAAATCTGCCGGATTATTGCATCGGCATATGTTTGCTAACACAACGACAGGCGCGTCTTGCTACAGATTATCGTGGCGCGAATTGCATCGGAATGCGAAATAAAATGAGGATCGTTTGAGGAGCGATCTCGTGTGGTCTTCGGGCCTGCGCGGGTGGAGTCCATTGTGTGGTCGTAGGATGTCCTCGGTCGCGTGTGTGCGCGCTTTTCCAGCGGTTGTCCGACAACGTATAATGGGATGACATGACTGACGCACGCATATCGAGCCAAGGAGATCCACATGGCGGAGTCGCTTGCCACGCCCATCGCCGCGCGTAGCCGCAATCTCGCCGAGCAGGTCGTCAACTTCATCAGCGAGCAGATCGCCACGCGCGCACTCAAGCCCGGCGACAAATTGCCCACCGAAAGCAACCTCATGACGCAACTGGGCGTGAGCCGCACGGTGGTGCGCGAGGCGATCTCGCGTCTGCAGGCCATGTCGGTGATCGAAACGCGTCACGGCATTGGCAGCTTCGTGCTGGAGCCGCGCCGCGAGCCGCTCGATCTCGACGTCGTCCCGGCCAGCACGCTGGACGACGTGCTTTCCGTGCTCGAGCTGCGCATCAGTCTCGAAACGGAGGCCGCGGGCCTTGCCGCCCAGCGTGCGAGCGAGCGCGACCTGGCCGGCATGCGCGGCGCGCTCGACACGCTCGACGTCGTCATCCGCACGGGCGGCGACAGCTCGGGCGCCGACCTCGAATTCCACATCTCGGTGGCGCGCGCCACGGGCAACCGCTATTTCGTCGACATCCTCACGCAGATGGGCGCGGCGTTGATCCCGCGCCGTCGCGTCGATTCGGCCGGCATCGCGCATCGCGATCCGCAGGCTTACGCCGAGCTGGTGAACCGCGAGCACGAGAGCATTTTCGACGCCATCGCCCGTCACGATCCCGAAGGCGCACGCGCGGCCATGCGCATGCATCTGTCGAGCAGCCGCGAGCGGCTGCGCCGCGCGGCGGCGGAGTCGGGTGAAAAGGCATAGCGCGTAGCGTGCATGGAAAAGCAGCGGCCGTTGGCCGCTGTTTTCATTGGCGATGGGCGTAGGTGATACCGAGCTAAGTCAGCCTCGCACCATCTCGCCATTCTTGCGCCGCCAGAGGTCGAGCGGATTGGCGTCCATCAGCGCCTGCGGCAGCAACTCGGCCGGGAAGTCCTGATAGCACACGGGCCGCAGGAAACGCTCCATCGCGCTCGTGCCCACCGAGGTCGCGCGGCTGTCGGACGTGGCCGGGAACGGGCCGCCGTGGACCATCGCATGCGTGACTTCCACGCCGGTCGGGAAGCCGTTCACGAGCAGGCGGCCGGCCTTGCGTTCGAGGATCGGCACGAGACGCATCGCGGCGGGCACGTCGGTGCGGTCCATCTGGATCGTCGCGGTGAGCTGGCCCGCGAAGTGTTCGGCCACGGCGAGCAGTTCGGCTTCGTCCTTGCAGCGCACGAGCGTCGAGGCCGGCCCGAACACTTCGTCTTCGAGGGCGGGTTGCGCAAGGAAGGTTTGCGCGTCGGTCACGAAGAGGGCGGCGAACGCCTGGTTCGGGCCGCTCGCGCTCCGGCCTTGCGCGAGGGCGCTCACGCCCTGGGTTTCGGCGAGGCGCCGCGCGCCTTCTTCATACGCCGCATGGATGCCCGCCGTGAGCATGGTCTGCGCGGGCTTGATGCCCAGCGCCTGCGCGGCGGCCTGCGCGAACTGGTCGAGCGCCGGTCCCTCGATGCCGATCGCCAGGCCCGGATTCGTGCAGAACTGACCCGCGCCGAGCACGAGCGAATCGACGAAGGCCTGCGCGATGGCCGCGCCGCGTGCCGCGAGTGCCTCGGGCAGCAGGAACACGGGATTGATGCTGCTCATTTCCGCGTAGACGGGAATGGGCTCGGGCCGGTTCGCGGCGATGCGCATGAGCGCCGTGCCGCCCGCGCGCGAGCCGGTGAAGCCAACGGCCTTGATGGCCGGATGCGCGACGAGCGCCTCGCCCACGGTGCGCCCCGCGCCGACGATGAGTGAGAACACACCCTCGGGCAGCCCCATCTCCTGGACGGCCTGCTGGATCACGCGGCCCACCATCTCTGAAGTGCCGAGGTGCGCGCCGTGCGCCTTGACGATGACCGGGCAGCCCGCCGCCAGCGCCGCGGCCGTGTCGCCGCCCGCCACCGAGAACGCGAGCGGGAAGTTGCTCGCGCCGAACACGGCGACCGGGCCGAGCGCGATCTTCTGCAGACGCAGGTCGGCGCGCGGCAGCGGCTTGCGCTCGGGCAGGGCGGCGTCGAGCGTGGGCGTGAGCCATAGGCCCTGGCGCACTTCCTGGGCGAACAGCTTGAGTTGGCCGATGGTGCGGCCGCGCTCGCCTTCGAGGCGCGCCTTGGGCAGGCCGGTTTCCGCGTGGGCGCGTTCGGTGAGCGCGTCGCCGAGCGCGGCGATGCCGTCGGCGATACGTTCGAGGAACGCCGCGCGCACGGCGAGGGGCAGCGTGCGGTACGCGTCGAACGCCTCTGCGGCGAGCTGGCAGGCGGCGTCGACGTCGGCGGCCGTGCCGCTGCCGAAGGCCGGCGCGGGGATCGCTTCGCCCGTGGCGGGATTGAAAGCCGCGAGCGGCTTTTCCGAGCCGCGCACGGCGCGGCCTCCAATGAGCATGTCGCCAGTGATTTGCATGGTGTCTCCGAGTCTCGTTGCAGTGAGTTAAGTCATCGTACAACTATCATACGCCAGGTTGTCGCCGCCGCACACCCGAGGCAGGCGCCTTTGGCAATCGGGAGGCGCTACAGGCGCGCAACTTCAAGCTTTGTCGGTTATGATTCCCGTTCCATGGCAGGGTAAACACGACATTGGCTCCGTCGGCGGGCAAGCCTAGAATGTCGTCAGACAACGTACCACAAAGCATTCAAACGCGATCCAATCCGCGCGCCGCCCGCGCCTAAAGGAGACAACCCCGATGTCCGCCCCCGCCAACCGTTATGAGGACCTGCTGGAGTCAGCCAGCGCCAAGGTCCTGAGGCACGTGCTCCCGCTCTTCCTCATCATGTTCATCGCGAACTATATCGACCGTGTGAACGTCGGTTTCGCCGGCGCGCACATGAAAGCCGATATCGGTCTTTCGGCGGCGGCGTATGGGTTTGGCGCGGGGCTATTCTTCGTGGGCTACGCGATCTTCGAGGTGCCGTCCAACATCCTCATGCAAAAGTATGGCGCACGCGCATGGCTTACGCGCATCATGGGTACGTGGGGCGTCGTGGCCGCCGCCATGGCGTTCGTGCACAACGACACCTCGTTCTACGTGCTGCGCTTTCTGCTGGGCGTTGCCGAAGCGGGTTTCTTTCCCGGCGTGATCTATTACTTCGCGCAGTGGCTGCCGCAGAAAGAACGCGGCAAGGCGGCGGCCGTGTTTCTCGCGGGGTCGGCGTTCGCCTCGGTGCTCTCGGGTCCGGTCACGGGCGCGCTGCTGTCGGTGCGCGGCCTCGGTCTCGCGGGCTGGCAGTGGATGTTCCTGATCGAAGGCGGCTTTTCCATCGTGCTGTGCGGCGTGAGCTGGGTGTTCCTGAAGTCGCGCATTCGCGATGCCCACTGGCTCACGAACGATGAGCAGGGCGCGCTCGAAACGTACATGGTTCGCGAACAGGCCGAGCGCGAAGCCGCCACGGGCGCGCACGTGCCGGTCCTGCGTCTCCTGAAGGACCCGCAGATCGTGCTGTTCTGCCTCCTCTACTTCGCAATCCAGCTCACGATCTACGCGGCCACGTTCTGGCTGCCCACGATCATCCGCAAGATGGGTGATCTCAGCGATTTCCAGGTAGGTCTCTACAACGCCATTCCGTGGATGATCGCGATCGTCGCGATGTACTGCTTCGCGCTGCTCTCGGCCAGGTACCGCTTCCAGCAGGCCTGGCTCGCCGTTGCACTCGTGATCGCGGCCTGTGGCCTGTTCGCTTCGACGTCGTCGGACCCGGTGTTCTCGTTCGTGGCGATCTGCTTCTCGGCCATCGGCTTCAAGGCGGCTTCGTCGCTGTTCTGGCCGATGCCGCAAGGCTATCTCGACACCCGCGTGGCCGCCGGCGTGATCGCGCTCATCAATTCGCTCGGCAACCTGGGCGGGTTCTTCGCGCCGGCCACCTTCGGCTATCTTCAACAGCATACGGGCTCGATTACGGGCGGCCTCTACGGCCTCGGCGTGACCTCGCTGATTGCGGCCGCCGCCGCGTTCCTCGCCCGCAACAAGCCGTCGCGCCGCGCCTTTGCCGACGATTCGGTTCGCAGCGGCGCGCATTGAGCCCGCGCGCACTCCTCAATCGAGAAGGAAACCCACACCATGAACCAGCCGAACCCCGAACGCTTCTTCGTCTACGTCGCGAATTCGAAAGACGGCGACATTGGCGTGTTTCATCTCGATGCGCGCAATGGCGCGCTCGCGCCGCAGGCCCGCGTGGCCGCGCAGGACAACGTGATGCCGATGGCGCTCTCGCCCGATCGCCGCCGCCTTTACGCGGCCACGCGCGGCGCGGACAAGCGCATCAACGACTACGCCATCGACGCGCAAAACGGCAGTCTCGCGCCGCGCGTGCAGACGCCGATCGAATCGAGCCTCGCGTATCTGTGTGCCGAGCCGCAGGGGCGTTTCCTGCTGGGCGCTTCGTACGGCGAGCATCGCGTGAGCCTGTATGGCGCGAACGAGCTCGAGAGCGGCAATGGCGCACCGCTGCAGGTGATCGACGATATCGAGCACGCGCACGCCGTGATCGTTTCCGCCGACGGGCGCTTCGCCTATGCGTCGTCGCTCGGCAGCGACCGCGTGTTTGCTTTCGCGCTGGAAGACGCGGGGCGCCTCGTCGAAATCGGTGCAGTCGATCTCGGTACGGGCTTCGGTCCGCGGCATCTGCGCTTTTCGCCCAACGGCGACGTGCTGTACGTGCTGAGCGAATTCCGCGCGACGGTCGCGGCTTTCACGCGCGACGCCGCCACGGGCAAGCTCGCGGCGCTGCACGTTTCGCCGCGCGCGCCGGTGCTCGCGCATCTGAACGACGGCTTTGCGCGCCCGAGCCCTACGGACCCCGTGCAGCCCGACCCCGCCGTGCTCGCGAAGCTCGTCTGGGCCGCCGATATCCACGTTTCGCCCGATGGGCGCTTCGTCTACGTGTCCGAGCGCACGACGAGCCAGATTCTCGCGCTGCGCGTGGCTCAAGACGGCGCGCTCGAATACGTCGGCGCGACCGCAACGGAAACACAGCCGCGTGGTTTTCGCATCGACCCGACGGGCCGGTTTCTCGTGGCGTGCGGAGAAAAATCGCAACACGTGTCGGTCTACGCGATCGATGCGGCGAGCGGCGCGCTCGCAGCCGTCTCGCGCGGCGAGGGCGGCAACGGCGCGAACTGGGTGGAGATCGTCGCCGCCCACGCTTGACCGCTTCAATCCAGGGTTTCGATTGTCAGGGCGCAGCGCGCCGCACTTTTACAGGTAATCCGTTCATGTCTACACAAACCGTTCAACCGAACGCCACGCCCGTTGTGACTGAGTTGCGCGTCGTGCCCGTGGCGGGCCGCGACAGCATGCTCCTGAACCTCTCCGGCGCGCACGGTCCGTTCTTCACGCGCAACGTCGTGCTGCTGCGCGACAGCGCGGGCAACACCGGCGTCGGCGAAGTGCCGGGCGGCGAGGCGATCCGCAAGACGCTCGAAGACGCGCGCGCGTTCGTGGTCGGCCAGTCCATCGGCAATATGCAGTCGGTGCTCAACACCGTGCGCAAGCAGTTCGCCGATCGCGACTCGGGCGGCCGCGGCCTGCAGACCTTCGACCTGCGCACCACGATTCACGCGGTCACGGCGCTCGAAGCCGCGCTGCTCGACCTGCTCGGCCAGCATCTGAACGTGCCCGTTGCCGCGCTGCTTGGCGAGGGGCAACAGCGCAGCGAAGTGGAAATGCTCGGCTACCTGTTCTTCATTGGCGATCGCAACAAGACCGATCTGGCCTACGCGAGCGGCGCCGATGGCCGCGACGACTGGGAGCGCCTGCGCACCGAAGAGGCGATGACGCCGGAGGCTGTCGTGCGCCTGGCCGAAGCCGCGCAAGCGCGCTACGGCTTCAACGACTTCAAGCTCAAGGGCGGCGTGCTGGCGGGCGACGCGGAAATGGAAGCGGTCACGGCGCTGGCCGAGCGCTTTCCCGAAGCGCGCGTGACGCTCGACCCGAACGGCGCGTGGTCGCTCGCAGAAGCCATCCGCCTGTGCCGCGACAAGCACGACGTGCTCGCCTATGCGGAAGACCCGTGCGGCGCGGAGAACGGCTATTCGGGCCGCGAAGTGATGGCGGAATTCCGCCGCGCCACCGGCCTGCCCACGGCCACCAACATGATCGCGACCGACTGGCGTCAGATGGGCCACGCTATCCAGCTGCAATCGGTGGATATCCCGCTCGCCGACCCGCACTTCTGGACCATGCAGGGCTCCGTGCGCGTAGCGCAGATGTGCAACGACTGGGGCCTCACGTGGGGCTCGCACTCGAACAACCACTTCGACATTTCGCTCGCGATGTTCACGCATGCAGCCGCCGCGGCGCCCGGCAAGATCACGGCGATCGACACCCACTGGATCTGGCAGGACGGCCAGCGCCTCACGCGCGAGCCGCTGCAGATCGTGGGCGGCAAGGTGCAGGTGCCGCAAAAGCCCGGCCTTGGCATCGAGATCGACATGGACGAGCTGGAAAAGGCCCACGCGCTCTACCAGGAGCACGGCCTCGGCGCGCGCGACGACGCGATCGCCATGCAATACCTCATTCCCAACTGGAAGTTCGACAACAAGCGTCCGTGCCTCGTGCGCTGAACGCCGTCTTCGACTGAACACCTTTACTGACTTCGCAACAGGATCAAGACCATGACCACGCCGCAAGAACTCAAGCAAATCGTCTCCGAAGGCCTGCTTTCGTTCCCCGTGACCGACTTCGACGCGCAGGGCAACTTCCGCGCGAGCACCTACGCCGAGCGCCTCGAATGGCTGGCCCCGTACGGCGCGAGCGCGCTGTTCGCAGCGGGCGGCACGGGCGAATTCTTCTCGCTCACGAAGAGCGAATACTCGCAGGTCATCAAGACGGCCACCGAAACCTGCAAGGGCAAGGTGCCGATTCTCGCGGGCGCGGGCGGCGCCACGCGCGTGGCCATCGAATACGCGCAGGAAGCCGAGCGCAACGGCGCGCAGGGCATTCTGCTGATGCCGCACTACCTCACGGAAGCGTCGCAGGAAGGCATTGCCGCGCACGTGGAGCAGGTCTGCAAGGCCGTCCCGAAGATGGGCGTGATCGTCTACAACCGCGCCAATTCGAAGCTCAACGCCGACATGCTCGAGCAGCTCGCCGACCGCTGCGAGAACCTCATCGGCTTCAAGGACGGCGTGGGCGAGATCGAGGCGATGGTGACGATTCGCCGCCGTCTGGGCGACCGCTTCTCGTACCTGGGCGGCCTGCCCACGGCCGAAGTCTACGCGGCGGCGTACAAGGCGCTGGGCGTGCCCGTGTATTCGTCGGCGGTGTTCAACTTCATTCCGAAGACGGCCATGCAGTTCTACCGCGCGATTGCCGCCGACGACCACGCGACGGTGGGCAAGCTCATCGACGAATTCTTCCTGCCGTACCTCGCCATTCGCAATCGCCGCGCGGGCTACGCGGTGAGCATCGTGAAGGCGGGCGCGAAGCTCGTGGGCCGCGACGCGGGCCCGGTGCGCGCGCCGCTCACCGATCTCACGCAAGAGGAAGTGGCGCAGCTCGACGTGCTGATCAAGAAGCTCGGCGCGCAGTAACGCGTTCGGTGTTCACGCCATGCTCGCGCCAGCCGGCGCGCGGCATGGCTGCTTGCGACAGGGGCCTTGCTGCCCTGTTTGCTCGTTGAGGGCGTGGCGCTGGTCAGGCGTTGTCGCCGAACAGGTCCAGATTGGCGCGCTCGCGCTTTTTGCCTTCGGTGCCTTCAGCCTTGCGCGTGCGGCGCGCGGCCTTTTCGCGGCGCGGCTTGCCGAACACCTCGTCGGGCGTGAAGCCGAATTCGGCGATTGCCTCGCGCACATTGGCCAGCGCCTCGTGCGCCGCTTCGGCGCGCGCGGCTTCGATGCGCTCGTCGAGTTCGCGCTTCTGGGCGAGCAATTCGAGGTAGGTAGCCATCGATGATTCTTGTCGAGTGAAAACGAGCCGCTGATTTTACGCGTTGTGCGGGCTTCGCGTGGGCTTTACACCGCAATTTCCGGCATCAAAGATACTCGGCGAGCAGCGCCACCACGACGCCCGACAGCCCCATCAGCAACGCCGCGAGCCACAGCGACCCGCGCGCTGGCGCGCGCACCGAGGCGGGCAGGCGCTTTTTCCCGCTCACCATCGGGCCGACCAGATTGTGGCCTTTCACGAGGGCATAGACGGCAATCGCGCACACGTGCAGCACGACTGCGGCCGCGAGCAGGTCCCAGCCCCACGCGTGCAGGCCGGCTATCGCATTGGCGATTTTCGCGGGCACGATTTCGCTGAGCGGGCCTTCGTCGGCGATGTCGTTGTTGTCGTAGAGACCGGTGAGCGTTTCGACCAGCAGCAGCGCGAGCAGCAGCAGAACCATCCAGCCGCCGGCCGCGTTGTGACCGACCTGGACGTCGGGCTCGCGCCGCAACAGATGGCGCAGATGCTCGATCGCCTTGCGCGGCGAGGCGACGAAGCGCGAGAAGCGCGCGGTCTCGCTGCCGAAGCACCCCCACAGGATGCGAAACAGCACGAGCGCGAGCAGCGTCTCGCCGAGGCGCACGTGCATCTGCATCCAGTTCATGCGCTGCGTGATGTAAGCGGCCGCCACGAGCACGACGGTCAGCCAGTGGAAGAGGCGCGTGGGCAGGTCCCAAACGGGCACGCGGCGCTCGGACCGCTCAGGGTGCTCGGGACGGTGGCGGGTTACGGAGGTCGTGGAGTTCATGATTCGAGGCGAGCGGCCGGGCGTGGCGCTCGAGGCCATCATAGGCCAGGAACGCGCGCGCCATGTACGGCGCAATATACGCGCCTGCGATCCCTCAGCGCCTACGTGGCGTCGTGCGGCGACTTCGGCGATACTTGCCGCTCGCCTTACATCTCTTGCAATTTGATTCCGCAGATGGAAAAGAACCGACTCGAAGCCTTCAGCGATGGCGTGCTCGCCATCATCATCACGATCATGGTGCTGGAACTCAAGGTGCCGCATGGCAATGATCTCGCTGCGCTCGCGCCGCTGTGGCCGGTTTACCTAAGCTACGTGTTGAGCTTCATCTACGTGGGGATCTACTGGAACAACCATCACCACATGCTGCAGGTGGCGCGCCGCGTGAACGGCTCGGTGCTCTGGGCCAACCTGCATCTGCTGTTCTGGCTGTCGCTGCTGCCGTTCACCACGGGCTGGATGGGCGAGAACGAGTTCGGGCGCTGGCCGACCGCGCTCTACGGCGTCAACCTGCTGCTCTGCGCGCTGGCTTACGTCGTGCTGCAATTCACGCTGGTGCGCTACCACGGCATGCAGAGCCCGCTTGCCGTTGCGCTGGGCAATGACGTGAAGGGCAAGATTTCGCCGGTCATGTATCTGGCGGGGTTTGCGCTCGCGGCGTTCGACTATCCGCGCATCGGCGCGATCTTCTACTTCATCGTGGCGCTGCTCTGGCTCGTGCCCGACCGGCGTATGGAACGGCTCGCCCTCGCTGCCGGCGAAAAGAAGGAAGAGTAAACAGCAGTGGGGCCGGCGCGCGCGCGGCCGGCCCCTTCGCACATCACATCGTCATCAGCCTGCCAGGTGCTTGCGCTTGGCGAGTTCCTGAGCCTTGGCATAGTCGGCCTGGATCACGGGCAGACCTTCCGTGGCAGCCTTCTTCAGGCCCGCGTCGCGGCCCGAGGCGATCTCCGCCTGGAATGCCGAAAGCGTCTTCTGCTGGCCGGCCAGCGCGACCTGCTCGATATACGTCTTGTCGAAGTCCGCGCCGCGCAGGTTATTGATGCTGCTGATCACGGCCGCATCCGGGTCGTTGCGCGGCACGTCCACGCCGCGCGGGCTCGCCGCGCGCATCGAGTCGGACAGTTTCGTATAGTCGGCCACCAGTTTTTCCGCGAAAGCTTTCACTTCGCGATCGGTCGAGCGCGAATCGGCAATGCGTGCGGCATCGCGCTGCGTGGCGACGGTTTGCGTGCCGTCCGCGATGAAGGCTTTGTCGGCTTCGTGCAGCTTGCCGGGTGCGGCCGAAGTCGAGGCAGAAGCCGCGGTGGGCGCGGGGGTCTGCGCATGGGCGCTCAGCGTCACGGCGCAAAGGCTGGCGGCCGAAGCCGCGATGAGCGAGGCAAGCGAGAGGCGAGTCATGTGAACTCCTTTCTGCGTAGTTGGTATCGATTGCCGCGCAGGGCTGTGTCATGCGGCTTTTCGTGCGGCTCTGCGCGGGACCGTTGTGGCGAGGCGCCTTGCTGCTCAACGGTCTGGGGAATTCTATGAAGTCGTTCGCCGTTCAGGTGAAACGATTGCTTCGCTTGTGTAACGGTTGGTAAGAGAGCATGCGACAGAGATAACGATCCGCGTATTCACATCGACGTCATGCGTTTATGCCAATACGGCGTTTTCCGTTCGCGCCAACCGGCGCACAATGTCCCTCGCGCGCGTCGTTGCTGCTACAGCGAAAAGTCCCACGATCTGGGCACGAACGCGGTTTGAGTCTCACGAGCGTGCGCAAAAGCGCACGCAAAAAAACGTAGGCCAACGAGGAGGAGACAGGATGGACGACGAGCTGGTTGCAACCGCATCCACCACACAATCGACTGCCGCAGCCACCACCGCCGCGAATTTTCGCTGGCGCGTGCTGATCTGGCTGCTGTTCGGCGGCATCATCAACTACCTCGATCGCGCGAATCTCGCGATCGCCGCGCCCGGCATGATTCACGACCTGGGCCTCACGCGCACGCAAATCGGCTTGCTGGGCACGGTGTTCGCGTGGACCTACGCCGTGATGCAGTTGCCGGCGGGCTGGATCATCGACCGCTTCGGTGCGAAGCGTGCCTATGCAGTGGGCATGATCTGGTGGAGCGTGGCGACGTGGCTCACCGGCGTCGTTGGGTCGATCTCGGGCCTCATCGTCATGCGCGTGCTGCTCGCCGTGGGCGAGGCGCCGTGCTGGCCGACCTCCGCCAAGATCACGGCCGCGTGGTTTCCCGCCAAGGAGCGCGGCTTCGCCACCGGCATCTGGGATTCGTCGTCGAAGTGGGGCCCCGCGCTCGCGCCCGCCGTGCTGGTAGCGTTGATGATTGCCTTCGGATGGCGCTCGCTGTTTCACGTGACGGGCGCCATCGGCATCGTCTTCGCCGTGCTGTTCCTGTTTCTCTATCGCAACCCCGCGCAAAGCAAGCGGCTCACGCGCGAGGAATTCGCCTATATCGAAGCGGGCGGCGGCGGCCACGAGCGCTCGCTCACCACGGCGCCCATTCGCTGGCGCGCGCTGTTCGCCTCGCGCAGCGTGTGGGGCATGATCTTCGGCTACTTCTGCGCGATCTGGCTGTGGAATATCTTCCTCGTGTTCCTGCCGCTCTATCTGCTCGATCGCTTTCATATTTCGTTCGCACAACTGGGTATCTACGCGAGCATTCCGTGGTTCGGCGGCGCGGCGGGCGAGATCGTCGCGGGCTGGATCGCGAAGAAACTCGTGGATCGCCGCATAGCTTCGCCCATGGTCGCCAAGCGCATGCTGATCGTGGTGGGTGCAATCGGTGCGGGCGTGTGCGCGGCGGCGCTGCCATTGGCGAGCACGATAGGCGCGAGCGTCGCGCTGATGACGTTGGGGCTGGCGTTCATCGCCGCCACCATTGGCAACGCGTGGGCGCTCGCGGCCGACATCGCCCCGTCGTCGATGGTCGCTTCCGTGAGTTCGATCCAGAATTTCGGCGGCTATTTCGGCGGGGCGTTCTCGCCGGTCGTGGCGGGCTTTATCGTCGACCGCACCGGATCGTATTCGCTGGCGTTCATCATGGGCGGCGCGATTGCGGGCTGCGCGGCGCTGTTCTACTGGTTCATGGCGCGCAGCACGGTGGGCCAGCCGGCGGACGCGGCTTGAGGAGACGAACATGAACGCCTGCGAACGCTTTCCATGGCGCGCGCATCGAGCCGAATCCCCGCCATGGCTCGGGGCGCTTCAGCGCCTTATTGCACCTGGCTGCGCAGCGCCTTGGCGGCAGCGACCATGTTGGTCAGCGCCGGAATGACCTCGGCCCACTGTCGTGTCTTCAGACCGCAGTCCGGGTTGACCCACAGGCGTTCTGCCGGAATGCGCCCGGCGGCCTTCTGCATCAATCGCACGATGTGCGCTTCGGTCGGGATGTTCGGCGAGTGAATGTCGTACACGCCCGGCCCGATTTCGTTCGGATACCTGAAGTCGTCGAACGCGTCGAGCAGTTCCATGTCCGAGCGCGAGGTCTCGATCGTGATGACGTCCGCGTCCATATCGGCGATCGACGCAATGATGTCGTTGAACTCCGAATAGCACATGTGCGTATGGATCTGCGTTTCGTCTTCCACGCCGTTCGCCGTGATGCGGAACGATTCCACGGCCCAGCGCAGATACTCGCCCCACTGCGCGCGGCGTAGCGGCAGACCTTCGCGCAGCGCGGCCTCGTCGATCTGGATCACGCCCACGCCGGCCTTCTCCAGGTCGAGCACTTCTTCACGAATGGCGAGCGCGAGCTGGTAGCACGAGACCGAACGCGGCTGGTCGTCACGCACGAAGGACCAGTTGAGGATCGTCACCGGGCCCGTGAGCATGCCCTTCATGGGCTTGTTCGTGAGCGACTGCGCGTAGGTGATCCACTCCACCGTCATCGCCTTCGGGCGGCTGATGTCGCCGAACAGAACAGGCGGTTTCACGCAGCGCGAGCCGTACGACTGCACCCAGCCGAACTGGCTGAACGCGTAGCCGTCGAGCTGCTCGCCGAAATATTCGACCATGTCGTTGCGCTCGGCTTCGCCGTGCACGAGCACATCGAGACCCAGTTGCTCCTGCTCTCGCACGCTGCGCTCGATTTCGGCGCGCATGGCGGCCTGGTAGCCCGCGTCGTCGAGCGCGCCGCTCTTGAACTGGCTGCGCGCCTGGCGGATTTCCGCCGTTTGCGGGAACGAGCCGATCGTGGTGGTCGGGAAGGCGGGCAGCTTCAGGCGTGCGGCCTGCTTCGCGGCGCGCTCGGCATAGGCGTGCTGACGATTGCCGAGCTGCGCATCGATGCGGGCGATCGCGGCCTTCACGGCGGGGTTGTTCACGCGCGGCGACTCGCGGCGCGCCTGAACGGCAGCGGCGTTCGCCGCGAGTTCGGCTGCGACCTTGCTGCGGCCGGCATTGAGCGCCGTGGCAAGCACCTTCACTTCGTCGAGCTTTTGCAGCGCAAACGCGAGCCACGAACGGATTTCGACGTCGAGCTTTTCTTCGCTCGCGAGATCCACCGGCACGTGCAGCAGCGAGCACGACGGCGCGATCCAGAGGCGCTCGCCCAGTTGCTTCGCGAGCGGCTCGAGCCATTCGAGCGTGGCGTTCAGATCCGTCTTCCAGATGTTGCGGCCGTTGATCGCGCCCACCGAGAGCACGCTCTGTGCAGGCAGCTTTTGCGCGGCCAGCGCGACTTCTTCGCGGGCGTTGATCGCGTCGATATGCAGACCGTCGACGGGCAGCGAGCACGCGAGGTCGAGATTGTCCTGCAGCTGGCCGAAGTAGGTGGCCAGCTGCAGCTTGACGCTACGCAGCTCGAAGCCTTCATACGCCGTCGCAAACGCGGCGCGCCAGGCCGGATCGAGTTCGGTCGCGAGAATCGGCTCGTCGATCTGCACCCATTCGACGTCCATCACGCGGAAGTAGTCGAGCAGTGCGCGATAGACCGGCATAAGGCGCGGCAGCAGCGCCAGCTTGTCCGAGTCGTCCTTGGCCTTGCCGAGCCACAGGTAAGTGAGCGGCCCGATGATCACGGGCTTGGCCTTCACGCCCAGTTCGCGGGCTTCGCGCAGTTGCTCGGAAAGACGCGAAGTGTCGAGGTTGAACTGCGTATCGGCCGTGAATTCGGGGACGATGTAGTGATAGTTCGTGTCGAACCACTTCGTCATTTCGCCGGCCGCGACGCCGCCGCAGCACGCGGCATGGTCCTCGGCGCCCGCCGCCGAGCGGCCACGCGCCACGCGGAAGTAGTTGTCGAGCTTGTCGCCGTGGAAGCCCTGCACGCGCTCGGGCAGGTTGCCGAGCGTGAAGCTCATGTCGAGCACCTGGTCGTAGAACGCGAAGTCACCGGCCGGCACGAAGTCTAGACCCTTCTGGTTTTCCCAGTGGCGCTTGCGCAGTTGCGCGCCGAGCGCCTTCAGTTCGTCGCGCGAGGATTCGCCTTTCCAGTAGCGTTCCAGACCGGATTTGAGTTCGCGTTTCGCGCCGATGCGCGGAAAGCCGAGATTGTGCGTGGTGACCATGTGCGGTGCCGTCCGAAATGAAAGTGCTGGAAACGATCCAGAGTGGCAGCGATGATAGACGTATCCGATGATGAAGAAAAATGGCATTATTTCATCCATCCATTAGTTTTTTTCATCTGGTCGCCTGATGCTCGAACGCGTTCACCTTGTCATCGTCCGCGAAGTCGCCCGCCAGGGCTCACTGACCGCTGCGGCGGAATCGCTTTTCCTCACGCAGTCGGCGCTGAGCCATACGGTCAAGAAGATCGAGCAGCAACTCGGCACCCAAATCTGGGACCGCGAGGGGCGCAGCCTGCGGCTGACGCAGGCCGGGCAATATCTGCTCTCGCTAGCCGAGCGGCTCCTGCCCCAGTTCGAACTCGCGGAAGAGCGCATGAAGCAGTACGCCGCGGGCGAGCGCGGCACGTTGCGCATCGGCATGGAATGCGCCCCGTGCTATCAGTGGCTGCTCAAGGTCGTTTCGCCGTATCTGGCGCGCTGGCCCGACGTCGACGTGGACGTGAAGCAGCGTTTTCAGTTTGGCGGCATCGGTGCGTTGATCGGCTACGACATCGACGTGCTGGTCACGCCCGATCCGCTCAACCGGCCCGGACTGCGTTTCGATCCGGTGTTCGACTACGAGCAGGTGCTGGTGGTCGCGGAAGACCATCGGCTCGCGAACGTGCGCTACGTGAAGCCCGAGCAGCTAGTCGACGAAACGCTCATCACGTACCCCGTGGATACCGACCGGCTCGATATCTACAACCAGTTTTTGCGGCCCGCGAACATCACGCCACGCCGTCACAAGACGATCGAAACGACCGACATCATGCTGCAGATGGTCGCGAGCCATCGCGGCGTGGCCGCGTTGCCGCGCTGGCTCGCGGAGGAATACGCAGACCGTATGCCGCTCGCGATCGTGAAGCTCGGCAAGCAGGGCATCGCGAAGCAGATCTTTCTCGGCACGCGCGAAGGCGACGCCGTGGTCGACTACCTGAAATCGTTCGTCGAATTCGCACGCGACCCGGTCTGGCAACAGCCCCGTGTGCGAGGCTGATGGGTCGCGTTTTGAAATTGAAAGGAACGTCGTACAAGTTCGTATATTGATCGTTCAATTAACTTAAAGTCGCTGTTCATCGGTACTCGCTGGAATCGCTTGTCGCTTCTGCGCAATTGCTCGTCGCAATTGCTACGTTAGTCGGCTTTTTGCCGGACAACCATGTGTCATGAGCCTTCATGACCCTGCGACGCAGTTCGATTCCTGAGGAGATGACGATGTGCCGATTCCCCCTGCTTAAGACAGGCGCGCTCGCGTGCGCCGCCATTCTCTGCACCAGTGCCTACGCGGCCGATCCCGCCGCGTGCAAGGACGTTCGCTTCGCCGACGTGGGCTGGACCGATATCGCGGCGACCACGGGCGTGGCGTCGACGATCCTCGGCGCGCTCGGCTATGCGCCGACCAAGACGATCGCCTCGGTGCCGATCACGTTCGCAGGGCTCAAGAGCAAGCAGATCGATGTGTTCCTCGGCTACTGGTCGCCGACCATGGACCCGATCATCGAGCCCTTCACGAAGTCGGGTTCGATCAAGGTGCTCTCGACGCCCAATCTCACGGGCGCGAAATACACGCTTGCCGTTCCCGATTACGTCTACCAGGGCGGCCTCAAATCGTTTCAGGACATCGCGAAGTACGCGGACAAACTGCAAGGACGCATCTACGGCATCGAACCCGGCAACGACGGCAACGCACTGATCCAGAAGATGATCGGCGCGAACCAGTACGGACTCGGCAAATTCAAGCTCGTCGAATCGAGCGAGGCGGGGATGCTCGTGCAGGTGAACCGCGCCGTTCGCGAGAAGCAGTGGATCGTGTTCCTCGGCTGGGAGCCGCATCCCATGAACGTGCAAATGAAGATCGACTATCTCTCGGGCGGCGATGCGGTGTTCGGGCCTGACTATGGCGCGGCGCGCGTGCTGACCGCGGAACCGCCCGACTATGCCGCGCGCTGCCCGAACGTGGCGAAGTTCGTCTCCAACCTGCAGTTCACGACTGCCATCGAGAACCATTTGATGGTGCCGATCGCCAACAAGGAGGACCCCAACAAGGCCGCCGCCGACTGGTTGCGCAGCAACCCGCAGGTGCTCGACAACTGGCTCGCCGGCGTGACCACCCTCGACGGCAAGCCGGGCCTGCCTGCCGTGCGCGCCTCGCTGGGCGTGCACTGACGTGCCGTTGTCCGCGGCGAAAGCCGCGGACAACCCTGCGGTACATCCCTATTTGCGCGGCAATTTTGGTTGATTAGCGTTCAAAAGAGGAGGAGGCAGATGGAGCAAGCAGGAATCGGTACGCATGGCGCAGAGGAGAGCGCCGCACGAGGCGGTCATGGCCATGCGCTGCAGCGCGGCCTCACATGGAAAGATGCGTTCTGGGTGACGAGCGGCGTGCCCGCGGGCGTGCTGTTCACGATTGGCGGCGTTTGCGCGACCATCGGCCAGCCGGCCTGGGCCATCTGGATCGCATCGATCACGATGGGCCTCGTGCAAAGCGCCACTTACGCCGAGATTTCAGGGCTCTTTCCGCACAAGTCGGGCGGTGCTTCGGTGTACGGAGCAATTGGCTGGGTCCGCTACAGCAAGATGATCGCGCCGGTTTCCGTGTGGTGCAACTGGCTCGCGTGGTCGCCCATGCTGGCGCTGGGCTGCGGACTTGCCGCCAACTACGCGCTCGCCACGCTGTTCGCGCCCGAAGCGGCCATCCTGCAGTGGCACTGGACGCTCGCCAACCTGGACTTCATCAAGCCGGGTCTCACGCTGCGCATCAACGCGACGTTCCTGATCGCCGCGGCGTTCCTGCTCATCACGTTCCGGCTTCAGCACAGCGGCGCTTCGAAGGCCGCGAAAACGCAGAAGGTTCTCGGCATCGCATCGCTCACGCCGTTGTTGATCGTCGGGCTCGTGCCCTTCGTCACGGGCGATGTTCCCGCCAAGCATCTGTTTCCGCTGCTGCCGCTCGGCCACGACGCGCACGGCAATCTCACCGCGGCGGTGTTCGGCACGTGGAACGGGCAGGGCGTGGTCATGGCGCTGGGCGCGATGTTCATGGCGGGATGGGCATCGTACGGCTTCGAAACGGCGGTGTGCTACACGCGCGAGTTTCGCGACCCGCGGCGCGATACGGCGCGGGCGATCTTCTGGTCGGGCGCGCTTTGCCTCGTGGTGATGACGCTCGTTCCGCTCGCGTTTCAGGGCTCGCTGGGTACGGCGATGATGCTCGATCCGCGCATCGGCGACGGCACCGGTGTGGGCACCGCGATGGCCGCGATGGTGGGCGGCGGCGCCTGGGTGGGCAACGCCGTGGTGGTGATGCTGATGCTTTCCATCTTGCTGATCGTGATGACGTCGATGATGGGTTCGTCGCGCACGCTCTATCAGGCTTCGGTGGACGGCTGGCTGCCGCGCTACCTCTCGCGCGTGAACGAGCACGGCGCGCCGACGGCGGCGATGTGGACCGATCTCGGTTTCAATCTCATCCTGCTCGCGATGTCGGACTATATGACGGTGCTGTCGATCTCGAACGTCTGCTACATGTTGTTCGTGTTCCTGAACCTTCAGTCCGGCTGGATTCATCGCATGGACCGTAGCGCCTGGGCGCGGCCGTTTCGTTGCCCGACGTGGCTGCTCACGCTCGGTGCGCTGTGCGGCTATGCGAATCTCGTGTTCGTGGGCGCGGGCGCCAATCTGCAAGGCGAGGGGACGCTGCGCGACGGCCTCATTGCCATGTTGCTGATCGTGCCGGTGTTTGCTTTCCGGCATTACTGGCAAGATCGCGGGCGGTTTCCGGCGGGCAGTGCGCTCGATATGGAAGTGAGCGTGCCGGTGCGCAGCCGGTGGTTGAGTCTTGCGCCTTATGGCGCGCTCGTTGCGGCGGCGCTGACGATTGCGGTTTCGCATTGGCTGGCCGCGTCGGTCTGAGTTGACTTCAGTGTTGGCGGCATCGTGCGGGCGGGGTGCTCGCGTGGTGCCGCGTTTTTTTTGGCTCTTCCTGTTGCTGTGCCTTTTACAGGACTGATCGCGCGCTGAATGTTCGATGAACCCGAAGAAAAAGCCAGAGTCGCTGCGCAGTTCCTTGCGCGCCGACTCTGGCCCATTAGGGTTGCTTAAAGCGTCACGCTATGTGCGCGTACTTTTGCCCCGCGCGACGCGCCATCCGCCGCGGAAAAATCCGGGCCCCGTGCCGGCGTCCCATTCGCCACAAAATACGGCGCATGCGAACGCGCAAGCGCTTCGCGCCCGCGTATGCGATCCGCGATCTTCTCCGCGATCATGATGGTCGGCGCATTGAGGTTGCCGGTGGTGATGCGCGGCATGATCGACGCGTCCACGACACGCAGGCCGTCGAGTCCATGCACGCGGCCTTCGCCGTCCACCACCGCCATGTCGTCGTAGCCCATCGCACACGAACACGACGGGTGATACGCGGTTTCCGCGCGGTCGCGCACGAAAGCATCGATCTCGGCGTCGGTCTTGAGCGCCGCGCCGGGGTTCAACTCGCGTCCGCGAAACCGGTCGAGCGCGGGCTGCGCAATGATTTCGCGCGTGATGCGAATTGCGTCGCGGAACTCGCGCCAGTCGAGCGCTTCGGCCATGTAGTTGAAGAGGATCGACGGATGCTGGCGCGGATCGCGCGAGCGCAGCTTCACGCGCCCGCGGCTCGGCGAGCGCATCGAGCCCACATGCGCCTGGAAGCCGTGCATCTTGATCGCATTGCTGCCGTTGTAGTTGATCGCGACGGGCAGGAAGTGATACTGAAGGTTCGGCCACGGATCGTCGTCGCGCGTGCGAATGAAGCCACCCGCCTCGAAATGATTGCTCGCGCCAATGCCGGTGCCGCGCAGCATCCATTCAAGGCCAATCGCCGGTTGATTGCGCATGAGGAGAGCAGGGTAGAGCGAGACGGGCTCCCTGCACTCGTACTGCATGTACATTTCCAGGTGGTCCTGAAGATTCTGCCCGACGCCCGGCAGATCGAGCACAATGGGAATGTCGAGTTCCCGCAGCCATGCACCGGGACCGACGCCCGAGCGCTGCAGGATCTGCGGCGAGGCGATCGCACCCGCACACAGCAGCACTTCGCGGCGCGCGTAGCGGGTCACACGCGCGGGCCCGTCGAGAAAGACGACGCCACATGCCCGCTTGCCGCTGAACAGAATGCGGTCCGTCACCGCGTGCGTGACGATGTCGATGTTGGGCCGATGCTTTGCCTGATCCAGATAGCCGCGCGCGGTGCTCGCGCGCCGGCCTTTGGCGGTCACGGTGCGGTCCATCGGCCCGAAGCCTTCCTGACGGTAGCCGTTGAGGTCGTCGGTGCGCGCATAGCCCGCCTGCACGCCCGCCTCGATCATCGCCTCGAAGAGCGGGTTCACGCCCGGCTTGCTCGTCGTCACGTGCATGGGACCTTCGCCGCCGTGATAGTCGTTCGCGCCGACGTCGCGCGTTTCGGCTTTGCGGAAATAGGGCAGGCAGTCCAGATAGCTCCAGTTCTCGAGCCCTTTGCGCTCGGCCCAGCCGTCGTAGTCGAGCGCATTGCCGCGGATATAGCACATGCCGTTGATGAGCGACGACCCGCCCAGCCCCTTGCCGCGTCCGCATTCCATGCGCCGGTTGTTCATGTGCGGCTCGGGATCGGTCTCGTAAGCCCAGTTGTAGCGGCGGCCTTGCAACGGGTAGGCGAGCGCCGCGGGCATCTGCGTGCGGAAATCGAAGCGGTAGTCGGGGCCGCCCGCTTCGAGCAGCAGCACCGTCGCGTCGCGGTCCTCGGTGAGGCGCGCGGCAAGGACGTTGCCCGCCGATCCCGCGCCGATGATGATGTAGTCGTACTCTTGCGCTGCCATGCAGAACTCCCTCAGAAAACGGGCTGATACGGTCCCAGTTCCACCTGGACGGATTTGAGGCGCGTGTAGTGCTCGAGCGTGGTGATGCCGTTTTCGCGGCCCACGCCCGACTGCTTGTAGCCGCCCACGGGCATTTCGGCGGGCGACTCGCCCCAGGTATTGATCCAGCAGATGCCGGCTTCGAGCCGATGAATCACGCGGTGCGCGCGAGAGAGGCTTTCGGTCACGACACCGGCGGCCAGGCCGTAAAGCGATTCGTTGGCGCGTGCGATCACTTCGACTTCGTTGGCGAAGGCAAGAATGCTCATCACCGGCCCGAAGATTTCCTCCTGCACGATGCGCATGTCGTCGCGGCAACCGGAGAACACGGTGGGCTGCACGTACTGGCCGCGCGCGAAGTCGCCCTGCGTGAGGCGCGCGCCGCCCGCGAGCAGCCGCGCGCCTTCGCGCTTGCCGCTCTCGATATAGCCGAGCACCTTGTCGAGCTGCGCGGCGCTCGCGAGCGGCCCGAAGTTGGTGGCCGGATCGGCGGGATTGCCCACGCGGATGCGCTGCACGCGTTCGAGCACGAGAGCCTCGAACGCGGCAATGACCGATTGATGGACGAACACGCGCGTGGCGTTGGTGCATACCTGGCCCGCGCTGAAGAAGTTGGCGGTCACGGCGATATCGGCGGCGCGCTCGAGGTCGGCGTCTTCGAAGACGATGAGCGGCGACTTGCCGCCCAGTTCCATCGTGACTTCCTTGAGCGTGGAGCCGCCCGCGGCCGCCATGACCTTCTTGCCCGTTTCGACGCCGCCCGTAAACGAAATCTTCTCGATGCCGGGATGCACGCTCAGCATGGCGCCCACACGGCCGTCGCCGTGGACCACGTTGAACACGCCAGGCGGCACGCCCGCCTCGATATAGATCTCGGCGAGCTTCGAGGCCGAAAGCGGCGTGATCTCGCTCGGCTTGAAGATCATCGCGTTGCCGGCGGCGAGCGCGGGCGCCGATTTCCAGCAGGCGATCTGCAACGGATAGTTCCATGCACCAATGCCCGCCGTGACGCCCAGCGGCTCGCGCCGCGTGTAGACGAACGCGCTTTCGCGCAGCGGAATCTGCTGGCCTTCGAGCGCAGGCGCGAGGCCCGCGTAGTACTCGATCACGTCGGCACCGGTGACGATGTCCACGCTGCGCGTTTCGGCGATCGGCTTGCCCGTGTCGCTGGTTTCGCGCGCCGCGAGTTCGTCGTTGCGTTCGCGCAGCAACTCGACCGCGCGCCGCAGCACGCGCGAGCGCTGCATGGCCGTCATGGCAGCCCAGACGCGTTGGCCGTTACGGGCCGACTGCACGGCGCGGTCGATATCGGCGGCGCTCGCGTGCTGGACCGTGGCGAGCCTGGCGCAGGTGGCGGGATCGTAGGTGTCGAACGTTTCGCCGCTGGTGGCGTCGGTATAGGTGCCGTCGATGAAGAGGCGTTGCAGGGGAAAGAGGGACATCGATTGGCTCCGGGCCGGGTTATTTGCCTGACTTGCCTGAGCGCGGCTTGGCGCGCGCTTCGAGCAGCAGGTCGATGTAGTCGTTGGCCACGCGCAGCGCGGCCTTCGTGTCGAACGGTTCGCCCGTGAGCGCGCCGCGCAGCCAGAGGCCGTCGATCAACGCAGCGAGTCCGCTTGCGGCGCGCCGGGCCGCGGCCCCTGGCAACACCTTTTCGAACTCCGCGCAGAGGTTCGAATGGAGCCGTCGCGTGTTGACGCGCTGCAGCCGGCGCAGCGCGGGCTGATGCATGCTCTCGGCCCAGAACGCGAGCCAGGTCTTCATGACGGGTGCGTTCACCTGCGATACGTCGAAATTAGCCGCGACGATGGCGCGCAAACGCGCACGCGGTTCGTCTTTCGCGGCGAGGCGACGCCGCACCGTGGCCTCCCAAAGGTCGTGCAGC
Organism: Paraburkholderia sp. BR10141; assembly: GCF_056155635.1. Taxonomy (NCBI): domain Bacteria; kingdom Pseudomonadati; phylum Pseudomonadota; class Betaproteobacteria; order Burkholderiales; family Burkholderiaceae; genus Paraburkholderia; species Paraburkholderia sp. BR10141. The sequence goes on along the minus strand of NZ_JBMIQH010000021.1, from coordinate 8,396 downwards.
ACGTGGCGCATGGTGGCTTCGAGCAGGCCGTCCTTGCCGCCGAAATAGTGACTGACGATGCCAGTCGAAATCTTCGCGTGCTGCGCGACGGTGGCGAGCGTGGTGCCGGAGAGACCCGACTGGTCGATCGATTGCAAGGTGGCGTCGATGAGTTGCGCGCGGCGCACGTCGCGCATTCCGATCTTGGGCATGGTGATTCCGGGCGATTCGGGGAGGTTTCCACTCTAGGTATTTTTTATTGAATGTTCAATCAATAAAAACGTAGAAATGGCGGGATCGGCGGATTTTACAAAGTCCGCGTCGGATTACCGATGATCGCGTCGCCGGAACCCCTCGCGAGGCCCGCCAGATAACGGATTGCGCCTGTTTTACAGGGGTTTTTATGCCGCTCGCGTGTCGCGTTAGCGCCAGCGCGTGTCGTGTCTGCGCAAGTCGGTCGAGATTTGGACTTGTACGTTTTGATCCACCGCGCAAGGCGTCACGCGATGCCGGCGCGGCCCGACAACCTGTATCGCCAGACCAGAGAGACCCGACACCATGAGAAAACTGAATGCGGTGGCACTGTGCGGCATCGCGGTGGCATTGAGCGCCGTCTCGACAGAAAGCCATGCCCAAAGCAGCGTCACCCTGTACGGGATCATCGACGCGGGCGTGACCTACGTGAGCAATGCGGGCGGCTCGCATCAAGTGAAATTCGACGATGGCATTGCGCAGTCGAACCGCTGGGGTCTCAAGGGCACCGAGGATCTCGGCGGCGGGTTGAAGGCCGTGTTCCAGCTGGAGAGCGGCTTTCACCTCGGCAACGGACAGATCGCCAACGGCGGCTCGCTTTTCGGTCGCCTCGCTTATGTCGGACTCCAGAACGATTGGGGCACGCTCACGTTCGGCAATCAGGCCGATATGACGCAAGAGTTCGTCTACCTCTACAACGTCACGGCATGGGCGAGCGGCTATGCAATCAATCAGGGCGACTTCGACCGCATGAACGGCGACCATCTGCCGAACGCCGTGAAGTTCATGTCGAACACGTTCGGCGGATTCCAGTTCGGCGGCATGTACTCGTTCAGTAACACGCCAGGCGACTTTCACACCGGCAGCGCATGGAGCGTGGGCGCGCAGTACCAGAACGGCCCGTTCGCGATGGGCACCGCGTACACGCAGTTGAACAATCCATCGGGCATCTACGCGTTCGACCCGTACAACATGATTGGCGTGCGCACGTTCTTTGGCAGGCCGACTGTGAGCGTCGATCCCGCCACCGGCGCGGTTAGCTCGCTCTACTCGGAGACGCCGTTCCCCGTGGACAAGCAGGCCACCTTCGGCGCGGGCGCGAGCTACGCCATCGGCGACGTCACGCTCATGGGCGCTTTCACGTACACGCAGATCAAGGCGTTCGGCGAGAGCGAGCACATGCAGGTGGGCGAGGGCGGTGCGAACTGGCAGGTGACGCCCGCGTTGAGCGTGGCGGGCGGCTACCAGTACACCCACTTCGACGGCCACCACTGGAACCAGCTTTCGGCGGGGATGCATTACCTGCTTTCGAAGCGCACGGACGTGTACATCTCAGGCGACTGGCTCAAGGCCTCGCAGGGTGTGGACGCGGTGATCGGCTATAGCTTCGCGCCGTCTTCCACCACCACCCAGGCCGATGTGCGCATTGGCTTGCGTCATCAGTTCTGAGCATGCAGGCGGGTGTTTTCCCGCGGCAAAACGTCGGGAAAACCCGCGGTTAAACGCTGGCGTTGCGTCCGCCGGAGTCGCCCGCCGCCCCGGCTGGCGAGGCCGTCCAACGGCGATGGCGTTTTTGTTCTATCGGCTGCCACGGCCTCTTTGGTCTACTTGCACTCAAGCTCATCCATGCGCTCAGCGCGAAGGGAAGTCAGATGAACGTCAGCGTTTTCGACCTGTTCAAGATCGGGATCGGTCCGTCCAGCTCGCATACGGTCGGCCCGATGGTTGCCGCGTGCCGCTTCGCGTCCCACATCGAGGACGCCAATCTGCTCGCCTTTGTGCGTCGCGTCAAGGTCGAGCTGTACGGCTCGCTCGGCGCGACGGGCAAGGGCCACGGCACTGACAAGGCGGTGCTGCTCGGCCTCGAAGGCAACTTGCCCGACTCGATCGACCCTGACCAGATCGAGCCGCGCCTCGCTGCCATGCGCCGCGAGAAGACGCTCGTGCTGCTCGGCAAGCAGACCATCCGCTTCGACGAAAAGGAGTGCGTTGGCTTCTTTCGCAAGACGATGGGCGGCGCGAACACACTGCATCCGAACGGCATGCGTTTTCAGGCCTTCGACGAAAACGGGCAGCTGCTCGTCGAAAAGGAGTACTACTCGGTGGGCGGCGGCTTCGTCGTGAACCGCGACGGCGACCGCGTGAACGGCGTGCGCAGCGGACGCGAGGTGCCGTATCCGTTCCGCACCGGCGACGACCTGCTGCGCGTGTGCAACGAGAGCGGCCGGTCGATCGCCGACGTCACCTTTGCGAACGAATGCGCGGCACGTTCGCCGGAAGACGTGCGCGAAGGGCTGCTCGTGATCTGGCGCGCGATGGCCGCCTGCGTGGAGCGCGGCTGCAAGATGCATGGCGAGCTGCCCGGCCCGATGCAGGTGAAGCGCCGCGCCGCCGATCTCTCGGTGCATCTGCGTTCGCGCTCCGAGGAGTCGCTGCGCGATCCGCTGTCGATGCTCGACTGGGTCAATCTCTACGCCATGGCCGTGAACGAAGAGAACGCGGCGGGCGGCCGCGTCGTCACGGCGCCCACCAACGGTGCGGCGGGGGTGATTCCCGCGGTGCTGCACTACTACGTGAAGTTCGTGGCGGGCGCAAACGAAGACGGCATCGCCAACTTCCTGCTCACGGCCGCGGCCATCGGGATCATCTACAAGGAAACGGCGTCGATCTCGGGCGCCGAAGTGGGCTGCCAGGGCGAAGTGGGCGTGGCGTGCTCGATGGCCGCCGCGGCGCTCGCTGCCGTCATGGGCGGCACGCCGCGCCAGGTGGAGAACGCCGCCGAAATCGGCATGGAGCACAACCTCGGCATGACCTGCGACCCCGTGGGCGGCCTCGTGCAGATTCCCTGCATCGAGCGCAACGCCATGGGCGCGATCAAGGCGATCAATGCCGCGCGCATGGCGCTCAAGGGCAACGGCGAGCATTACGTCACGCTCGACAACGTCATCAAGACGATGCGCGAAACGGGTGCCGACATGAAGACGAAATACAAGGAGACGTCGCGCGGTGGTCTCGCCGTGAACGTCATCGAGTGCTAACTGAAGCTAATGGTAACGCGCAACAAGGGGTCTGCGAGATGAGCCGCTATTCGATATTCAGTCTGTTCCGCAACGGGTTGTCGTATCACGAGAACTGGGAGCGGCAGTGGAGAAGCCCGGAGCCGAAGAAGGAGTACGACGTGGTGATCGTCGGCGGCGGCGGGCATGGTCTCGCAACGGCCTATTACCTCGCGAAAGAGCACGGCGTGAAGAACGTCGCGATTCTGGAGAAGGGCTGGATCGGCGGCGGCAACACGGCGCGCAACACGACCATCGTGCGCTCGAACTATCTGTGGGACGAGTCGGCGGCGCTCTATGAGAAAGCGATGAAGCTCTGGGAAGGGCTCTCGCAGGACCTCAACTACAACGTGATGTTCAGCCAGCGCGGCGTGATGAATCTCGCGCATACGCTGCAGGACGTGCGCGATACCGAGCGCCGCGTGAATGCGAACCGCCTGAACGGCGTGGACGCGGAATTCCTCACGCCGGAGCAGATCAAGGAAATCGAGCCGACCATCAACCTGAACAGCCGCTACCCCGTGCTGGGCGCCTCGATCCAGCGCCGCGCGGGCGTGGCGCGCCACGACGCCGTGGCGTGGGGCTTCGCGCGCGGCGCGGACCAGCACGGCGTGGACATCATCCAGAACTGCCAGGTGACGGGCATTCGCCGCGACGGCGCGCGCGTGACCGGCGTCGATACGTCGAAGGGCTTCATCAAGGCGAAGAAGGTCGCCGTGGTGGCGGCGGGCAACACCACGACGCTCGCGGACATGGCCGGCGTGCGCCTGCCGCTGGAAAGCCACCCGCTGCAGGCGCTGGTGTCGGAGCCGATCAAGCCGGTCGTGAACACCGTCATCATGTCGAACGCGGTGCACGCCTATATCAGCCAGTCCGACAAGGGCGATCTCGTGATCGGCGCGGGCGTGGACCAGTACACCGGTTTCGGCCAGCGCGGCAGCTTCCACATCATCGAAGGCACGCTGCAGGCCATCGTCGAAATGTTCCCGGTGTTCTCGCGCGTGCGCATGAACCGGCAGTGGGGGGGCATTGTCGACGTTTCGCCGGACGCCTGCCCGATCATCAGCAAGACCGACGTGAAGGGTCTCTATTTCAACTGCGGCTGGGGCACCGGCGGCTTCAAGGCGACGCCGGGCTCGGGCTGGGTATTCGCGCACACCATTGCGAAGGACGAGCCGCATCCGCTCAACGCGCCGTTCTCGCTGGACCGCTTCTATACCGGCCATCTGATCGACGAACACGGCGCAGCCGCCGTCGCGCACTAAAGGAGCCCACAATATGTTGCTGATCGAATGCCCGTGGTGCGGTCCCCGCGCCGAAGTCGAGTTCACCTGCGGCGGCGAAGCCGACATCGCGCGTCCGCTCGACACCGACAAGCTCACCGACAAGGAGTGGGGCGACTACCTCTTCATGCGTCACAACCCACGCGGCGTGCATAAAGAGCAGTGGCTGCACGCGCAGGGCTGCCGCCGCTGGTTCATGGCGACGCGCGACACCGTCACCTACGAGATTCAGTCTTACGAAACCTTCGGCGCAGCAAATGGGGCGCAAGGCGACAAGCAAGGGAGCACGCAGCGATGAGCCAGAAGAACCGCCTCGGCGCCGGTGGGCGCGTGAACCGCGCGATTCCGCTGAACTTCACGTTCAATGGCCGCACGTATCAGGGCTTTCAGGGCGACACGCTGGCCTCGGCGCTACTCGCCAACGACGTGCATTTCGTCGCGCGCAGCTTCAAGTACCATCGCCCGCGCGGCATCATGACGGCGGACGTGGCCGAGCCGAACGCTATCGTGCAACTCGAGCGCGGCGCGTATACGGTACCCAATGCGCGCGCGACCGAAGTCGAGTTGTACCAGGGGCTCGTCGCGACGAGCGTGAACGCCGAGCCCAGCCTCGAAAACGATCGCATGGCGATCAACCAGAAGTTCTCGCGCTTTCTGCCGGCGGGCTTCTACTACAAGACCTTCATGTGGCCGCGCAAATGGTGGCCGAAATACGAGGAAAAGATTCGCGACGCCGCGGGTCTCGGCAAAGCGCCCGAAGTGCGCGACGCCGACCGCTACGACAAATGCTTCGCGCATTGCGATGTCCTCGTGGTGGGCGGCGGCCCCGCCGGCCTCGCGGCCGCGCATACGGCGGGCGCAACCGGCGCACGCGTGATTCTGGTGGACGACCAGCGCGAACTGGGCGGCAGCCTGCTGTCGTGCAAGGCCGATATCGACGGCCGTCCTGCGCTCAATTGGGTCGAGAAGATCGAAGCCGAACTCAAGCAGATGCCCGACGTGAAGATCCTGTCGCGCAGCACGGCGTTCGGCTATCAGGACCACAATCTCGTGACCGTGACGCAGCGTTTGACCGAGCATCTGCCGGTTTCCACGCGCCAGGGCACGCGCGAGCTGTTGTGGAAAATCCGCGCCAGGCGCGTGATTCTCGCCACCGGTGCGCACGAGCGTCCCATCGTGTTCGGCAACAACGATCTGCCGGGCATCATGCTGGCCTCGGCGGTCTCGACGTATATCCATCGCTATGGCGTGTTGCCGGGCCGCAATGCGGTCGTCTTCACGAACAACGACGCGGGCTACCGTTGTGCGCTCGATCTGAAGGCATGCGGCGCGACCGTCACGGTCGTCGATGGGCGCGCCCAGGGCAACGGCGCATTGCAGGCCACCGCGCGCCGCCAGGGCGTGAAGGTGATGTACAACGCGGCCATCAACTGTGCGCATGGCAAGCAGCGCGTGAGCTCAGTCGACGTGGTGGGCTACACGAACGGGCAGGCCGGCGCGCAGCAGGCCACGCTTGCATGCGATCTCGTTGCGGTGTCGGGCGGCTTCAGCCCGGTGCTGCACCTCTTCGCGCAGTCGGGCGGCAAGGCGCACTGGAGCGACGCGAAGGCGTGCTTCCTGCCCGGCAAGCGCGTGCAGGAGGAAGTGAGCGTTGGGGCGGCAGTGGGCGAATTCGGGCTTGGCCGCGCGCTCACGCAGGGCGTGGACGGCGGCATCGACGCGGCGAAGTCGCTCGGCTTCCCGCTCAAGCGGCCCGCTGTGCCCAGGGCAGCCGAGGTCGAAGAGACGCCGCTGCAGGCGCTGTGGCTCGTGGGCAGTCGCAAGGATGCGGCGCGCGGGCCGAAGCAATTCGTCGACTTCCAGAACGACGTCTCGGCAGCGGACATTCTGCTCGCCGCGCGCGAAGGCTTCGAGTCGGTCGAGCACGTGAAGCGTTACACGGCCATGGGCTTCGGCACCGACCAGGGCAAGCTCGGCAATATCAACGGCATGGCGATTCTCGCCAGCGCGCTCGGCAAGACGATTCCCGAGACGGGCACGACGACGTTCCGCCCGAACTACACGCCTGTCACGTTCGGCACGTTCGCAGGGCGCGAACTCGGCGACATGCTCGACCCGATCCGCAAGACCTGCATTCACGAGTGGCACGTGCAGCATGGCGCGGAATTCGAGGACGTGGGCAACTGGAAGCGCCCGTGGTACTACCCGAAAAGCGGGGAGAATCTGCACGCGGCCGTGAAGCGCGAGTGTCTTGCGGTGCGCAACAGCGTCGGTATTCTCGATGCTTCCACGCTGGGCAAGATCGACATTCAAGGCCCCGACGCCGCGAAGCTGCTCAACTGGGTCTATACGAACCCGTGGCTCAAGCTCGAAGTGGGCAAGTGCCGTTACGGTCTGATGCTCGACGAAAACGGCATGGTGTTCGACGACGGCGTGACGGTGCGCCTCGGCGAGCAGCACTACATGATGACGACCACCACGGGCGGCGCGGCGCGTGTGCTCACGTGGCTCGAACGCTGGCTGCAGACCGAGTGGCCCGACATGAAGGTGCGTCTCGCTTCCGTCACCGACCACTGGGCGACGTTCGCCGTGGTCGGCCCGAAGAGCCGCAAGGTGCTGCAGAAGGTATGCAAGGACATCGACTTCGACAACGCCGCGTTCCCGTTCATGTCGTATCGCAACGGCACGGTCGCGGGCGTGAAGTCGCGCGTCATGCGTATCAGCTTCTCGGGTGAGCTGGCCTATGAAGTGAACGTGCCCGCGAATGCAGGCCGCGCCGTATGGGAAGCGTTGATGGAAGCCGGCGCCGAGTTCGACATCACGCCGTACGGTACGGAAACGATGCACGTGCTGCGTGCCGAGAAGGGCTACATCATCGTGGGTCAGGACACGGACGGCTCGGTCACGCCTTTCGATCTCGGCATGGGCGGTCTCGTCTCGCAGACGAAGGACTTCCTCGGCCGCCGCTCGCTCAAGCGCTCGGATACGGCGAAGGAAAACCGCAAGCAGTTCGTCGGACTGCTGACCGACGATGCGCAATACGTGCTGCCCGAAGGCGGCCAGATCATCGCACCGGATGCGCAAGCGCGCGCCGACGGCACGACGCCGATGATCGGTCACGTGACGTCGAGCTACTACAGCCCGATCCTGCAGCGTTCCATCGCGCTGGCGGTCGTGAAGGGCGGCTTGAACAAGATGGGCGAGCGCGTGGTGATTCCCATGGCCGATGGCCGGCGCGTGAGCGCGCAGATCGCGAGCCCGATTTTCTACGACACGGAAGGAGTGCGTCAGCATGTTGAATGAAACGAAAGACCCCCTGCCGGTCGCGGAGCGCGTCGTCGGCGTGCGCCTTGAGTCGCCGCTCGTAGGTGCCGCGGATCTGGTCAAGGCGCAGGAGGGACGCGCCTCGAAAGCGTTCGCCATGCGTGAGCTGCCGTTTCGTGACCTCGTGAACGTGCGCGGCGAATTGAGCGACCCGGCGTTCGTCGCGGCGTTCGCCGGCGTGGTTGGCTGCGAGCCGCCGGCCGCGCCGAACACCGTCGCGCGCAGCGACCACTACGACGTGCTTTGGCTCGGACCCGACGAATGGCTCGTACGCTCGCTCGCGCCTGTGCAAACGGGCATGCTCGAAGCGAAGCTGACCCCCGTGCTCGGCGATGCCTATGCGGCGGCCGTGGACGTCGGCAGCGGCAACACGGTGATCGAGATCGAAGGCACGCGGGCGCGCGACGTGCTCTCGCGCGGCTGCCCGCTCGACCTGCATCCGCGCCTCTTCAAGCCGGGTCAATGCGCGCAGAGCGTGTATTTCAAGGCTTCGATCGTGCTG